>CALWKU010000054.1 GCA_944381345.1 uncultured Christensenellaceae bacterium
CGAACAAGCGATAGAAGGCATTGACCCCATCGACGAAAGCAAATTGATCAAATTTTCGGAGGAATCCGTCGCCGACGCCGACGTCGAGGCGACCGCCGCATACCTCTTTAATCTCGCAAACGCAAACCTCGCAAAGGTAGACTATTATGCCAACAAGGCGACCGGCAACGGCGTCGCCACCATCACGATCGGTGAAGACGCATCCGGATCGATGGAAGTGCGCGAAGTGCGCATCAAGGACGGCGCGGCTATGTATATGGAGACCATGGGCGAAGTCGTCAGCGGCAGGCTTGGCGACGGAGGAAATTTTTCGTTCATCGTCTCGGCTTGCAGAGCGCTGCTCGATTACGGCAACCGCAAATATACGCCCGACGGCGTGACGATGTACAGGCAAGAGGGCGGCACGAGCTGTCTCGACCCCGATTACTCGCTCAACAACTTCTACACCGATCAGCCCTACATAAATTGGGATAAGTGTGACGATGTTGAATCGATGACAATCCAAGAATTTATGAAAGACGAATATTACCGCAACAGCTACTTTGAGACCAACAGCAGCGAAATCAACGCGAAAACGCTCAAAGAGGCAAAGGTGACCCACAACGACGCCGAAGGCTACTATGAGATCGAATTGGTCGTCGACGTCACCACAAATGCTCTCACCCTTGCGACCCAGTCCACCCGCAACTCCGCGAACAGCGACGACATCGTATTTGTCTATCAGACGATCAAGTGCGAGGTGTGGGACTGCGGCTTGTTCCGCTACTACTCGACCGACGACAGCTGGGAGGGCAGCATCAAAGCGGGCATTAGTCTCGGCGGATCGTCCGTCAACTTCTGGGAAAAGTACTTCACCTACAACAAGGAGATGGCTCCCGGACTGCAGATCCCGACCGATATGACTTGGTACAAGTGAGTCGAACCGCAAAATGACGGCACGCCCGAAGGCGTGCCTCTTTTTTGTCTCTTTGCGCGCGTTTATGTCTTGCCTGCGCGCCGCTCTCTTTGCCGCGCTGTCCGTTTAACGCCGCGTGTTCCCTCCGCTCCCCTTTTCGCTTTCGAACTCGGGGATAAAACTCTCGTCCGCACTGTCCGCGTCCTGCACTAGTACGCGACGAAAGTTCAGTCTTTCGGCGCGGGCTACGACCGCCTTGTATTCCACGGGCTTCAGTTTGCGGTCTATTTCGGGGAAACCGTGCGCGTCGCCGAAAGGCACGTATTGGCTCATCAACGACAGGTGGTCGTCGCCGTCCAAGATGTTTTTGAGGATGTCCAAGACGCCTAAGCTGTTGCGCACGCCGCCGGGCAGCACGAGATGCCGCACCAGCACTCCCCGCTTCATCGCGCCGTTCTCGACAAGCGTCGCGCCGACCTGCCTCTTCATCTCTTTGAGCGCTTTGACGGCGACGGCGGGATAGTCGGGCGCGTTGCTGTACCTCGTTGCGGCAGCGGAGTCGGAATATTTGAAATCGGGCATATAGATGTCGATCAAGCCGTCGAGCGGCTTCAATTGCTCCACGCCCTCGTATCCGCCGCAATTGAACACGGTGGGCACGGACGGACGATACTCGCGCAAAGCGGCAGCTATCCCGGGAATGTAGTGACTGCCGGTGACAAACTCGATGTTGTCCGCGCCCTCGCCTTCAAGACGTTTCATCGTCTCGACAAGCTCCTCTTGCGAGATCTCATATCCCTCGCCTCGGCTGAGGCTGAAATTTTGGCAATAAACGCAGCCCAACGAACACCCTGCGAAAAAAATCGCACCGCTCTTTCCGTGCGGAGCAATTACCGGTTCTTCCCAAAAATGCAATTCGGCGCGCCCTATCTTCATGCGCTCGCCGACGCGGCAATATCCGAGTTGAGACGCCCTGTCCGCACCGCAGGCGCGCGGGCACAAAGTGCACTTCATTTGCTTTTGCGCTTGATGTCGTTGACGTAGCAATGCTCGGTCGTCACCGAGCCGTCCGAAGCGACGCGCAGCACCGTGCCGCCGTTCATCATTCCGTCGTCCTGCCAATAGCAGCGATCTCCCGTCTTGAGAGCATATGTCAAACGAACGCCTTGATAAACGATCGAGGAGTCGTTGATGTGGTCGTGTCCGCACACGACGTCGCGCGTACTGCCTTCCGCCTTGATGACGTCGAAAAAGCCGCTGTCGACGGGCGCGCAATTTACGCGCTCGTTATTTACGCCGAATCCCATCTCTGGCGAGAAGCCGCTCTTGCGATACTCCTCGTAAGCGGTCTTGAATTGCGGCAAAGGTATGTGCATAAACACTGTCGACGACGGCTTTACCCCGCCGTTTTCGGCGGCGATGCCGTGCAAATGCCAGCGATACCACCCGATTTGAGCGGGCTGAACAAAGTCGTATTTTGTCTTGTCGAGTTCGGGATAGTAGCGATAGGAATTGGAATCGAGCATAAACAGCGTATGCACGACCTTGCCGTCCTCTTTGATGTTGATAACATAGTTGCCTACGCCGCCGATGTTGCCCGGTCCCTTAGAAAAGATGCAGTTGCGCGATAAAATAAACTTATCCGCGATCCAATTGAGATCGCAATTGCCCTCGGCGTCGTGATTGCCGAACACAGGCGCCCAAGGCACGCGATAGCCGTCCATATGCATGACAAAGCGCATCACCGACCGCCTCGTGAACGGCAGCGCCCACACGATGTCGCCGGTGACGGTGATAAGATCGGGATGAACGCGTCTGACCAGCTCGTCCATCGTCGCATAGGTGAAGTCTGCCTTGCCTATGTCGAGAATGTCGTTAAATTGTACGTCGGTGAAGTTGAGAATGACAAAATCGCGTCCGCTCTCCTTGTCGAGCGTCACAATCCTGCGTTCGTCATGCGGGGTGGCAAGCGTCCAATATTCGGTACTTTTACCTCCCTTGAAAGTGGATCTTTCTATGATCAGCCAAAGACAGACGCCGACGACGGCGACCGCTACGGCTATGCATATCGAAAACGCGACAATAGTCCCGGGACCCATCAATTCACCTTGATCACGTCACCCAATCCCTTTGAGATAACTTCCGCAAGTTCGTGCGCAACCTGTTTGAGCCCGATCGTCCTCTCGGACAGATACCACGCGCGGTACGCGTCCACGACCCCCGATATGACAAATGTCAGCACGATCTCCGTCCCGGCGGAGTCGCGCAAGATCTGCTCAAAAGTGTCCTTGAACGCCTGCTTGAACAAATTTTTGATCTTGTCGATGAGATTGTTGCTGATCGTACTGGAAAAAAGCAGCTTGTTGAAGTCGTCGTTCTCTCCCGAGACCCCGTCGCTGATCGCAAGCAGCAGCGGATACGGATCAAAGACGATCGCCTTGAAATCGAACTTGCCTATTATCGCGCGAATGTCTTCGAGCAAGTCGTTTTCGACATCCTCGAGAACGTCATTGATGTCCGCATAGTGAAGATAGAAGGTCTTGCGGTTTACGTCTGCCAGTTCCGCCAACTCCTTGATGACGATGCGGGACATGTCGTGCGTCAAGACCATTTGCTTGAAAGCCGCCTTGATCGCGTTGCGTGACTTGATGCTGCGTTTGTCCTCTTTGCGCGTAGTCATAGTTTCCTCCTCGGCCCTCATATAATATAATAATACTTATTGACGAAATGCGCAAGAATTATTGCACATTTGTTGAATATTATTTTTGCCGCTCGCTCGCTTGCAAAAGGGCGCGCCCCAAGGCACGCCCTGCGTATCGTTCAAACCAAGCCGTCAAACCGGCAACTCTTCGGTGATCTCGTAGCCTTCGTACGAGTAGGTGCTGTAACACGTCTGCGAACATACGACTTCCGCGGGAAGACTGCTGTGTTTGCCCGAATAATTTTCATTGCGCTTCCATGCGACGAACTTATACTTTCCGTCGATCATGGCGATCGCGAAGTCGATCGTCGTGTCCTCGATCGAGAATCCCTCGTCCTTCGCTCCGGTATTGGCGAGGAATTCGTCCTTAGCGGCGCGGTGGACGGTGTCCATCATCTCTATCGAACAGTCTATCGTCATCGTGCAATAGTAGACGTTGTCGACCATATAGACGGCGTCGTTGTGCTTGTCCGAAAGATAGTCTCGCTTGGAAAAGTCGTAGGTGGTCAAATGCTCGGTCAGCACGCGGTTTTGCTCGGCGACGTCGCCGGCATACGGGCGATATCCGCCCCAATCGGTAGTCGTCGGGACGCCCGAATCGCCTTCCGAGATGCATGCTTTGTCCGTATTCTCCGAATCCCACGCGTTTTGCCCGTCAAAGTAGTAGCGGATCGCCTTTGTGCCGCCATCAATACCTGTGCCGTAAATGACCTCCTGGGAATAAATGCTCTCCCCGTCCACCTTGCGCAAAAGATCGGTGCTGCGCGTCGCAACGTTCATCTTTCCATACAGATCCGCCGTAAAGACAAACCTTTCGCGGCGGACATAGCCGTCGTCGCCGCACCAATTGGAGTATGCAGCCATGATGAGATCGTACGCGCTCATGTTATCGACCGCGTCGCCTTCCGATATTCCCAACAAATCGCTGTCAAACTCGTAATCGTCGCTTGACGCGCCCGAAAAATCGTCGTCGAACGAGATCGACGGCTTGTCTCCGCCGCACGCCGCGACTCCGACCGCAAACGCGCATATCAATGCGGCGACTATGATCAATGAAAAAATCCTTTTGCTTTTCATAATTCCTCCACGGCAATATTTTGCCATATCCTCGCCCGAGTTGTCAAACCGAATAAGCCGATATCCGATCCCATATCGAAAATTTTACAAATTTGCGCTATAACATTACAAACAGTTACAACGTGATGCCGGTACACTTTGTCAAGACATCTTTCCGCAAACAATACGAAACTCAAGAAGTATGGAGAAAGTTTTCGGCAAATTCGTCGAGGAAAGCGCAAAGTAATTTCTATCAAGGCGAAGGTGTTTTGAGAAGAGCGGGTGTTGTTTGCCGAAAAAACGCAAATACTGTATTGCTGCGCAATGCTTATTCTCCGCGTGCGCCTACTTATAGGTGACGAGCAGCGATGTCTGCCGAAGAAATGAAATTCCGCTCTTATCGGCGCAAGGCTTGTTCTCCGCGTGCGCCTATGAACGAACAAGGCATTCGCGATTTTGCGAATGCCTTGTGAAGTGAATCAAAGCTGAGCGGAGAAACTATGCCGAAAGCCGAAAACACGAATTTCGTTATATTCGGCAGACAGCATCTAAATTATTTTCCGTAGTAGGCGTTGAGATACATTTGCTTGATCTCGCTCATAAGCGGATATCTGGGGTTCGCGCCCGTGCATTGATCGTCGAACGCGTCTTCGACCATGCTGTCGAGCCTTGCCAAGAAGTCCTTTTCGTCGACGCCCGCGTCCTTGATGGTCTTGGGCAGACCGATCTCGGCTTTGAGTTCGTCGATCTTTGCGATGAGCTTTTCGACTTTTTCGTCGTCCGTCTTACCGGTGATCCCGATGAAAGAGGCTACTTCGGCATATCTCCTCGCGCAGTCGGGATACTTGTATTGCGGGAATGTACCCATCTTGGTCGGCGCCTTTGCCACATTGAAACGGATGACTTCGTCGATCATAAGCGCGTTGGCGACGCCGTGCGCAATGTGGTGATAAGACCCTAGCTTGTGCGCCATCGAGTGGCAGACGCCGAGGAAGGCGTTGGCGAAAGCCATACCCGCCATGCACGACGCGTTTGCCATCTCTTCTCTCGCCTCGGCGTCATGACCGCCGAGTTTGTACGCTCTCGGCAGATATTCGAAGATGAGTTTTGTCGCGTTCATCGCAATGCCGTTGGTAAAGTCGGTCGCCATCATAGACGCGATCGCCTCGAGTGCGTGGGTCAGCGCGTCGATACCGGACGCAGCGGTCAGCCCTTTGGGGATGCTCATCATCAGGTCAGCGTCGATGATCGCCATATCGGGCATCAATTCATAGTCCGCTAGCGGATACTTGGTCTGAGTTTCCTGATCGGTGATGACCGCGAACGGCGTCACCTCGGAACCGGTACCCGCAGTGGTCGGGATAGCGATGAAGTACGCCTTGTCGCCCATATGGGGGAAGGTGTAGACGCGCTTGCGAATGTCCATAAATCTCATGGCGAGATCCTGGAAGTCAGCTTCGGGATGCTCGTACAGCACCCACATGATTTTGCCGGCGTCCATAGCCGAGCCGCCGCCGATCGCAAGGATGACGTCAGGCTCAAACGCTCTCATCGCTTTCGCGCCCTCCTGAGCGCAGGCGAGAGTCGGATCAGGCGCGACCTCGAAGAAAGTGGTATGGGCGATGCCCATCTCGTCAAGGCGGTCGGTGATCGCCTTTGTAAAACCGCTCTTGAACAGGAACGAGTCGGTGACGATGAACGCCTTCTTTTTGTTCATCACGTATTTAAGCTCTTTGAGCGCAACGCCCAGGCAGCCCTTTTTGAAATACACCTTTTCAGGCGCTCTGAACCACAACATATTCTCTCTCCTTGCCGCAACGGTCTTGATGTTGATGAGATGTTTGACGCCGACGTTTTCGCTGACACTGTTGCCGCCCCAGCTGCCGCAGCCAAGCGTCAGCGACGGAGCAAGCTTGAAGTTGTAAAGATCGCCGATACCGCCCTGCGCGGACGGGGTGTTGATCAAAATGCGGCAGGTCTTCATGGCCGCCTCGAACTTGGCGAGCTTTTCTTTGCCCGTCTCTGTATTGACATAAAGCACCGAGGTATGACCCATACCGCCGTCGGCGATGAGCTTTGAAGCCTTGGCGATCGCGTCGTCGAAGTCCTCCGCCTTGTACATCGCAAGCACAGGGGACAGCTTTTCGTGGGCGAACTCCTCGGAGATGTCGACGCTCGTGACCTCGCCGACCAACACCTTGCTGCCCTCGGGAGCTTTCACGCCCGCCATCTCGGCGATCTTGACCGCAGGCTGGCCGACGATCTTGGCGTTGAGCGCGCCGTTGATGAGGATGGTCTTGCGCACCTTTTCCGTCTCCGCGGGGGTAAGGAAGTATGCACCGTTGCCCTGCATCTCCTCTTTGAATTGCTTGTAGACAGCCTTGTGGACGACGACCGATTGCTCGGACGCGCAGATCATGCCGTTGTCAAACGTCTTGGAGTGGACGACCGAAGCGGCAGCCATGCGGATATCGGCGCTTTCGTCGATGATCGCAGGGGTGTTGCCGGGTCCGACGCCGACAGCCGGCTTGCCCGAACCGTATGCCGCCTTGACCATGCCGGGACCGCCGGTCGCAAGGATGAGATCCGCCTCTTTCATGATCATACCCGAAAGGGGAACGGTGGGTTCGTCGATCCAGCCTATGATGCCCTCGGGAGCGCCCGCCTTGACGGCGGCGTCAAGCACGACTTTCGCCGCGGCGATAGTACACTTTTTGGCTCTCGGATGCGGAGAAATGATCAACGCGTTGCGCGTTTTGAGCGCGATCAATGCTTTGTAGATCGCGGTCGAAGTCGGGTTGGTCGTCGGGATTATCGCAGCGATGACGCCGACGGGCTCGGCGATCTTCTTGATGCCGAAACCCTCGTCATATTCGAGTACGCCGCAAGTCTTGACGTCCTTGTACGCGTTGTAGATGTACTCGGAAGCGTAGTGGTTCTTGATCACCTTGTCCTCGACCACGCCCATTCCCGTCTCCTCGACGGCAAGCTTGGCAAGGGGAATCCTCGCCTTGTTGGCAGCCATAGCGGCGGCGAAGAAGATCTTGTCCACCTGCTCCTGCGTGTAGGTCGCAAATTTTGCCTGCGCAGCCCTCACCTCGGCGAGTTTGTCGAGCAAGGTCTGTTCGTCGTTGACAAATTCTACCAT
>CALWKU010000055.1 GCA_944381345.1 uncultured Christensenellaceae bacterium
GGTGACCATATAGGTGTTGGTGTAGTCGTCGTTGCTGATGAGCAAGCCGATCGAGATGAGCACCAGCGCGGACTGCTCGCCGATCGAGCCGAGGATACGGCTGACCGAGATCATCTTGGAGCGCTCATCCATGTTGGGCGACGCGACCGCGGGGATGCCGTCGAGCGGAACGCCGACGATGGTACCGGTGACGTCGTACAGTATGTAGGTGATGTACATCCATGCTATCTTGCCGCCGCTCGAGAAGCTCGTGACCGGCAGGAAGAGCATGATTGTGACTATCGCCCACGGCACGGCGCCGAGTACGAGGTACGGTCTCATTTTGCCCCAACGGGTACGCGTCTTGTCGACGATCATGCCCATGACGGGATCGTTGAGTCCGTCGAAGATCTTCGTGATCAGGAACATCAAACCGACGTCCGTCGGAGAGATGCCCACGCAGACCGTGAAGAAGAACAGCAGGTAGCCCTGAACGAGACCGGTGACCGCGCTGCTTGCGAATCTCGCGAGCGCGAACAGCACATAGTCCTTTGTGGTCAGAAACTTTTGCTTGATCAGCTTACTGTCGTCGGCAGCGGAGTTATCGGCTCCGCCGTCGGGCGCCAACTGCGTCAACTCTTGAGCGTTGTCGATCGTGTTTTCCAATTCATAACCTCCCGATCATCACTTTGTGATATCTATTTTTGCGACTTTCGTCACTTTTGTCTTTGAGTGAGCTGTTTGTCGAAGAACTTTCCGTCCGGATAGCTCATGACGAACGCGCCCGTGCTGCTCCACGCCTGAAGCAGACTGCCCTGTTGATGCAGCGGCGAATAGAACTCGACGGGCGTGTAGTTGCCCTTGTCGAAGTTGTACTCGAACCAGCGGGTCATCGGATAGACATAGTCCATACCGTGCATCAGTTTGGCATACGCGTAGACGCCGGACAGATAGGGCCAATCTCCGCCGTTGTGGTAGTAATAAGGCAACGACGACTTTTGGACGATGTCCGCTGCGCGCTTGTAGAACGGATATACGCTCAGCGTGCCCCAATCGCCCGCGATCTGCTCTTTGTTTTTGTCCGACTCCAAATACTTCTCCATGTTCGCAAGCACCGACTTCGCCCTTGCGTCGTCGCACAGCCCGAACAATATCATCGGCACGGTGTCGATGGACAGGTTGTCCTCGACAAAGTCCCCGTCCTTATAGTTGACGAACCAGCCCTTGCCATCGTCCCAGAGCAGGTCGTTGATCGACTTCTTAACTCTGTTGTACTTGGAGTACCAACCGTCGCCCGAAACGCCGAGTATGTCGGACAGCTCCGCCATGGCAAACAGCGCGCGGGCGTACAGCGCCTCGTCGTAGGTGACGTAGCCGCCTCTGAACACGTTGTCGCACCAATCGCGGCGGTTGAACTCTCCGCCCTTTACAAGCAGCCCGGTGTCATCCGTCTCCTCTCCCAATCTGTCGAGGACGAGACGCGCCGCGTCGTAGACGGTGCCGCACGCGCTCTCCTCTTTGAGTACGGACGTATCGCCGGTGTGGCGGACGTAGTCGTACAGCATGATCACGAAGAATGACGGCGAATCGTAGTGGTTGCCCCAATAGTTGCGGAAATTGAACTTGACGGCGGACGGGCACTCTCCTTTCTTGCTTATGCCGCCGGCGAGAGTCATGATCTCGTTTCGGACAAGCTCCGGACGTACCGGCAGCACGGACAAGATCGTCCAATACGCGTCGCGGTAGTACGTCCTTGCCGGGAATTGATAGACTATGCCGGCGAGGAAGCCCTTGAACTTGCCGAGTTCCTTGTAGTTGGAAAGCGAGCAATTGAGCAGCGATCGGTAGTACGCGTCGGCGAACTCGGCGCCTTTGACCTCGGCGACCTTTCCTCCGTCCGGGCAGGCGAGAGACGCGATGTAGCCGTCCGCCTCCGCCATTGCGGCGTCAAAGCGGGCGTAGGCGTCGTCCACGCTGCTGAACGTATAGTCGTTGCGCGTGCCCGCGCTGACGACGTAGCGGAACTTCTTTGTTTCGCCCGCAGCGAGTTTCGCGCCGTGCGCGAACTGGTTGTGGAAACCCCTCTCGTGTTCGAGCGCGACCGCGTTGTCGCTGATCGCAAAGTCGATGTAAAAGTCGCCCAAAACATCGCCGTGCAGTCTGTAATGATCGTTGACCGCGGTCAGCCCGTTGCGTTTGCTCTTGACAAAGCCGGCAAGCAGAGTTGCGACAGTCTTTGCGCTCAATCTGTTGGCGAGCAGCTGCTCTACGTATGAACTGTAATTGACGCCGTAGTTGACCGTGTCCGAAAACTCGATCGCCTGCTTTGCCTTGACCTCGGTCTCGACAAAAATGGCGTTTGTGCCCGCATCGAGAAATTGGGTGATCCTGATGTCGCACTTGGCGTGTTTAAGCTCCGTGACCTGCTTTTTCCCGCACATGTATACGGTTTTAGGCTCCGACCAATCGAGCGGCACGCCGTCCACCGAATAGATGGAATAATAGTTGCTGAACACGGAGAACTTGTTCATGACCGCATACTTGGAAATCGCTCCCCTGCCGTCGAACTGCGCGGTTATGCGGTTGTTGCTGACGTCGTAATAAGCGATGTCGGAAAGCGCTCCGTCGACGATCATAGCTCCGTCTTTGAAATATCTCTTCATGCCTGTTTTGCTCCGCCGTTCTTTTCTTCCGCGATGCGCCTGTCAAGCTCCGCGATGTAGGCTTCCTCGTCGATGGGATAGACCACCTGCTTTCCCGTCCAACCGGACAGATGTATCGCGTTGCTGAACGTCAAGCCGTTGAGACCGTCCGCATACGGAGCGATCAGCTTGTCCTCTTTGCCCAATACGACGAGCGAGAAGTTGCGGATGACGTTGATGTGCTGCTGCTCGATCGCACCCTTTATCATGTCGATGAGATTGAGCTTGTACTTGTACGTCTTGGTCGGGATCTTGCCCATAAAGACTTTGTTGGTCTCCGAAAACTGCGGCTCGGGTACTTGATTTTCCACAAATGTCAGCTTCATCGTGACGTCGCTGCCGCCCTCGATGATCATCTTGCCGCCGTCGCCGGTGATCTCAAGCCTGTTGGTGCCCGGCGCGTCGTGGGTGGACGTGATGAACACGCCCTCGGCGCCGCCTTCGAATTCGCAGACAGCCGTCACGTCGTTTTCGACGTTGATCCTGCGCCCTACCGTTTTGGTCACGCTCCACACCTTGGTGATCGGCTTGCCCGCAAGCCATGTGAACAGGTCGAGCTGATGCGGATCCTGGTTGATCAGCACGCCGCCGCCTTCGCCCGCCCAGGTGCCGCGCCAGCCGCCCTGGTCGTAGTATGCCTGCGGTCTGTACCAGTTGGTGATGATCCAGACGATGCGTTTAAGGTTGCCGAGCCTGCCCGAATCGACGATCTCCTTCGCCTTGACGTACACCTTGTTGGTGCGTTGGTTGTAGAGAATGCCGAATTTGAGTTCCGGCTTTGTCTTGCCGTGTTCGGCTGCCTCGCGCACAGCCTTGGTGAACACTCCCGCCGGCTTATCGCACAGCACATGCTTGCCCGCGTCGAGCGCCTCGATCGCAATGCCGGGATGCGCGTAGTGCGGCGTGTCGATGATGACCGCGTCTATCGCGTCGCTCGCAAGCATCTCCTTGTAGTCCTCAAACACCTTGACTCCGGGGAGGTTGTCCTGCGCCCACTGCCTGCGATCCTCTTTGATGTCGCAGACCGCGGCGATCACGCCGTTTTTGTCCATACCCTTGAAGAGTCTCTTGGCATAGTTGCTTCCCTGCTTGCCTATGCCGATGATGCCGTATCTTACTTTGTCCATCATGCTTTCTCCTTCTCGACCTTGTCGAGGATCTCTTTAAGTCCTTTATACTGCCAGGTGAAGATGTCTTTGCGGGAAACCTTTTGCATAGGTTCGATGCCTTTTGCCGCGTCTATGCGCTTGAAGATCTTGTTCCACTGCCCGACATAAGGCAGCATCCATGTGAACCATCCGAATATGTGGAACAGCACTTTGTGGTCGGCGTATTTGCCGGTGTGCGGCTCCAACGTCATAAAGCCGTCGTAATTCCTGTTGACGACGAGATCGCGCAGCATCTCTTCATAACCGCCCAGACCCAAGCCGATTGGCACTTCCACCTTTTCCGGCGAGCAGTCCTTGATGTGGTAATAGACGACGTAGTCTTTAAGCATATCGTACGCCTTGGGCGCGTTGACTCCGCATTGAATGAAGTTGGACGCGTCATAGGCGAGTTTGAATTGGGGATCGTCTATCTCGGTATACAGTTGAAGGCATCTTTCCGGCGTATCGCCGTAAATGCGCTTCTCGTTTTCGTGCAGGAGGATGACGTCCTTGCCTTTGACCCTTTCAAGGAAACCGCGCAGCTTTTTGACGACGACGGGGAAATAGGCGTCGTAGTCGCCGTTCTGCTTGACCCTGAACGAGAACATTCGGATGTACCTGCATCCCATAAGCTCGCAGATCTTAACCAGTTCGTCCAGCTTGGCAAGCTGAGCCTCGTATGCGGCGTCGTCGTAAAGCCCTATCTTGCCGATGGGCGAGCCGATGGACGAAAACTTGATCTCCGCTGCGTCGAGACGCGGTTTTACGTCTCTTGCAAACTCCTCCGCCGTGTAGTCGGCAATGTTCTTGCCGTCGACGACGCGCGGGCAAAGATAGTGTTCTCCGAACTCCTTGATCAGTGCGATCTGATCGTCGAGTTTGGAACTCACCTCGTCGTAAAAACCTGAAATTTTGACTTGTGACATAATTCCTCCACCTTTTCTTTATTGCTTGGGGCGTGCCGCCCTCTCTTGCTCTTTCTTTTGTTCGAGCGCAGCCGCATACGCGTCCGCGTCCACGGGCACTTCCGCCCCGGTGCGCGTCCAATCGGACATATTCATCGCGTTGATCAGCGACAGCGCGCGTATCCCTTCTTCGCCCTTTGCGACGAGCAGCGAAGGATCGCGCTTTTCCGCCGCCGCAACAAACGCGCGCAGCGCTCTGCACTGCTGACCGTACAGCGCGTCGGACAGATAATTGCCTATGCCGTAAAACTTGCGCACGACGCGGTATTTCTTGTCCGCTTTGTTGCCGTAGTCGCGGCGCGAGCGGGCATTGATCTCGCTCTCGTCCATCCTCAGCAGCTTGGCAGACAGCATACCCCGCGTGATCGTCAGCAAGCCTTTGCTGCCCGCGATCTCGAACCTGTTTACGCCCGGCAGCTCGTGCGTGGACGCACGGAACGAACAGTCGAAGTCGCCGTATCCGAACAGCGCCGTGACGTCGTTTTCGGTCGTGATCTTTCTGCCCACGGTGCGGCACTTGCATTGCACCGTCTTGGGCATGCCGAGTATCCATTGCAGCAAGTCGAGCTGATGCACGCATTGGTTGATCAGCGTGCCGCCGCCTTCGCCAGACCAGCTTGCGCGCCAGCCGTTCATGTCGTAGTAGTATTGCGAACGATACCAGTCGGTGACCGTAAAGTCCGCGCGCACTATCCTGCCGAGTTCGCCGCCCTCGACAAGCCTCTTTGCATATGCGTAAAGAGGATTGGTGCGTTGATTGTACATGATCGCAAAAATCACGTCCCCGTGTCTTTTAGCGCAGCTTATCAGCTCGCCGGCGTCCTTTGCGGTAACCGCGATGGGCTTCTCTACGAGAGTGTGCAGACCGCGCTCGATCGCATACTTGCATATCTCCGTATGCGAGTAGTGCGGCGTCGCTACGACGACCGCCTGAACGTCTGCGGAGTCGACGAGTTCGCGGAAGTCGTCATACGCCTTGACGCGCCATTTGTTCTCCGCTTTCCGCCTGACTTCGGGATCGATGTCGCAGACTGCGGCAAGCTGCGCCCCGGGCGCCGCGCCCTTGGCGAGGTTGTCCGCATGGCGTGAACCCATCCTTCCGACGCCTATGACAGCCACTCTCATTTTTCTTCCCTCTCCTGCATTCTGTATTTGATCGCCGACGCGACTACGGGCAGATTGGTCGTCACGTTGGCGACGTCCCAACCGATGAACCTCGACAGCTGTCTGTATGTGTCGAGCGTGAACACCGACAGCTTGACTCCGTACTCGCGGCAAGCGGCAAGAAATTTGTCCGAACAATACCGCTTATTGACGTTGAGTCCCGCAAATCGGGGATTGCCCGTCCCGTCCAGCATACGCCTGATCTCGGGCACGTTCGCGGCGGTATACGGCAAGCCTTTTATTTTGTTGATCCACGCCTGCCCCGCCGTCAGCGCCTCGTTGTCGGTCAGTCTGACCGCGCCGGTAAATATGAGGCTGTCGGTCACGCCGAGCTGTTCCGCAAGCTTGATTACCTCGCCGACCAACCCGCGCATCTTGAGATCGCAATTGATCTTGAGCGCGCGCTGTTTGACGATCGCAAACGCGTCGGCGAGCGTGACCTTTTCGCGGTAACGGAACAGCGACGGCAAATGACTGAGATACAGCACTCCTCCGCGCCTATATACGTCGACCTCGATCGCGTCGGCATTGTACGCGCTGATGTTGTCGAAATACAGCCGAGAATTCCTGCCGGTGCCGAGCGCTCCTCCGTGTGCGGTGATCATACCTCTCCTCTCGCGTTATTTCTCGATGTCCGGGATCTCGGACATATCTATCTTTTCGCCGCCGCGATGTCTCGACAGCTCCGCCGCCGCGACGATCCTGTGACTTTCGACCGTGTCGGAGATCCAGGTATATTGCCCGTTCGGATCGAGCTTGCCTCGCAGCAGATCGGCAGTCGCCTTGGTGATGCCCTCGTCGCCGCCGTAGTGCCCTTTGATGACGGGGATGATGTTGACAACGATCTTCTTGCTGCCCTTGTCGAACAGACGCAGTCTGATCACGCTGCCCGTATCGTCGGCGATCAGCTCGCCCTTTGTGCCGCGGATCTCGGTGTGGCGGTGGTCTTTTTCGTTGAACGCGTTTGCGGTCATCACGATCTTGACGCCGTTCTCCATCTCCATATTGACGGTCTGGCAGTCGACGACGTCGTTGTCGCATCCGAACACGCACCTCGACCACAGCTTTCCTCGCTCGCCGTTGCGCAACGCGTCGAGTACCGCCTCTTTCTTGGGACTGACGCTGAACGCGTAGGTGCCCCAGGGGAACTTGTGCCCCTTAAGCCCTCTGCCCACATATTGATAAGCGCATTCGTAGATACAGCTGTCTTTGTATTTGCAATCAAAGCAGTTGTCCGCCGCGCCCTCGGGCTTGTTGGCGGCAGTAAACCAGCTGAGGTCGCCGTATGAAGACAGGCTCTTGCACTTCGCGCCCGCAAACCAATAGAGAAGATCCATATCGTGACAGCACTTGGCGAGCAGCATGGGCGAAGTCTCGTCCTCGCGGCGCCAATTACCTCTGACATAACTGTGGCAGAAGTGCCACCACGAAATGTGTTCGTCGTGTTTGATCAGTTTGACCTGTCCGATCACGCCGTCGTCGAGCAGCTGCTTTATCCTGCGGTAGTAATTCGCATATCTGAGCACGTGACAGACAAGCACTTTCCTGCCGTGTTCGCGCGCGTACTTTTCTATCTCTATGCACTCTTCCACGTTGGGGCTGACCGGCTTTTCCATCAACAGATCATAGCCGAGCGCGAGCGCTTTCATCGCATGGCCGTAGTGGTCGCGGTCCTGCGTTGCGATGACCATTACGTCCGCAATCTTGCCCTGCGCGAAAAAATTGTCCTCATCGGTGAAACAATGCGCGTCGTCCACGCCCCAAGCGGTCTTGACGTTGTCGATCTTGGATTGATACTTGTCGCAGATCGAAACTATCTGCACGTCGGGCATCGCGTTGAGGTGTCCGCCGTAATTGCGGCCTCTCGAACCGAGACCTATCACCGCTATTTTGTACATATCAAACCCCCGAATACGCAGAGAAACCGCCGTCGATCGGCACAACGATGCCGGTGACGAACCCCGCCTTGGAGTCGTCGGTCAGGAAGGTCAGCGTGCCGAGGATCTCTTCCGGCTCGCCGAATCTGCCCATCGGAGTGCCCGCAAGTATCTTCTGCGCCCTTGCGGTCGGATTGCCGTCCTTGTCGAACAGCAGCCCGTAGTTTTGCTTGGTGACGAAGAATCCGGGCGCGATCGCGTTGACTCTGATGCCCTCCTTCGCAAAATGCACGGCAAGCCACTCGGTGAAGTTGCTGACCGCCGCCTTGGCGCCGCTGTACGCGGGGATACGGGTAAGCGGACGGAACGCGTTCATCGACGAGACGTTGACGATGTTGCCGCCCCTGCCGATCATGTCCGCCGCAAAGACCTGCGTGGTCAGGAAAGTGGCGAGGAAGTTGAGTTTGAACACAAAGTCGACGCCGCCGCCATCCAGATCGAAGAAGCTTTTGACGTCGGGATCTTTCATGTCCTTGACGTCGAAATAATCGTTGGTCGTGGTGCCCTTGGGATTGTTGCCGCCGGCGCCGTTGATCAGGATATCGGTGAGCCCGAGTTCTCTGTTGATCGCCTCCTTAGCGGCGGTCATGCTGTCCTTTTCGAGGCAGTTGACCGCATACGCCTTGGCGACGCCGCCTGCGGCGGTTATCTCGTCGACGACCTTTTGCGCCGCGTCTTTGTTGAGGTCGAGTACGGCGACCTTTGCGCCGAGCTTGGCGTACTCTTTCGCCATCATGCTGCACAGTATGCCGCCCGCTCCGGTGACGACGACCACCTTGTCCTTGTAAGCGTCCATTTTCTCCTCCCTGTGTTTGTTGTCGTTATTTTACGGTCGGGACGTATTGACCGCGGGCTTTGCCGACAGCCTCGATTACCCCGTCCAGATACATTGCGCCCAAAGCGCGGTCGTACAGTCCGTAGCCCGCTCTGCCCTTTTCTCCCCAGATCATCCTGCCGTGATCGGGTCTGACATAGCCGTCGAAGCCGATGTCGTACAGAGCGTTGACTATATCGTACATATCGAGGCTGCCCTTGTCGGACACGTGTCCGCTCTCTTCAAAGCAGCGTTCTCCCGTGATCTTGACGTTGCGCAGATGCGCGAACGAGATGCGGTCCTTGCAGCCGCGGATCATCTCGGGCAGCTTGTTGGCAGGGTCGACGCCCAACGAGCCCGTGCAGAACGTGATGCCGTTGTATGGGCTGTCGACGATGGAGAACATACGCTTGTAGCTCTCGATGCCTGTGATTATGCGCGGCAAGCCGAAGATGCCCCACGGCGGATCGTCCGGGTGGATCGCCATCCTGACGCCGTATTCCTCTGCGACGGGGATGACCTCTTTGAGAAAGGTCGCAAAGTTGTCCCACAGCTTTTCAGCGTCGACATCCTTGTATCTTCCGAGCAATTCTTTAAGCCCGTCGCGGGTGTAGCTCTCGTCCCAACCGGGCAGACTGAGTTCGCTCTTGAGCGGATCGAGCGACAGCACGGTGTCGCGGTCGTACGCGAGCGCGTTGGAGCCGTCGGGAAGCTGCTTTGCAAGGTCGCTGCGCAGCCAATCGAACACGGGCATGAAGTTGTAGCAAATGCACCTGACGCCCGCGTTGCCGAGCCTGCGGACATTCTCCTTGTAGTTGTCGATCAGTCTCGCCGCGTCCGCTCCGCCCAGCTTGATCTCCTCGTGAACGGGCACGCTCTCGACGACCTCGAACTCCAAGCCCTTGGCGTTTGCGAGCGATTTGAGGCGGTTGATGCTCTCGTTGCTCCACACCTCGCCGACAGGCGTATCGTAGACGGCGGTAACCACACCCGTCATGCACGGGATCTGCCTGATCGCGTCGAGCGTGATAGCGTCATTTTCGCCGTACCAGCGGAAAGTCATTTTGAATGCCATTTATTTTCCCTCCGTAAGAGCTTTCGCGTTGCCGTAGCAGAGCGCCTTTGCGACCTGCTCCGCCCTGCCGAGGTCGCCCCCCGCGGTCTTTGCAAGCCAATTGCAGACGATCTGTCTGTAGTAGTCGTGGCGGGTATAGGACAAAAAGCTGCGGCTGTCGGTCAGCATACCGACGAGCGACATGATGTGTCCGAGTTCACCCAGCGTGTCCAACGTGTCCTCCATCCCGCGTCTGTGGTCGCAGAACCACCAGCTTATGCCGATATGCACACCCCTGAACGCGCCCGCCAAAGTGACCAGCGGATAATATGCGGTCGGATTGAGCGAATATAGTATCGTTTCGGGCAGCGCGCCTGCGTCGTTCATCGCGTCGAGCATCCGAGCGACGCGCGCGGCAGGAACAGGGTCAGCGGCGCAGTCGAAGCCCGCGTCCGCGCCAATCTCGGCAAACGCCTTGCCGTTGCAATTGCGCGCCACGGACAGATGCATCTGCATCACCATACCGCGCGCCTTGTATTCCTTTGCAAGGAAGAGATAGAGCGCGCCCTTATATGCGTCCGTCTCGTTCTCCGATACGGCGTCTCCTTTCATCAGCTTGCCGAACGTCGCCGCTGCCGCCGCGTCGTCCGCGATCGCAGACGGGAAACCCTCGACGCCGACGTCGGAGAATTTGCAACCGTGCGCCTTGAAGAAGTCCATGCGGCTGCGAACGGCTTGTTTGAACCCGTCCAACGTATCGACGGCAACGCCCGCCGCCTCTCCGAGCGCGCGGACATAGTCGGCATAGCCGGGCTTTTCCGCCGACACCAACTTATCTGTACGGAACGACGGCGCGACTTTTATGCCGAACGTCTCGTCCGCGGCGATCGCCTCGTGCCAACGCAGATCGTCGCACGGATCGTCGGTCGTGGCGACGTATTCGACGTCCGCCATTTTCATCAGCTTGCGCGGCGACAGCTTTTGCGAAACGATGACCTCGTTTGCCTTTTGCCAGATCTCGTCGGCGTTCTCAGCGTTGAGCGGTATCTCCACGCCGAAGAAAAAGCCAAGCTCCGACTGAACCCAATCCTTGATGGGATTGCCGAATGCATAGCCGGTCGCCTCTGCGAACGCCTTGAACTTGTCCTTCATGGGCGCGTCGCCGGTGATCAGCCTTTCGTCGACGCCGTATCCGCGCATCAGTCTCCACTTGTAGTGGTCGCCGGCGAGCCACATCTGCCCGATGTCATCGAAAGGTCTGTCCTCGTATATCTCTTTCGGCGACAAGTGGCAATGATAGTCGACGATGGGCAGCCCCTCCGCCTTGCGGTAAAGTTGCCTCGCCGCGTCGCTCTGCAACAGGTTTACCGTTTTACCTCTGTACTCTGCCACTGCCGTCTCCTTGCATGAGTTTGAGGACTTCGTCCTCGCTCACCGCATTGAAATCACCTTCTATCGTGTGTTTGAGGCATGACGCCGCGACTGCGAATTCAAGCGAACGCTCCTCGTCCCAACCATTGACGAGACCGTGTATCAGCCCCGCGCCGAAGCTGTCGCCGCCGCCCACTCTGTCGACGATGTCGACGTCGTAGTGCTTGCTCGCTGCGACTTTGTCTCTGCAGACCATGATCGCGGACCAGCCGTTGCGGCCTGCGCTGTAACTCTCGCGCAGCGTGAACGCGACCGCCTTCATCGACGGGAACATCCCAAGCACCCTGCGCCCTATCTCCGCATAGCCGTCCGCCGAAAGTTTGCCGTCCTCGATAGAACTGCCCTTCGCCTCGATGCCGAACACGTCCTTGCAATCCTCTTCGTTGCTGATGAGATAGGTCACGCCGTCGAGCAGCGCGCCCATCACCTTGTTCGCCTTTTCGCGGCTCCAAAGTTTTTTGCGGAAATTGAGGTCGCACGACACGGATATGCCGCGCGCCTTTGCCTCTTTCATCAAGTCGGCGACCATATTTGCCGCATTGTCGGATATCGCCGGAGTGATGCCCGTCCAATGCAGCCAATCGACGCCGTCGAGCAGCGCCGCCGCGTCGTAGTCGCCCGCCTTTATCTCGCTGATCGCGCTGTGCGCCCTGTCGTAGATGACCTGGGACGCACGCTGCGAAAAGCCCTTTTCACAAAAATATATGCCCATCCTGTCGCCGCCGCGGACGATCTTGTCCACGCCGACGCCTCTGCCTCGCAGCGTGTTGACGCACGCGTCGGCAATGGGATTGCGGGGCAGCTTCGTAAAAAAATCCGCCGCGTCGCCGAACTGAGCCAGCGACACCGCGACGTTTGCCTCCCCTCCGCCATAGACGGCTTCGTAACTGTCCGTTTGGATTATGCGTTTGTAGCCTGGCGGCTGCAGCCTGAGCATTATCTCACCCGCGGTCAACACTCTTTTCATGCCTTGCCTCCTCTGACTTGAGCGATCTTTGCGACCAGCTCGCGCGCGGTCTGCTCCACCGCGTCGTAGTCGCCGCTCGCCGCGCCCTTTGTCAAAAAGCTGCCCGCGCCGACAGCATATGCGCCCGCCTTGAACCAGTCGGCGATGTTGTCGAGATTGACCCCGCCCGTCGGCATGATGTTGAGCTGAGGCAGCGGCCCTTTGAGCGCCTTGAGCCCCTTGGGAGCGGCAACGTCGCCGGGGAAAAGTTTGACCAAGTCGACGCCTGCCTCGAGCGCCGCGACTGCCTCGGACGGACTGAACACGCCGGGCACGACCGCGACCGCGTATCTGTTGCAGAGTCTGATCGTCTCGAGATTGAGCGCGGGCGAAAACACGAATTGCGCCCCCGCAAGGATCGCCGCACGCGCGGTCTCGGGATCGAGAACGCTGCCCGCTCCGACTATGACGTCGTCGCCGTAACGGGAACAAAGCTCCGCGATCAGTCTGTCCGCTCCCGGCACGGTGAACGTAACTTCGATCAGCTTGATGCCGCCGCGCACGCACGCGTCGACGGAGTCTAGCGCCTTTTGGAATCCGTCGCCTCTGATGACGGCGACGACTCCGCACTTTCCGATCGTCTGCAAAACCTGTTGTCTGTTCATATCCATCCTCATCTTTCGGGTACTGATGCGACCCGATCCAACGCTCCCGACGGCGGACGCGCACACGCCCGCTTTACGAGTACATCAATATTATAAAATATTTGTCCATGAATTTCAAGTAATAACTTCTCAAATTTATGGACAAAACGGTGGAGTTCTGTTATAATCAAATCGTAAGGAGGTGCGATATGCCCATCATCAACTATATCGGAAAGAACATGAAGACCTACAACGTCTCGCGTCACCAGCACGATTATTGGGAGATAATCTACTGCACGGGCGGCGACGGCAAGATCGAATTCTACGACGGCAATCCCGCGATCGAATACTCGCGCAATCAGATCGTCATCATTCCGCCGCATACTCTGCATGCCAACAGCTCCGAGTCGGGTTTTCGCAACATCTATCTGACTATTGCCAATTGGACGCCGTCGTTCAAAAAAGCGATCCTTGTGTCCGACAATCCCCAAAAGGACATCTACAACGTCCTCAATCTGTGCTACCGCTACTTCAACACCGAGACGCGCAACCAAGCCAACATCATCCTGTCGTTTACGGAGCTTGTCATCAACATCCTCTCCGCGTTTGCCGGCACCAACAACTGCTCGCGCCAAGTGGAGATCATCGCGTCCGCGATTGTGGAAAATTTCTCCGACCCGTCTTTCTCGCTTGACGACGTCTACAAGACGTTCGCGCTGAGTAAGGACTACATCCGCAGACAGTTCATCAAGGAAAAGGGCATCTCTCCGCTGCAATTTCTCAATAATACACGCATAGCGTTTGCACAAAAATTGCTGCTCAGCAAAAACGTCAACAACTACAAGATCTACGAGATCGCCGAAATGTGCGGTTTCTCGGACCAATTGTACTTCTCCCGCGTTTTCAAAAAGATCACCGGTATCAGCCCCAAGGAATACACCGGGATACCCAAGACGGAGAAATATAATTCGGACTAAGCTGCGCTTTGAGGGAAACCCTTTTCGGTTCCGCGCTCCCTTTGGGGCGCGGATCCATATCACCGCTTTGACGTCAAAGAAGCGCGGTCGTTCGGCGACTTCATTACCGCTTCTCGTCCGGCAGCGCTTGGGCGAGACGGAATCATAGCTTGATTCGCCTTATCGTAATATTGTCTTAAACTTTTAATGAGGATAATAAGATAGCAATATGAGAAGTTAGAAAACTTTTCCCCAAAAAAGCGAAAAGATGTCTTGACAAATCGCGCAGGCATAATTTTGTGTGTAGCACAGATATTATTTGGGCTTTATTTGAGCGGACGCCGCTGCGCGATCAAAAGAAAAAATACGCGCAAAGTCTATGTTGCAGAAACGCCATAGACTTTGCTTAACAAACACATATACGAAAAATTTTAATTTTTTCTTGTCCTTTTCAGAGTTCGAAATAAAGAGTCTTGATCTCGTACGGACGGAAAGTCAGCGTCGAACCTACGAGCTTTTCGCGCTCCTCTTCGAGCATATTGCATATGCCGAGCGACTTGTATCGGAAGCCGGCTTTGAGCACCGTCTCGCCGCCCTCTCCGTAGCGGTCATAGAGGCGCGCAACGACGCCTTTGCCGTCCTGCGACGGCTTGATCGTCTCGATGACTATGTCGTCGTTGCCGCACTCCAATAGAGCGGGGACGTCGGGCGTAAAATCGCACGAGATCAGCGGCGCGTTGAAACGGTAACCGTCGGCTACAACGTCGCTCTGCTGCCAAACGCCGCGGTGGGGACGCAGCATATAACCTATCACGTGCCTGCCCATGTCGCAGTCGGGATCGGGATTTTTTGGGCTGCGCAGCAGGTTGAGCGAGATCAGCCCTTCCTTGACGCGATGTCCGAATTTGCAGTCGTTGATCAGCGCGATCCCGCGCTCGCCGTCGTCGGCGTCGACGTTGACAAACTTGTGCGCGCAGATTTCGAATTGCGCCTTTTGCACCGGAGTATCGTCCGCCGTGTCGCGGTCGACGTTGCCGAATTGTATGTCGCAGTTTACCTTTGAGCCGAACACCGACGGTCTGAATTCGGCGCGCAGCATCTTGAAGTCCTCGTGCCAATCCACCTCTGTATCGAAACGAATCGCCTCCTCGCCCGCGATCACGGAGATCTTTTGAACGAGAGAGGACTTTTCGCCGATCTCGAACTTCTGTTCCATCACCGCCGCCGGTCCGTCGACATAGCTGTTGCGCGCGACGAGGCGCACGGTATGTCGGCGCAGCTTGCGGTAATCGTCGCGGATATCCCATGCGTTGTAATATAGTTTGGGGTCGGTGAACAGTTCGAACTTGTTGAGATATTCGCCGCAATAGTCAAAGTTTTCGCCTTTGACGAACGCGCTCTTTATGCTTCCGTCCTCGGCAAATACGACTTTGAGTTTGTCGCTCTCTATCCCGTCCGAGGAGCATTGCGGCTGCGGATAGCCGCTCGCCTCGACGAGAGGAGCGCGGGAATACGGCGCGGCGTCGACCTTGTACCACTTGCCGCCGTCCTCTACATACTCGCTGCGTGCGAACGGACAGGCGTTGACAAAACTCGGCGCGCCGTCCGTTTTCATCGCCGTCAAAAGCCGCGCGCGAATATCGCGCAGCTTGCCGCGCAACATGTCGAAACGCGCGTTCGCCTCCGCGTATATCCTGCCTATCGAGCTGCCGGGGATGATGTCGTGAAATTGATAGAGCAGCACTTCGCGCCATATCTCGTCCACCTCTCCCTGCGGATAAGGAATGCCTTTGAGCCTTGCGATCGCGCCGAGCCACTCCACCTCGTGCAACTCGCGCTCCGCCTGTCTGTTGTTGAGTTTGAGCTTTGCCTGCGAGGTGTAGGTGCCTTGATGTTTTTCGAGATAGAGCTCGCCTCTCCATGTCGGATATTGTTGGATTTTTGTCGATATGTATTCGAAAAAGCTCTGTGCCGAACCGTTTTTGACACGCGGCAAGCCCTGCTCGTCGCGCATGCGCGCCAACATCTCGAGCGGCGCTTCGCCGGGACCTCCGCCGCCGTCGCCTATGCCGTAGACAAGCAAGCCCTCGTGTATGCCCTTGTCGTTGCCGCGCTCCGACTTGACCAACGCAAACGGCGTCGCCGACGAGCAATATGTCCCCTGCGGAGCCATGTGCGCGAGCACTTCGCTGCCGTCGATGCCCTGCCAGACAAACGTCTTGTGGGGGAACTTGTTGTGCGTGTTCCAAGTCAGCTTGATGGTCATGAAATAGTCCTTGCCGCAGCCCTTGAAGATCTGCGGAAGGGATGCCGGATAGCCGAACACGTCGGGGAGCCACACCATCCGCGACGTCTTGCCGAACTCGCGGCGGAAGAATTCTTCGCCGTAGACAAATTGACGAATTATGCTCTCGCCCGACGGCAGATTGCAGTCGTTCTCCGTCCACATCGCGCCCTGAAGTTCTATCCTGCCGTCCGCGACCGCCTTTTTGAAGCCGTCGAAAATGTCGGGGTAGCCCGTCTTGACCCAATCCATCAACTGCGCCTGAGACGCGCCGAAGATGTAGTCGGGATATTTGTCCAAATTGACGAGCGCGGTCGCATAGGTGCGCGCGCCCTTGCGCTTGGTCTCCCTGATCGGCCACAGCCAACCGAGGTCGATGTGCGCGTGTCCGATCGCGGTATATTCTCCCGCATCCGCCGAAGTCGGCGAAGCCGCCGCCGCTCCGAGCAGCTTGCGCGCCATCGCGATGTCGCCCTTGCGGTATTGAGCGCGCGCCTCGT
>CALWKU010000056.1 GCA_944381345.1 uncultured Christensenellaceae bacterium
TGTCATCACCTCTACGGGCACGACAAAGGAGTACTGCTTGTTGGTGTCGGTCTGAGTGACGGTGACCGTAACGTCTTGCTTGCCCGGAGTTTGCGGGGCATAGCCGGAGAAGGACACGTTTTCATAGCCGTGGCTGTAGAACATATGGATGAAAAGGTAGATGTCGAACGATGTGCTCATTATGTCGTCGTATGTCACTTTGACATTACCGCAGTTGTCGATCTCGTTCAGCAAATCGTCTTGCGAAGCGCCTTGCAGCACTTTGGCAATGCCGCCGGTATAGACGGTGTCGGTGATCTCGGGCTGCTCGGCGACGTTCATATACAATGCGGGGAACGTGACTTCGCCCAATATCTCGTGATCGACGTGAGCCAGCGTGCCGTAGATGACGGAGTCGTCGCCGTTCGTGTCGTCCAATCCGACCGCAAATCCGTTGTTGTAATGCACATAGTTGTATCTATAGAAATCGAGCATTTTCCCGGATTCGCTGTGGATAAATTGATCAGGGAGGTCGTAACAGTCCAGAGTCGGAGCCGAGCCGTCAAGAGCAAAGAAGTTAATGCGCGAGCGATCATACACCGAGATCAATTTCCCCGCCGTAGTGTCGTCATAAGCATAGCATTCGACGACGGAGCTTGCGCCGTCGATCTCGATGACTGCGGAGAAGAAGCCCTCTTTCGAGGCGTCGTAATCGACCCCGTATACGCCTGTCGCAAAGTCGCTGATGCGCATATAGCCGTAATCGCCGTAGTAGAGAGTGATGCTGCTCATCAGGTCGATTTCGGAGACGACAGCTTGCTTGGACGCACCCACCGGAACGAATACCGTGCCGTATTGATTTACGCTCAAAGTGGCGTCGGTGTCGTCATAGGACGGGAGTATGCCGAGCGCCGCAAGGAACGTCTTGCCGTATTCGGCAAAGTCGGCGTTTTTCGCGGAGACGTCGCTTTGCAGAGCCGCGCCCTCCGCCACTATGTCGATCAGAGAGGACAGATCCGAGCCCGACATATTGCTTATCCAATCGAGTATTTTGCCGACGCTCTGTTTTTCTTTGAGGTCGAACTCCGTATAGTAGGGGTAGATCAGCGACGCGCCGAGAGAGACGGTCTTGCCCAAGCTCGTGGCGTCGTATTCGGGGGAGTCAACGTCGTTGTTCGACAGTTCAAATATCATTGCGCTGACATTGAGATAGATGTCGGTCAGCGTTTTGCCGTCTATCGTGGCGATCAGATCGACGATCGCGCGTTCGACAGCCGCGCCCGCCGAAGCGAACGCGCCGACATCGACGCCTCCGAGATCGGCCGAAGCGAACGCGCCGACGACGACGCCTCCGAGATCGGAAGAACTCAATGTCATATTCAATATTTCGGAGACGACGACGGAAGCGCTGTACACAAAGGCGGGATCTGCCATCAGAGCCTCGTTTGCGGACTGCATGACCTTTCCGATCGCGTTGAGGTGCTTGGCTGCGTCGTAGAAGCTGATGTCTTCGTTAAGATCATCAAAATCGGTCAACTCGCCGAAGAGGATCGTTTCTGTCGTATCCACTGCAAAAGCCACTACGTCCGCAAGCGCTTGAGCGTCGCTGTCGGCGACGTTGTTGAACGCGGAGATGATCGCCTGAGAGATATACAGCGCTTCGTCCGAACCGAGCAGCTCGAATATCTTGTCGCGGAGGCTCGGCTTGTCGCTGTCGGGAGCGAAGTAGTCGTCGAAAGTGTCCGCCAAGTCGTTTTTGTCAAACATCTCGCGCGCTTCGTCATAGCTCAGATATTGGTCGACAAGTGAATAGCCGTAGGAATAGGCATTGCTGATGTAAAATTCAAAGTCGGAAGTATCGGAACCGAAGTTTTCCGGCGCAGCCAACACCATGATGGCTTTGACGATCGCGGGGAGCATCGCCGGTTCGAGCTCTTCGGTGACGTAATCCATGCAGTTGAGCAGCGACGTCATTGTCTCGACAGAGGAGACCGCGTCGGCAAAAGCCGTGTATTCGTCACGGACCTCCGAAATATCGGAAACTTCATCGCCGGCATTGATGAGATCGATCAATTTGTCCGCAGCCGTGAGGATGGGGGCGTCGTCTTCAAGCACTACGTCGACAAGACCCTTGACCTGTTCGATCGAGATGCCCGCTTTGCCGAGAACGGTAGCCACATATCCGGCGCCGTTCTCAATGGATTCTCTCTTTACATTGTAGCGTTCGAGGATGCGCATGACCTCATCGACCAAAGCGTCGGCGTTGACGACGGTCTCGGTGACTTCGCCGGAGATCGTGCCGTCTGCGGAGACGACCTCGATCGGGGCGATCACCGTAGAGCCGCCGTATGTGATCTTGACGTTGACGACGCCCGCCTTGGCGGTGGAGAAACCGGAGAGCATATCTTCGGTGATCTGTATCTCGCGGCCGTCATAGACGAGATACGCCCCGTCAAGGTACGGTTCGTCGCCGACAAAGTAGGCGGACTGCCAAGCGCCAATCGTGATGTCGCTGTCGGACTCGGGATGGGAGACGACGATCTCGCGGGTGATGGAGGCGCTGTCTATCCTGATGGCGATCGTCTTGACGCCCACGGTGGAAGTGTCAAAGCCGGAGACCATCGTTTCGTCAACTTCGATCGAAGCGGATTCGCCGTTGTCCCACTTGACGTTGACGACAAACGGACTCAGCTTTTCATTGAGCACATATGTTTCGCGGAAAGTGGACTCGTCGATCGAGATCTCCTGTATCTCGGCGTCGGACGCGATGCGCTTGATGTTGAAGGTGAACGTCGCGGTGACTTCGGGCTTGTCGGCAAACCAACCTTTGACATAAAAAGTGTTGTTGCCTTCGTTGAGCGGGACGGAATCACCGTCGTATTTTTTAGTCAGCGCCGAATCGGAATAGGCGTCGTAGTCGACGCTTGACGACGCTTGGAATTCTATCCTCGTGAGAGGGAATTCGTCGATCGAATTTTGGACGACGAACGAGACCGTCGTGCCGTCGATCCGGATGCCCGAGACGCCTTGGACGCCGACGATCTTGAAATCGGCGACGGCATCGTCGTCTCCGCAGGCGACCAGTCCCGCCATCATAGTCAGCGCAAGAGCGACGGCTATGATCGCAGTGATAAGTTTTTTCATAGACTCCTCCTTTTGCGCGTGAGCGCGCATATTCTTATACGTTCATAATACAATATGGTTATACGCGCTGTCAATCAAATATAACAAAAAGATAGATGCTTTCGTGAAAAAATCTTCGCTCAGACGTCGTAAAACGGCGCAAATTGACAAAATTTGCGATACGTATTCGATTATTGAAAAATACGCTCCCCGGAGAGGGGAGCGCGCGGCTTTACGCAAAAACGTCTTACTTATTGGGAACTTCGATCTTGGACTTGCCGCCCATATACATCCTCAAAGGCTCGGGGATGTTGACCGACCCGTCCGCATTGAGGTTGTTTTCGAGGAAGGCGATCAGCATGCGCGGAGGCGCGACGACGGTGTTGTTGAGCGTATGCGCGAGATAGTTGCCCTGTTCGCCCTTTATGCGGATGCCGAGGCGTCGCGCCTGCGCGTCGCCGAGGTTTGAGCAGCTGCCCACCTCGAAATACTTCTTTTGGCGGGGAGACCACGCTTCGACGTCGAGAGATTTGACTTTGAGGTCGGCAAGGTCGCCCGAGCAGCATTCGAGCGTGCGGACGGGGATGTCCAGCGAGCGGAAAAAGTCGACCGTGTTCGTGTACAATTTGACGAACCACTCGGCGCTGTCTTCGGGCTTGCAGATGACGATCATTTCCTGCTTTTCGAATTGATGTATGCGGTACACGCCGCGCTCCTCGATGCCGTGAGCGCCCACTTCTTTGCGGAAGCAGGGAGAGTAGCTTGTCAGCGTCAAAGGCAGTTTGCTTTCGGGGGTCGCGGTGTCCATGAACCTGCCGATCATCGAGTGTTCGGACGTGCCGATAAGGTACAGATCCTCGCCCTCTATCTTATACATCATATTCTCCATTTCGGCGAAACTCATCACGCCCGTGACTACGCTGCCGTGGATCATGAACGGCGGCACGACATATGTGAAGCCGCGGTCGATCATAAAGTCGCGGGCATAGGACAGCACCGCGGAGTGCAATCTCGCGATGTCGCCGGTCAGATAGTAAAAGCCGTTGCCGCTTGTGCGGCGCGCGCTGTCGAGGTCGATGCCGTCAAGGCGCTCCATGATGTCGATGTGGTAGGGCACTTCGAAGTCGGGCGTCTCGGGCTTGCCGAATCTCTCGATTTCGACGTTTTCGGAGTCGTCTTTGCCGACGGGCACGGACGGATCGATCATCTGCGGGATGACTAGCATGCGCTTGCGTATCTCGGCGGACAGCTCTGTTTCTTTGACCTCGAGGTCGGCAAGCTCCTGCGCCATCGCGGCGACTTGCTTTTTCGCCTCCTCGGCGCCATCTTTGTCGCCCTTGGCGAGCATACCGCCTATCTTCTTGCTGATGACGTTGCGCTGATTGCGCAGATAGTCGCCGCGTGTCTTGCTGTCGCGGAACTGTTTGTCAAGCTCTATGACTTCGTCTACGAGGACGAGCTTTTCGTCCTGAAATTTCTTCTTGATGTTTTCTTTTACCGCGTCCGGATTGCTCCTGACGAATTTTATGTCCAACATAAAAACTCCTGCCTGTGTTTATTATACTTATTTTGCGACTATGTTGACTATGCGCTTGGGGATGACGATCACTTTGACGGGTCTGAGCGTTCCCAGCGCGGTCTTGACCGCGTCGTCCGCAAGAGCCGTCTCTTCGATCGCCTTGTTGTCGGCGTCGGCGGGAACGACGATCTTGGCTTTGACTCGGCTGTTGACCTGCACCGCCATTTCGTATTCGTCGCGCACGAGCGCCTTTTCGTTGCAGGTCGGATACGCGCGTTTGAACACGCTCTCTCTGTGTCCGAGCATTTCGTGCAGCTCCTCCGCGAAGTGGGGCGCGAACGGCGCGAGCAGCAATACGAAGTCCTCGACGCATTCGCGGAGGAACGCCGCGTTGATATTGCCGTCCATATATTTGTACATCGCGTTGACGAACTCCATCAACCGTGCAATGGCAGTATTGAAAGAAAAGACTTTGAGGTCGTCGCTCGCGCGCTTGATCGTGTTGTGGCGCACGAAGTCGAGATCCTTTTCCGCTTTGCCGTATTCGCCGTTTTTCGTGCCGAGATCGACGCTTTTTTTGACTAGTCTTTCCACGCGTTCCATAAAGCGCACGATGGATTCAAGCCCCGAGGTATTCCACGGACCGCCCTCGACATAGGAGAAACCGAACATCAGATACAGTCTGAACGCGTCCGAGCCGTATTTGCCGACATATTCGTCCGGAGAGATGACGTTACCCTTCGATTTACTCATACGGTTGCCGTCCGGACCCAGGATCACGCCTTGGTGGACGAGCGAAGAGAACGGCTCGTCAAAGTTGAGATATCCCATGTCGCGCAGCGCCTTTGTGAAAAAGCGCGCGTAGAGCAGGTGCATACACGCGTGTTCCGCGCCGCCGATATATTTGTCGACGGGCAGCATCTTGTTGATTATCTCGGGATCGAACGCCTGTTTGTCGTTGTGTGCGTCGGGATAGCGGAGGAAGTACCAGCTGCTGCACACGAACGTGTCAAGCGTGTCGGGATCGCGCCTTGCCGGTCTGCCGCAGACGGGACAGATAGTGTTCATGAACGGTTCGCATTTGAGCAAGGGCGATTTGCCGTCCGGGGCGAAGTCGACGTCGTAGGGCAGTTCGACCGGAAGTTGATCCTCAGGAACGGGCACCTCGCCGCAATGCGGACAGTGTATGATCGGGATAGGGCAGCCCCAATAGCGCTGACGCGAGATCAGCCAATCGCGCAGACGATAGTTGGTTTTGAGCGCTCCGTTGCCGTTCTTTTCGAGGTCTTTTACGATAGCGACCTTAGCCTCGTCCGTAGTCATGCCGTCGTACTTGCCGCTGTTGACCAACACGCCGTGTTCGCAATAGGGGAGGGAGTCGTCGCCGCCGTCCGCGCTTCTGATGACGCGGACGATGTCGAGTCCGAACTTTTTAGCAAAGTCGTAGTCGCGCTCGTCGTGAGCCGCGACGCCCATGACCGCGCCCGTACCGTAAGAATACAGCACGTAGTCGCCTATCCAGATGGGCACGCGCTTGCCGTTGACGGGGTTTATGCAATACGCGCCCGTGAACGCGCCCGTCTTTTCGCGCGAAGTGGAGAGACGCTCGATCTCGGTCGCCTTGGAGCAAGCCAGCTTGTACGCCTCGATCTCCGCTTTGCGTTCGGGCGTGGTCAGCTTGTCGACGAGCGGATGTTCGGGCGCGAGTATCACGTACGACACGCCGAAAACCGTGTCCGCGCGCGTCGTAAATACGCTGAATTTGTCGCCGCTTTCGCAGGTGAATACGATCTCTCCTCCGGTCGACTTGCCTATCCAATTGCGCTGCATCGCCTTTGTCTTTTCGGGCCAATCGATCTTGTCGAGCCCAGCGAGAAGTTCTTCTGCGTACGCGGTGATCTTGAAGAACCACTGCGTCAGATTTTTGCGCACGACCGTCGTGCCGCAGCGCTCGCAGCAGCCGTCGACCACCTGCTCGTTTGCAAGCACGGTGTTGCACGACGGGCACCAATTGACGGGCGCCTCTTTGCGGTAGGCGAGTCCGTGTTTGTAGAATTGCAAAAACAGCCATTGAGTCCACTTGTAGTAGTCGGGCATGCAGGTCTTGATCTCGTAATCCCAATCAAACGATGCGCCCATAGCCTTGAGCTGTTTTTCCATCGTAGCGATGTTTTTGAGAGTGCTGTCCTTTGGGTGTATGCCCGTCTTGATCGCATAATTCTCCGCCGGCAGACCGAACGCGTCGAAACCCATCGGCTGAAAGACCTCTTTGCCGCTCATGCGCATGAACCGCGCGAACGTGTCCGACGGACCGTAATTGTACCAATGTCCGACGTGCAGCTTGGCGCCCGACGGGTAGGAGAACATCTCGAGGACGTAGTACTTGTTGTCGCGCTTGGAGGTGTCGAACGAGTAGAGCTTCTCGTCCTCCCAGCGCTTTTGCCATTTCTTTTCGATCTCGGTAAAATTCATAATTGCTCCGGATTGTGCGCGGTCGCGCGCGTATTCAAGACAATATTATATATTACCTCATAGCAAAAGTAAAGTTTTTTGACGCTGTTGAAATGCGCGCCGCGCTATTATTTAGCACGCCGCAAAGTAGCTTTTTCGCGCCGAAAGGTGTATATTATATGTGAAAGAATTTCGCGGAGGAAATATGTCCGATATGTTTGAACGCGCGTTGAGCGCATTGAAAGAGCTTGTAGCCGTAGACAGCGTGCAGAGCGCGCCCTGCAAGGCGAGTCCGTTCGGCGAAGGAGTCGCAAAGTGTTTTGAACTCGTCGCCGCCGACGCGAGGCGCAACGGCTTTACCGTGGGAGAGGGCGACGGCTATTACGTATGGGCAGAGGTCGGCAAGGGTCGGCTGTTCGGCATTCTCGGTCACCTCGACACCGTGCCTCTCGGCGGCGGCTGGCACGCCGACCCGCTCGGAGAAGAAAGGGACGGTTTCCTTTACGGAAGAGGCGTATTGGACGACAAGGGACCGATGACGCTCGCGTACTATGCGGTGCTGTCGCTGCTCAAAGAGGGTAAAAAACCAAAACGCCGCATCCGCTTCATTTGGGGCGGCAACGAGGAATCGGGCTGGAAGTGCATAGAGCGCTATCTTCAGCGAGAGGAGATCCCCAAAGAGGGCGTTTCGCCCGACGCGGACTTCCCCGTGATAAATTGCGAAAAGGGCGTCGTCCATGTGAGGCTTGCCTTTGACAAGCCCGAAGGCGTGATCTCGCTGAAAGGCGGCGAGAGGGTCAACGTCGTGATGCCCGATTGCCGCGCCGAAGTGTGCGGCGAATGCGGCGGCGACGGCGTCGTCGCAATCATGCGAGACGGCGTGACCACTCTGACGGCGACGGGGAAAGCCGCGCACGGTTCAACTCCGCAAGAGGGCGACAATGCGGGGTGCAAGATACTCAAAGCATTGGCGGGAGTCTTTCCCGAATGCGAAAGGCTCGCGCGGCTGCTTTGCGATTCCGACGGGTCAGGTTTGGGTATAGGATGTCGTGACGAAAAGAGCGGCGCGTTGACTTGTAATATAGGAATTATCGACACAGACGCCAAAAATCTGTATGTTGAATTGGACATCAGACATCCGATCGACGTGCCGAGAGGGGACATCTTGAAAAAGCTTGAAAAAGTCGAAGGAGTCAAGTCCGTTGAGCTTACCGCCTTCCACGAGCCGCTCTATGTCGCCCCCGACGATCCGCTCGTAAAGGCGCTTCTCGACGCATACAACAAGTGTACCGAAGAGTGTGCTTCGCCCATAGCGATAGGCGGCGCGACCTATGCGAGGGCGCTGCCCAAAGCGGTCGCGTTCGGACCGATATTCCCCGGCGAAAAGAGTACTATCCATATGCCCGACGAGGGGCAGAGCGTCGCAAAGTTGAGAAAAATCTACGACATCTACCGAGCGAGTTTCGAGCGGCTGCTGTTTGAATGACAAGGAGAAAATATGCAAAAGAAGAAGATTTTGTTCGTGTGCCTAGGCAACATTTGTCGCTCGCCGATGATGGAGTTTGTCTTTCGCGCCGAGGCGCAAAGGCGAGGTTTCGGCGAAATGTTCGAGGTCGAGTCTGCCGGGACGAGCGGCGAAGAGGCGGGCAATCCCGTCTATCCGCCCGCGAGGAGAGAACTTGCCTCGCACGGCATTTGCTGCGACGGCAAGAGAGCGCGCAGATTGACGGAAGGCGACTATCGCCGCTTCGATCTCGTCGTCACAGCGGAGGAGCGCAACAGCCGCGCGGCAAGCCGTATCTTCGGCGGAGACCCCGAGGGCAAGATTCGCCGATTGCTTGATTTTTCCGCCCGTCCGCGCGATATCGACGACCCGTGGTGGACGGGCGATTTCAGGATCGCATACGCCGATATTCTCGAGGGGGTGTCCGCGCTTTTGGACAAATTGACTGCGCAAAAAAGCGAGTGACGACCGCGCAAAATGCGCGTTAATATTTTGACGCGCATTTTGTGCGTCTTTTTGTTTGACAGCCGGCGCGTGCGGGCGTACAATATTGCGCGGGAAAGTTTGAGAAGGAAGTCTTATGAATTTCTTGCCCGCGTTTATACAAGTGCTGATCGTCGTCGCGCTCGCCGTGCCGGGATTCGTGCTGCGCAAGACCAAGCTGCTGCCCGAAAATACAGCCGGCATATTCGCCGCGCTGTTGCTCTACGTCGCGCAGCCGTTCCTGATGATGTCGTCCATCCTCGGCAAGGAGTTTCGCAGCGATATGCTCGCGGACTTCGGCTGGGTCGCGCTGTTTGCGGCGGTAACTCAACTTGCGGTCTATTTCGCCGCAAAACTCGTCTTTTGCAGGACGAAAGAGGAGTCGTCCAAGCGCGCCTGCGTCGCCGCGTCATATCTCGGCAACGTCGGCTTTATGGGCATTCCGGTGATGGAGATGCTCTTTCCCGGCAACGGCGA
>CALWKU010000057.1 GCA_944381345.1 uncultured Christensenellaceae bacterium
AATTTATATTCTATATCTGCAATTCGCATTTCGCCATCAATCAAACAAGACAATGCTCATGATTCGGTGATGAAATTGCTTGCATATTGCGGATATGAGCATTGCAGTGTATCTAAATCGGATATCCCCCTGAGATAAAATTAACCTTTACATACCGCGCGTTTTGCGATATAATTGAGGTATGATCGATTGCAAACAGGCGGTCTTTGACCGCGAAGAGATGTTTTTGAGCAAGTACGCTTGCAAGTCCAAGGACACGCGCGGCAGGGTCAAACCTCTCGACCCGTGTCCCATGCGCACCGAGTTCGTCCGCGACCGCGACCGCATCATCCACTCCAAGGCGTTCCGCCGTCTCAAACACAAGACGCAGGTGTTCATCTCCCCCGAAGGCGACCACTACCGCACCCGCCTCACCCATACGCTCGAAGTCGCGCAGATCGCGCGCTCGGTCGCGCGGGCGCTCCGCCTCAACGAGGATCTGACCGAGGCGATCGCGCTCGGGCATGACCTCGGTCATACGCCGTTCGGACACGCCGGCGAAAAGGTGTTGGACGGATTGATAAAGGGCGGTTTCCGCCACAACGAGCAGAGCCTGCGCGTAGTCGAATTGCTCGAAAACGACGGCAAGGGACTCAACCTCACCTGCGAGGTGCGCGACGGCATCCTAAACCACAAGTTCGACGGCGCTCCATGCACTCTCGAGGGCGAGATCGTCAAGTTTGCCGACCGCTGCGCTTACATAAACCACGACATCGAGGACGCGATCTCCGCGGGCATACTCTCCCCCGACGATCTGCCCCGCGACTGCGTTGCCGTGCTGGGCGACACAAAGAGCGGACGCATCAACTCGATGATCACCGACCTCGTAGAGACGAGTTACGACAAGCCGTACATCAGACAGTCGGACGAGTTCCGCGAAGCAACGCTCAAATTGCATACGTTTATGTTCGACAGCGTCTATACCAATCCCGTCGCCAAGGGAGAAGAAAAAAAGACGCTCGGCATGCTTAAATTGCTGTTTGAACACTTTTGCACCCATCCCGAAAAATTGCCCGAATTCTTTCAAGGTCTGCTCAAAGAGTGCCCCCTCGACCGCGTCGTCGGGGACTATATAGCGAGTTTTACCGACAGATACGCGGTGAAAGTTTTTGAACGCATCTTCATCCCCCTCAACTGGGAAAATTGACCGCGGATAAGCGTCGCATAGCTTTGTCGCGTTTGCGTTTTTCTTGCTCCTGTACATAAAGTACACTCGCTGCGATAAAGCCGCACGCTCCTTGCTCTGCTCGCTTCTCCGCGGTCAAGCTGTTTAACTTTAAGATACGCGTAATTTTTGTCAAGCAACTGTGATCATAATTTTTCGATTTTGCAATGCTTTTTACCAAGCGCGAGTAAAAAGCTTGGGATTCGCTTCTTGGCGTCACGGGTTTTCCCTGCTGTCGTTTGATACAAAGCCAACTTTGCGCACTTCGTGCGCCGGGCTTTGGAAGGGGTAAACGCAATGCTCGGTTCGCTTGAACGTGATTTAAGATAAGCGTAATCTTTGTCAAGAGATGGCGCACATATTTTTTCAAAAAACTTTAGTAGCGATAAATTATGCTTGATTTTTGAACGTTATCCTTATCAAGAGGTTGAGTACATCTTTTTTCAAAAAATGATTTTGGCAATGCTTTTCGCCTTATTGCTTTTCTAGCATGCACGGACAATTCCCTTTGCTGCCTTAGCTGCACTCTTATACTTTTAAAGTATACTCCTTGTCTGCCTGTCAACGAACCAAGCCTAAACATAGACCGCGCAACGGGCAGGTGAGCAAGCCGACAAAAAACCGGCGGATGTTTTCCGTCGGTTTATTTGTCGGTGCGTAGCAGTTTTGAGCGAGGAATTTTGCGCGCAGACGAGTCGCGTCCCCGCAGCTCAATCCTTTATGGCTTGAGCCCCGGGTAAGACGAAGTATGCGCGCAAAAGATCCGCTCAAAACCTTGCCCTCACCCCGCTTGCGCGGTCAACAAACCTCAGTAACCCAGCCGAATTCATCCGGCTCTTTCTCTTGCTGAATGCCGGTGATCTTGTCGTACAGGAAGGACGTTATCTCGCCCATCTTTCCTCCGCCGACTATCATGTCGTTGCCGCGGTAACCGATCACGCCGACCGGAGAGATGACTGCGGCTGTGCCCGAACCGAAGCTCTCTTTGAGAGCGCCGCTGTTATAGGCTTCGACGATCTCGTCCATCGAGATACGGCGCTCGCTGACCTTATAGCCGTACTTTTTGAGAACTTGGATGCAGCTGTTGCGGGTGATGCCCGGCAAAATGCTGCCTACGAGCGCGGGAGTGACCACCTCGTCGCCGATGACGAAGAAGATGTTCATCGAACCGACCTCTTCGACATACTTATGCTCTTTGCCGTCAAGCCAAAGCGCCTGGTCGTAGCCCTTGGCGTTAGCTATCTCGCCGCCCATCAGCGAGCATGCGTAGTTGCCCGCGCACTTGGCTTCGCCGGTTCCGCCGATGAACGCGCGCACGAGCGTCTCTTCGACCATGATCTTGGTCGGCTCAAGACCGTTGGCGTAATACGACCCGACGGGCGAGAGGATGATGCAGAAGGTATACTTGTGGCTCGCGTGTACGCCCAACACTTCCTCGTTGGCGAACATAAACGGACGGATATACAGCGCGGTGCCCGGCAATGTCGGGATCCACTCTTTCTCCAATTTGAGCAATTCGAATAGCGCCGCCTTGACGACATCGGAGTCGATCTCGGGCATACACATACGCTTGGCGGAATTGTTCATGCGGACAAAGTTGTCGTCGATGCGGAACACCGTGATCCTGCCCTCGGCGTTCTTGTACGCCTTAGCGCCCTCGAAGATGCTCTGCGCATAGTGCAACACATTGGTCGCGGGCGCCATCGCGAACGGCGCGTAAGGCACTATCTCCGGCTCGCTCCACTTGCCGCCCTCGTAATTCATCACGAGCATATGGTCGGTGAAATACTTGCCGAATCCCAGCTTGGAGAAGTCTGGTTTTTGCTTCAATGTTGCAGCTTTTGTTATCTTCATAAAACACCTCTATAAGGTAATCATTTCTTGTTCAATAACCGAAAAATTGCGTGCCCGTGTAGGTTATCCGCACATCTTTCGACATCGCGGCTTTGATCGCCGCATCGAGTTTCGGTTTGCTCGAGGCCGGGATCGCAAACGTGATCGCAACCTCTGTAGAATAGACTGCGTTTATAGCTTTGCCGCCCGATTCCGCTATCATGGCGACGGCAGCGTCTGCCTGCGAATAGGGACAGGCGACTACGCCGAGCGCGCTGTCGGTAAAGCGTTTCAGCCCCGCCTCTTTGAGAGCGTCCGCAACGCATCCGGAGTATGCTCCCACAAGCCCCGAAGCGCCCAATTTAACGCCGCCGAAATAGCGCGTCACGATCGCAAGAGTCTTGCCCGCGCCGAACTTTTTCAACACCTCGAGCATGGGCTTGCCCGCCGTGCCGGACGGCTCGCCGTCATCCGAAAAGCGTTGGCGCAGTCCCGTCTCGTCGGCAATGTATGCGTAGCAATTGTGCGTCGCATCCGAATGCTTTTTGCGTACCGCGGCGATCGCCGCGACCGCGTCCTCCTCGTCGTTCACCCCGATTATCCGTGTAATAAAGCGCGACTTGCGGATGACCGTCTCCTTGACGAATTCGCCCTGCGCGCCGAGGTAGGAAGTCATCCCAGCACTATGCGCGTGTGCGATTTTTTGCCCTTGTGCAGCACGACGCCCGCTTTGAGTCTGTCGTCGCCGACCGCATAGTCGAACGCGCTCACCTTTTCGTCGTCTATCCTGACGCCGCCGCCGGTGATCAGCTGACGCGCCTCGCTTTTGGACTTGCACACCTTGGCGGCAAGCATGATGTCGATGATGTTGTTCGTACCCTCCGCTACCGTGACGGTCGGCATCTCGCCGCCCTCTCCTCCGAACGCAGCGCGCGCCTGGGACAGAGCCTTGTCAGCCTCATCCTTGCCGTGGACGATCGCGGTGACCTCGTACGCCAGTCTCTCCTTTGCGGCGTTGATGCGCTCGTCGCGGTGCTTGCAAAGCCGAGCGATCTCATCGAGACCGACAAACGTCAAAAGTTTCAGACACTTTTCGACGTCGTCGTCGGCAGTATTGCGCCAATATTGGAAAAACTCGTACGGCGACGTCTTTTTGGCGTCGAGCCAGACGGCGCCCTTTTGGGTCTTACCCATCTTTTTGCCCTCCGAGGTCGTGAGCAGCGTGAAAGTCATCGCGTACGCCTCGCCGCCCTCTTTGCGACGAATGAGATCCGCACCCGCGAGGATGTTGGACCATTGGTCGTCGCCGCCGCACTCCAGCTTTACGCCGCGCGTGCGGTACAGGTGCAAAAAGTCGTAGCTCTGCATGAGCATATAGCTGAATTCAAGAAAGGACAATCCCTTTTCCATACGCGTCTTGAAACACTCTGCCGTCAGCATCTTGTTGACCGAGAAAGCCGAACCTATCTCGCGCATAAAATCGAGAAAATTGAGTTTGTCGAGCCATTCGGCATTGTCGACGATAGTCGCGGCGTTTTCACCCTCGAAAGAGAGGAAACGCGACATCTGCACCTTGAAGCACTCGACGTTGTGACGGATGGTCTCGTCCGTCATCATCTTGCGCATATCCGACCTTCCCGACGGATCGCCGATCTTGCCCGTGCCGCCGCCGATCAGGATGATGGGCTTGTGCCCCGCCTTTTGCATGTGGCTCATCGCCATAAGCGCAAGGAAGTGACCGACGTGAAGACTGTCCGCAGTCGGGTCGAAACCTATATAAAAAGACACGCTCTCCGAGCCGAGCAGCTTGTAAAGCTCCTCTTCGTAGACGACTTGCTTGACAAAGCCGCGCGCTTTGAGCGTATCCATTACGTTTGCCATAAAAAACCTCCGAACGTTTGAAATAATTATAATACTATACGCGCAATAAGTAAAGCGATATTTTATTTTTTCCGCGCCGCGGAACGCAACGCGTTTATTCGCCGCGAAATCGCGCACGCTATATGCGGAGGAAACATGAAATTACCCGACCGAAAGATCTTGCTGACGATAGCCGTACTCGCGCTCGCGCTGACGATCGCGCTTGTGTGGACGAGTTCGGGAGAGGCGCTCACCGCGTCGGCGACGCCCGCCGCGCTGTGCGCAGACGCGGACTTCAAAGCCGCGCTCGGCTCGCCCGAGGACGCGGAAGGACCGCTCTCGCCCCTCCCCGACATACCCGACGGCGGAGCGGAGCGCGAACTGTTCGAGAAATTGCAAGACGCGCTCGATGACGCGTTCAACCGCTTTTCCGCCGAGCGCGTCTACGAGCGCGTCGTAGGCAAAACAGTCGACCTGTCTTGGAAAAAGGCTGTCGCCGTGTTTGCGTCGAGATGACGCTTGCGCCGCCTTTACGTGCAACGCCGGCGAAATTCGGATCGAGGCAGCATAGGCATTCCGACGCCGATAACTTAGAGAGAATCCGAGATCGGACAGGATTTTACCGGAATATCGCAGTATATTGACGATCCTCGCCGCCGCAGTAACGCATTTGACGTACTTGCCGAGCGATACCGATCATATTTCTCGGCTTACAAATACGCGCCCGAGTCGGGCGCGTAAATTTTGCGTTTTGCCGTCAGATCGAGAACAAGCCGCCCAATCTTGCCGTCTGCGCGTGGGTCAGCGCGACCGCGAGCGCGTCGGCGGCGTCGTCGGGCTTGGGGACGTTTTTCAGTCCGAGCAGACGGGTGACCATAAATTGTATTTGCTTTTTGTCCGCTTTGCCGTAACCGGTGATCGCCTGTTTGATCTGCATGGGAGTATATTCGTAGAGGCGTCCGCACTTGTCGCACGCGACGAGCAGGATGACTCCCCTCGCCTGGGCAACGTTTATGCCGGTGGTGATGTTCTTGGTGAAGAACAGCTCCTCGATCGCTACGCAGTCGGGCTTGTACTTGTCGAAGAGGTCGTTTAGCCCGTCGAAGATCATGTGCAGCCTCGCGGGGACGTTTTCGTCCCTGGGAGTCCTGATCTCGCCGTAATCGACGACCGCTACCTTGCCTCGTTCGGAGTCGATGACTCCGTAACCGAGATCGGCGAGTCCCGGGTCTATCCCGAGTATCCTCACGGTCTTATCTGTCCGTTGCCGCGGACGACATACTTTTCGGACGTCAGCTGTTCGAGTCCGAGAGGACCCCTCGCGTGCAGCTTTTGGGTGGAGATGCCGATCTCCGCGCCGAAACCGAATTGGAAACCGTCCGTAAAGCGAGTGCTTGCGTTGACATATACACAGCCGCTGTCGACCTTGCGCGTGAAATAGTCCGCCGCCTTGTCGTCGCGGGTGATTATACCGTCGCTGTGGTTGGTGCTGTTGGCGTTGATTCTGCCGACCGCCTCCTCCAACCCGCCGACGACAAACACGGTCAATTCCTTGTCCTGATGTTCGAGCAGATAGTCCTCTTCGGTCGCAAGCGCAATCTCGGGAACGACGTCCTTCGCCTCGGCGCAGCCGGTGATCCGGCAGCCCTTGTCAAACAGCGTCTTGCACACCTTTGGCAAAAACTCGGCGGCTATCTCTCTGTCCACAAGCAATTGTTCGAGCGCGTTGCATGTGGAGGGGCGGGACAGCTTGGCGTTGCAGACGACCTCGACAGCCATGTCTTGATCGGCGGTCTTATCTACATAGAGGTGGCAGTTGCCGCCCGCGCTGGCGATCACGGGCATTGTCGCGTGTTCGAGTACGAATTTTTTGAGTCCGTCTCCTCCGCGCGGAATGACGACGTCGACATACTTGCCTTGACGCAGCAGTTCGGCTGAACCTTCGCGCGACACGTCGTCGATGAATCCGACTGCGCCCGGCGAAATGCCCTTGCTCCGCAATGCATCGGCTATCGCGCGGTAGATGCGCTTGTTGCTGCGGATCGCCTCTTTGCCGCCGCGCAACACGACCGCGTTGCCGCTTTTGAGACAGAGCGCGGCGACGTCGGCGGTGACGTTGGGGCGCGCCTCGTAGATGACGCCGATCACGCCCAAAGGCACGCGCACCTTGCTGATCTTCAAGCCGTTGGGGCGCGTCCACTCCGCGGTGACATTGCCGATCGGATCGGGCAGGTCGGCGACGTCGTCGACGCCCTGCGCCATTTCCTCTATCCTCTTTTCGTTCAGCGCGAGCCTGTCTTTCATGCTCTCGCGCAGCGCGTCGGCGTGGGCGAGGTCGTCGGCGTTTGCCGCCAGGATCTCCTTCTTTGCAGCGCGGATGTACGCCGCGACCGCGTGCAAAGCCTCGCGCTTCGCCTCGGCGCTCATCACCGCTATCTCGAAGGATTGTTCTTTTGCTTTTTTGCAGATCTCTTCGACCGTCATTTCAGTCCTCCTCCGGCTCCTCCGTAAGCTCGGCGTTGTGATAGACGTCCTGGACGTCGTCGCTCTCTTCGAGCATATCCAAAAGTCTTTTGACCTTTGCCTCGGTCGCCTCGTCCAGCTTGACGGTGTTGGACGGGATCATATCCTGCTCCGCAGACAGCACCTTGACCGACTTGTCCGCTTCGATGGCTTTGGATACGGCGTCGAGGTCGTTGGGCGCGGTGTAGATCTCGTACACGCCGTCCTCGTCGGGAACGACGTCCTCCGCGCCCGCGTCGAGCGCGAGCATCATCACGTCGTCCTCGGGCATATCCGTCTCGACGACGATCACGCCCTTGCTTTCGAACATATAACTGACGCAGCCGCTCGTGCCGAGGTTGCCGCCGCACTTGTCAAAGTGGTGTCTGACCTCGCTTGCGGTACGGTTTTTGTTGTCGGTCAGAGTCTTGACGATGACCGCGACGCCGCCGGGCGCATAGCCCTCGTATACGTTCTCTTCGTAATTGACCGCGTCGAGAGCGCCGCTTGCCTTCTTGATGCCTCTTTCTATGTTGTCGTTGGGCATATTCGCCGCCTTCGCCTTGGCGATGACGTTGGCGAGTTTTGCATTGGTGTTGGGGTCTGGACCGCCCGCCTTGACCGCTACCGCGATCTCCCTGCCTATCTTGGTGAATACGTTGGCGCGCTTGGCGTCCGCCGCGCCCTTCTTGTTTTTGATATTAGCCCATTTGCTGTGTCCGGACATAAAAACCTCCGTGGTTGTAAAATATCTATATAATTTTATAACAAATGCGCGCCGATTGCAAGCGCGCAAATGCCGTAAACTCAAATTTTTGTCATTTTGCGCTCACTTGCGACAGACAAGCTGATAGAGCGCGACGGACGCGGCGATCGCGGCGTTGAGCGACTCCACGCCGTTCGTCATGGGCAATGACAAGGTCTTGTCCGCCCGCGCGCGGAAAAGCGGGCTGACGCCGTGCGCCTCGCTGCCCACTACGAGCGCGAACGGCTTGTCGTCGGGGCGTTTGAACGCAAAGATGTTTTCGCCGCCCATGTCCAACGCATAGACGTCGTGCCCTGCGAGCGCGGTCGCCGCTTCGTCTGCGTTGCACTCTACGACGCGCGTACGGAACACGCAGCCCATCGACGCCCGAACCACCTTTGGCGACGTGGGATCGGTGCAGCCGACCGCGACGATCTGCTCCACTCCGCAAGCGGCGCATGTACGGATTATCGTGCCGAAGTTGCCGGGATCGGAAATGCCGTCCAAGACCACACAGTCGGCAGCGGTCACGGCGGGCGGCGGCGGAATGACGACGACCGCAAGCGCTCCGCTCGGCGTCACAGTGTCGGACAGCGAATCAAACAATTTGTCCGGTACGATCAGCACGTCGTCCACTCCCTTGCTCTTTGCGAGCGGCGCGAACTTATCCGCCTGCGACGCGGCGAAAACGAGCGTGCGGATCGCAACTTCGTCGGGCAGATCCCTGACGGTCCTCTCCCCCTCGGCGAGCATGAGACCAAGCTCCTTGCGCGCAGCTTTCGTCTTGAGCGACTTGATGCGTTTGAACCTCTCGTTGGATGCGGATGTGATCTCTTTCATGACTTTCCTCCCTTTTTACGACGCAGCATACGTCATTCTTTTTTCGTATCCGTGTCGTTGTTTTGCATATTTTGCGTTTCGTCCGCACGCTGTGCGGACGGCTCTTGAGCCGCTTGGACAAACTCGCTCTGCGCCGCAGCGCATACATCGGGCGGAGGGATGAGCGTCGCATCCGAAGGCGCGCCGATCGGTTCTGCGACGGTTTCGTCCGCTGCCTTTACGTGACGCTTGGGGACGAACAAGCCCTTCAGTTTGGAAGCGATCCCGCCCCTGTCCGCGGTATCGTAGTTGTTCTGTTTGAAACGCACGTTGACGCCCATGGTGTCGCTGATCTCATAAATCGCAACGAACGCCTTGTGGTCGATGTTTTTGACGATGCTTTTGAGCTTGGCGATCTCGAACCGGTTGACGACGACGTAGAGTATCTTGCGGTTTTCGCCGCTGTAATAGCCGGTCGCCTCGAGCACCGTGATGCCTCGTATCAACTCTTTGCTCAGCTCAGCGGCGATCTTTTCATGCTCGGACGAGACGATCCACGCCGCCTTGCCCTTATCCAGACCGTCGACGATGAAGTCCACCGCCTTGAGTCCGACCGCGTATGCAAGCACCGAATAGAGCGGGATATCCCACGACTTGAAGATGACCGCCGAGACGGAATAGAGCAGGATGTTGTACGCCATGATGAACGTACCCACGGTCATGCCTATCTTTTTGGCGAACATCACCGCCATGACTTCGACGCCGTCGATCGCGCCGCCGTAGCGTATGGTCATGCCCGAGCCTATGCCCGAGATCAAGCCGCCGAAGATCGCCGCAAGCAGTTTGTCCTCTTGCACGATGGGCGAGCCCGCGCTCCAATCGATGGGGAACACGCTTTGATAGAGGAATGAAAACAGCGAGTATATCCCGATCGCATAGAGCGAACAGCAGACGAATTTCGCGCCCATCTTCCTAAGCCCGAACAGATAGAACGGCAGGTTGAGCACGATGAGGAAAAACCAAAGCCCCAGCCAGTCGGGCGTCAATTGATTGAACAGATACGCCGTGCCCGAAAGCCCGCTGTCAAACAGCCTGAGCGGCGCCAAAAACACCGTCACGCCCGTCGCGTTGATGATGCCGGCAAGCGTCAACATCACAAAATCACGCGCCCTAAATTGAGAGAAAAACGTCTTGAATTTTTGCATAGCGCCTCCTCTCCCCTTACCTTACGACTTGTCCTATATCTATAATATCATATATCCGCCGCAAACGCCACACGGAATTGAAAAATTTTTCAATAGAAGGAACGTCTGCCTTAAACGCCGGCAGGCGTCGCCCGAGCAGAGAACCTCGCCGCCGCTCAAAGAGCAAACAAAGCGCGAATTGAACTGCGAACCGGCTGCAAACGCTATATTTTCTTCCGAAAGCAGGAATCGCCGGTTTCGCCGGCGGTTTGACTTCGAAGCGTTTATTTTCGGTTGTCAGGAATCCGCATAAATGGTAAAAACCAAGCGACTAAACCGAAGAAATTGACGACACTTGTCGCGCGGAACCGCGCTTCCCGCGCGATTCGGTAATGAAGTCCCCGAATGACCGCGCTCTTCGGAGACTTCCTCTTGCAGGGGCGTGAGCGGAGCGAACAAGTCCCCAGTATTGAGGGGGAACCATTTCGCCGCTCATATGAAAATACCGCTTGCAAGCGTTTGCTTGTAAGCGGTATTGATTTGAGCGATGGGCGAAATGGTGCCCCCTCAAAGAAGCGAAAGCGTTTTACGCCTTCGCCTTCTCGCACAGCGTCGCGAACGCCGCCGCGTCGTTGACGGCGAGGTCCGCCAAAACCTTGCGGTTGAGGTCGATGCCGTTCTTCTTCAAGCCGTACATGAACTTGCTGTAAGAAAGTCCGTTCATGCGAGCCGCCGCGTTGATACGCGCGATCCAGAGCTTGCGGAAGTCTCTCTTCTTGTTCTTTCTGCCGACGTACGCATACATTTGCGACTTCATCACCGCTTGACGCGCGACGCGGTAGAGTTTGGACTTGGCGCCCCAATACCCCTTGGCTTGCTTCAATATCTTTCTGCGCTTCTTGATTGCGTTTACGCCTCTTTTGATCCTCATATCTATACCTCCGTCAGATCAAGTCCTTGATCGTCTTTTGTTGGGTGCTGTCGACGAAAGCCGCCTTTCTGAGGCCGCGCTTTCTCTTGGGTGCTTTCTTGCTAAGGATATGCCTTCTGTTCATCTTAGCTCTCTTGATTTTGCCGGTTGCGGTCAAGCTGAAACGCTTCTTCGCGCCGCTCTTGGTCTTTTGCTTGGGCATGATGTTATCCTCCGATATTTATTTTTTCGCAATGGGTGCAAGCATCATCGTGATGTTGCGGCCGTCCTGAACGGGAGCCTTTTCCATTTGCGCTTTTTCTTTGACCATCTCGAAAAATTCTTGCATGACTTTGACTGCAAGTTCGGGACGCGCCATCTGTCTGCCTCT
>CALWKU010000058.1 GCA_944381345.1 uncultured Christensenellaceae bacterium
TTTTTAATGATACGGCGACCACCGAGATCTACACTCTTTCCCTACACGACGCTCTTCCGATCTCAATGATATGCGCATTATACGCGCGCTTTGTACTAATTTCCGATAGGCGTATGCTTGACCGCGGAGAAGCGAGCAGATCGAGGAGCGCGAGGATTTATCGATGCGAGCGTACTTTTAGGTACGTGAGCAAGAAAACCGCAGCGCGACAATGATATGCGACGCTTATCCGCGGTCAAGCCGTTATGTTTCGAATTGAGAATTATATAACTTAGCATACACTCCTCCCGCCGCCAAAAGTTCGTCATGCCTGCCCTGCTCCACTACGTCGCCGTCGCGCAAGACGAGAATGCGGTCGGCGTTTTTGATGGTCGAGAGACGGTGGGCGATGATGAAACTGGTGCGCCCCTGCATCAACGCGTCCATTGCCTTTTGGATCAACACCTCGGTACGGGTGTCGACGGACGAAGTCGCCTCGTCCAGGATCAGCACTTTGGGGTCGGCGAGTACGGCGCGGGCGATCGTAAGCAATTGCTTTTGACCTTGCGAGATGTTGTCCGCGTCCGAGTTGATTTCAAAATCGTATGTCCCCGGCAAAGTGCGGATAAAGTGATCGGCGCAGGCGATCTTTGCGGCGCGTTCGACCTCCTCGTCGGTCGCGTCGAGTCTGCCGTAGCGTATATTTTCACGGATAGTGCCGCTGAACAGCCACGTATCCTGCAACACCATGCTGATATGGCTGCGTAAAGCCTCGCGTGTATAATCGGTGATGTCGACGCCGTCGAGCGAAATGCTGCCGCCGCCGAGTTCGTAAAAGCGCATCAGCAGCTTGACGATCGTCGTCTTGCCCGCTCCGGTCGGACCTACGATCGCAACGCGCTGACCGGACTTGACGTCGCAGCAAAAGTCGCGGATGATGATCTTTTCGGGGTCGTAACCGAACTTGACGTGATCGAACGTCACTTCTCCGCCGACGTCCGCAGGCGCGAGTTCGCCGGTCTCGCTTTCCTCGGGCTGTTCGAGGAATCCGAAGATGCGCTCCGCTGCGGCGACTGTCGATTGGAATGTGTTGGCTATGCCCGACATCTGGTTGATCGGTTGGTTGAATTGACGGAAATATTGGATGAACGATTGGATGTTGCCCACCGTCAAACCGCCGAAGCCGTTGATGACCATCGCCCCGCCAAGCACACAGCAGATCACATAGTTAAGATTGCCGATAAAGCCCATGAGCGGCATCATAGTACCCGAGAAAAATTGGGAATTGCGCGCCGAATAATACAGCTTGTTGTTGAACTCCCTGAACTCTGCCAGCGAGCGTTCTTCTCCGTTGAACAGACTGACGACGTTGTGCCCGGTAAAGGTCTCCTCGATGTGTCCGTTGACGTGTCCGAGGTATTCCTGCTGCATGAGATAGAATTTTTGCGACCGTTTGACAATGAGCATCACGATGACCAAAGAAACGGGCACCATGACCAGCGCAACGAGAGTCAATACCCAACTGATCTTGAACATCATCACCAATACGCCCGCGATCGTCGTCACCGCGGTGACCGATTGAGCAAGGCTTTGGTTGAGAGCGGTTGAGATCGCGTCCACGTCGTTGGTGATGAAACTCATCACCTCGCCGTTTGTCGTCGTGTCAAAGAACTTGAGCGGCAGCTTGTCTATCTTGCGGTTGATGTCGTCGCGGAAACGGTAAGATACGCGTTGAGCGACACCGGCAAGCAAAAATCCTTGGATGTAGCCGACGATCGCCGACGTCGCAACGAGGATGATTATCTTGATCAGGATGTCGATGATTTTGCCCGAATCTATACCGGGAGCCTCGCCGGTCAGCGAAGTGCCCAACACTCTGTCGCGGTAGCTCTCGGCGACCGAAAACTTATCCTGCATACCGAGCGCGGTGAAAAACTCTCCGACCGTCGTCGCGTCCTTTGCCGCATACAATTGAGCGATGGTGACCGAGAGCATGCTCTCGTCTACATCGTCGGCGGACACGATCCCGCGATCGATGAGTTCGGCGACGGTCATATTTTCCGATCCATCGGGGATGTCTTGCGGCATTTTGTCCAATGTCTCCTGAAAACCTATCGCCGCATCGTAATAGGTCTTTTGCATCGCGCCGCCAAGCAACTCGTCCGTAGCCGTACCGAGGATATCGGGCACGGTCAGCGTCAAGACGACGCTTGCGATCGCCAATACGAACGCAATGACAATCGTCACGACGTCGCGGCGCATATAGCGGAACGTCTTGGCGAGCGTCCCCTTGAAGTCCTTTGCCTTTTCGCCGGGCATCATTCCGCGCGGTCCTCCGCCCGGTCCGTGTCCGAGACGGGGGCGGCGTGCATTGTTTGCTTTCATAATCCCAACTCCTCCTCGGACAACTGCGATTTGGCGATATCCAAATATATAGGGCAAGTCGCAAGCAATTGCTCGTGCGTGCCCTGCCCGACGATCTCGCCGTCATCGAGAACGATGATGTTGTCGGCGTTCTTGATCGTACCTACACGCTGCGCCACGATGATGACTGTCGCGCCCGAAAGTTTGTCTTTGAGCGCCTGTCTGAGCGCCGCATCCGTCTTGAAGTCGAGCGCGCTGAAACTGTCGTCAAACACGTAGATCGGGCACTCCTTTGCAAGCGCACGCGCGATCGCAATGCGCTGTTTTTGTCCGCCCGACACATTGTCGCCGCCCTGGGCAATGTCGCTCTTGAAGCCGTCCTCTTTGGACGCCACGAACTCGGTTGCCTGTGCGATCTCGGCGGCGCGTTCCATTCGCTCGTCGGGCATATTCTCGTCCGAAAACTTGATGTTGGACTCTATCGTACCCGAAAAGAGAATGTTCTTTTGTGGCACAAAACCGACACCGGCGCGTAATTTTTTGAGATCGATATCCCTGACGTCCACGCCTCCTATCGTCACCTTTCCCTCGGTCGCGTCCGCCATGCGAGGGATCAGATTGACTATCGTCGACTTGCCCGATCCGGTCGAGCCTATCAAGGCTGTCGTCTCGCCCTTCTTTGCCGTAAACGAGATGTGCCGCACCGCCTCGGCATCCCCGCCGTAGCTGTACGCCACGTCGTCAAAGACGATGTCTCCGTCCACTTTTGCGTCGACGGGATGCGCCGGAGCGACCACGGAAAGCGGCGTATCCAACACCTCGGCGACGCGCCCTGCCGAAACAGCCGCCCTCGGCATCAATACGAACGCCACGGACAGCATCATAAACGACATTATGATCTGCGTTGCATATTGTATGAACGCGACCATGTTGCCCACCTGTACGATGTCCTGAGCGCTGAGCGCAGCGATCCAGACGACCGCGATGCTGACGCCGAACATCACCATCGTGATCGCCGGATTAAGGATCGCCATGACGCGGTATGCGAACAGCGACGTCTTTGTCAAGTCTCTGTTTGCGTTGTCAAAACGACTTTCTTCGTGCTTTTGGGTGTTGAACGCGCGAATGACCATGAGTCCCGCAAGCTCGTCTTGCGCGACTTGGTTGACGCGGTCGATCTTGGTCTGCATTTGCTTGAACTTGGGCAGCACCGTGGCGATCAATACCGCTATGACCGCCAAGAGCGCCGCTACCGCGACCGCTACGACGATGATGAGATCAGTCATACCCTGACTTAGCTGCACCGCCTTGATGATGCCGCCAACGCCCATGACCGGAGCGAACATAACCATCCTCAAAAACATGATCGTAAAGATCTGGATCTGGGTGACGTCGTTGGTCGCGCGGGTGATCAGCGAGGATTGGGAAAACTTGTCGAACTCCGCGCCCGAAAAGCTGCCCACCTTGGCAAAGACGTCATAACGCAGATCTCGCGCCAGCGACGCGCCGACCGTAGACGAAAAGTATCCGACCAGGATCGCCGAGACCGCGCACCCGAGCGCGACAAGCAGCATACGAAGCCCTATCGACCAAATTTGATCCATGTCCCCTACCGCGATGCCCGAAGTGATGATGTCGGACATATAGGTCGGCAATTGCAGCTCGCACAGCGCCTGACACACAAGGAAAGCCGTCGAAAGCAAAATCATCAGCCAATACTTTGTATAATATTTGACGATAGTCTTTTTCACCGACTATGCCTCCGAAAATTATTATCCGCTCACGCGCGGCGCGCATTTAATATATGTTGCAAGGTATCACAAAATTATACTCTTGTCAACGCAGCGCGCCGCAATCGTACGGATTATACTACGCCAAACTTAAAGGCTCATTAAAATGTTAGGCAACCGAACAGTTTTTGTTCCGCACCACCTTCGGTGTGCGGCATTTTCACCTCTTTGAGCGGCTCGTTTGGGCATCTTTGCACCTCTCTCGGAACGCTCGCGTCACAGGCTTCGCTTTGAAAGGGAATCATTGCGCCCGCATAGGCGCAAGCCGATTGAGCGGACTATCGCAATGTTGCCCTCTCAAAAAGCGGATGCTTTCCGGATAGAAAGTACCCCCCAAGCGCAAACGCGAGTCCGACGATCCAACCGATCGCATATGCCCAACATACGCCCGTAAAGCCCATGGACGGCGCGAGGATATAGGAAAACGCGACGCGGAACACGAGGTCTCCTCCCGTGGCAAGCATGAACAGCAGCATTTTTCCCTCGCCGCGGTGCAGTCCGTTGAACACGAGTTCAACGCCGACAAGCAGATAGAACGGCGATGTGATCGTGAGGAAAAGCTTGCCCGCGTCGACCATTTCGTCAAATCCGGCGTCCTGCGAACCGGCAAACAAACCTATCAAAAACCGAGAACAGGTCAAGGAAACTACCAAGAATGCCGCCGAAACGGACAGCGCGAGCACGTTTCCCCACTTCAATCCGCTCTTGACGCGGTCGCGCGCTGCGACGGCGAGATTTTGGGCGGCGTAGGCGCTCATCGCGTTGCCGAGCATATTGTTACACGAAATGCACATCGTGTTGACCTTGACCGCGGCGGTATAGCCTGCGATCACAGACGGCGAAAAACCGTTGACCACCGCCTGCACGAACAGAAGCCCGACGGGCACGAACAGTTGTTGAAGCATACTTGGCACGGCGATGTGCAAAATGGAGCGCAATTGCGACAGCGAAAACGGCTTGACCCTGCCCTGCCGCTCCGACTCGCTCTCCTCGGCGCGGACGAGGCGGCGCAGCTTGACAAACATCCACCCAAGCGACGCGACGCACGCCGCGCCCTGCGCGATGAACGTCGCCCAAGCAAGTCCGCTCACGCCCCAACAAATTTTGCATTGCTCGACGGTGAACACGAGGTCGAGCACGACGTTGACCACCGACGAACATATCAGCAAGATGAGCGGCGTGCGGCTGTCGCCCATCGCGTTGAACGCGGCGGTCGCGGCGTTATAGAGCATCACGAACGGCACGCCGTAGGTGTAGATCGCAAGATAGTCGCTGCTGTCGGCAAAGATGACCTCGTCCGTCTTGAGCAATTTGAGCACGGGATCGCAAACGAGCACGCCGACCACCGTCAAGACCGCGCTCGCCGCTAACATGGACAGCAGCGTCGTCCCGACAGCGGTGCTCATGCCGCGATAGCGCCGCGCCCCCATCAGGTTGGCGATGACGACCGCCGCGCCCTGCGACGCGCCGATCGCTATGCCCGTGTAGATCAGCGTCACAGGATAGGACACAGACGTCGCGGACAGCGCGTTGACACCAAGCACGTTGCCGGCAATGATGCTGTCGGCGAGATTGTAGAGTTGTTGGAAGATGTTGGCGAGGATCATCGGGATTGCGAACTTGATCAACACCGATGACGGCTTGCCCATCGTCAGATCTTTTGCCATGCGGCAGCTCCTTCCCTTACCCCGAAAACGATACCACCGCAAGACGCATTTGTCAACTCATCCGGACAGATCGCAAATAGGGTGGATGATTTTGTACGGAATAATAATTTTTTATAATAGCTTTTCTCCTGCCCGCTAACAATATTGAGCAAAATAATCGCGCCGCCAAAAAGCGACGCGATCGGATCTGCGTTTTGCCGATTATCTCTTTCTGAATTGAGGAGCCTTGCGAGCCTTCTTCAATCCGTACTTCTTGCGCTCCTTGCTGCGCGGATCCCTGGTCAGGAAGCCCGCCGCCTTGAGCGCCGCCTTGTAGCTTTCCGCGTCCGCGAGGACGAGCGCCCTTGCGATGCCGTGCCTGATCGCACCCGCTTGACCGGTGAAACCGCCGCCGCAGACGTTGACATAGACGTCGAACTTGTTCGTCGAATCGGTGAGTTCGAGCGGCTGACGGACGATCAGCTTGAGGGTGTCAAGCCCGAAATACTCGTCGATCGTACGCTTGTTGATGACGATGACGCCGGCGCCGCCCGGAATAAGTCTGACCCTGGCGATCGCCTTCTTGCGTCTGCCGGTACCCCAATATTGCAACTTCTTCTTGGTTTTCTTTGCAGTGGCCATATCTTGAACTCCTTATCAGAATTTGAGCGGTTCGGGCATCTGTGCCGCGTGGTTGTGTTCGGGACCTGCGTAAACGCGCAGCTTTTTGAGCATCTGTCTACCCAGCGAATTCTTGGGAAGCATACCCTTGACGGCGAGCATGACAGCCTTTTCGGGCTTAGTCTCCATCATCGTCTTGTATTGGATCTGTTTCAACCCTCCGGCATAATCGGTGTGGTATGTGTGATACTTCTTCTCGAGCTTCTTGCCGGTAAGGACGACCTTGGAGCAATTGACGACGATGACGTGATCGCCGGTGTCGACATTGGGCGTAAAGGTGGGCTTGTTTTTGCCTCTCAAAACGCTCGCGACATTGCTGGCAAGGCGGCCGAGGGACATATCGGTGGCGTCGACGACGTACCACTTTCTCTCGACATCCTGCGGCTTTGCCATATATGTCTTCATATGAGACCTCCGTGTGAAAATTGCCTCTTGTCGGAGAGGGGCTTGTTCTCCTCCATTCGTGCGTGCCTTAATATATTATCAATAGAGCGGCGTTCTGTCAATCGTTTTCGCCCACTTTTTTGCGATTTTCGACGCAAAACCCGTCCGAGAGCGGCGCGCCGTAGTCGACCGACACCAAAGTCAAGCCCTTGCCCTCGAGCGTCTTGCCCGCGTTGGCGCGTTTTTTGCCGGCGATTATACCCGCCATCGCGTCCGCCGCAAAGCGTCCTCTGCCTATGTCTATCAGCGTCCCGGTCATAGAGCGCACCATGTTGTGCAAAAAACCGTTGCCGGTGTAGTAAAAATCGAGCTGTCTGCCCTCCTCGCTCACGTCGATGTGCGCGTCGTAAAGTGTGCGGACGGTGTTGTCCATCTTGCTCTCGGACAGCATGAACGCGCGGAAATCGTGCTCACCCACCAGCGCGCGGCACGCCGTCTTCATCTTGTCGACGTCGACGTCGTAAAAACAGACATGACAAAACTTCTCTTTGAGCGGAGCATGGATCTTGGACAGATAAACGCGATAGACGTAAGTCTTGCGCTTGGCGGCGAAACGCGCGTGGAACGACTCGTCCACGCGATAGCACGCCTTGATCGCTATGTCGCGCGGCAGCAGCGGATTGACGCGAAAACCGAAGTCCGACGTATCGATCGCCGCGTCGCAGTCGAAATGTGCGACCTGAGCCATCGCATGCACGCCCGTGTCCGTCCTGCCGCTGGCGATCAGCGTGATCGGGCATTGCAATTTGAGCGAAAGCGCCTCTTCGACCGTCTGCTGCACGGTCGGAAAGTTGCGCTGGCGCTGAAAACCGTAATAACCGGCGCCGTCGTATTCGAGAACTATCGCATATCTCATGCCGTCAACCCCTTGACGAAGTCGACGATGTAGCCGTCCAGACCTCCCAAAAGATACTTGTCCAAAAGTATCAGGGTCGCAAAGACGACGACCGCCGCCGCCGCGACGAGATCCTTGATCCCTAACTTCAACACCTTCATCTTGGTGCGGTGTTTTGACGCGTTGTAACACCTCGCGTCAAGCGCGTCCGCAAGCTCGTCCGCACGCCTTATCGCGCTGACGAAAAGCGGGATGAGTACGGGAAGCATCGCCTTTATCTTTTTGATCAGTCCGCCGGTGTCTATCTCCGCCCCCCTCGCCTTCTGCGCCATCATTATCTTGTCCGTTTCGTCCATAAGACCCGGGATAAATCTGAGCGCGATGCTCATGATGAGCGCTATATCGTGCACGGGCACTTTAATGTATGTAAGCGGATGCAAAAGACTCTCGATCGCGTCCGTCAGTTCGACGGGCGTGGTCGTAAAGCTGAGCAGCGACGTCCCCATCACCAAAAGAGAGATGCGAAGCGCCATCTTTATCGCAAAATCTATGCCGCCCAAAGTGATCTCTATGATCCACCAATCGACCAAAACTTTCCCCTCTTTATAGAAGAAAATGTTGATCACCGCAGTGAAGATCATCAACACGAGTATGGCTTTTACGCTTTTGAAAAGCGTCTTGAGCGGGATCTTGGCGATCGCGGTCACCGTGAACAAAAACAGCGCGACGAGCGCATACCCGCAATATGACGCGACAAAGAAGATGACGACCATATACAGCAACATGAAGATGAGTTTCGCGCGCGGGTCGAGCCGGTGGATAACGCTGTTTGTCGGATAATACTGTCCGAAAGACACGTCTCTCATACCGCGCCTCCCGCACCGCCGAAACCGTCGCCGCCGCCAAAGTCGAACTGTGACGCGCTCAGCTTTGATATGTCCGTTTCATCCATATTGTTTTTGTCAAATTTTCTGACAACCGCGCGCACCAGATCGTCGGCGTTGACGACGTCGCCGAGGTCTATGCCTCGCGCTCTCAGCTTGTCGGCGATGCGCACCGCGCGCGGTATCTCAAGCCCCATCGAAGTCAACTCCTCCGAATGTCGGAACAGCTCGTTCATCGGCAGATCGAACGCGATCTTGCCGTCGTTGAACACGACGATACGCGAAGCAAACCGCGTGATCTCGTCCACGTCGTGCGAGATGACGATGACGGTAGGCGAACATTCCTTTTTGAGGCGCGTGATCAGCTCCAGGATCTGTTCTTTGCCGTAAGGATCGAGTCCCGCGGTCGGCTCGTCGAGTACGAGTACGCGCGGCTGCATGGCGATGATGCCGGCGATGGCGACGCGCCGTTTTTGACCGCCGGACAGCTCAAACGGCGCGCGTCCGCGCACGTCCTCGTAATCCAAGCCTACGAGGCGTATCGCCCTCTCTACTCGGCGGTCTATCTCGTCCTGCGCGAGTCCGAGATTTTTCGGCCCGAACGCGACGTCCTTCTCCACCGTGTCTTCGAAGAGCTGATACTCCGGGTATTGAAAGACCATGCCCACGGCGCCGCGCAATTTGCGCAGATCCTGCTTGTTCTTTTTGTCGGGGACGAGCTTGACGTCGAACACGTCGATTGAGCCGCTCTGCAACTTGATCAGCCCGTTGAGATGCAATATAAATGTCGACTTTCCGCTGCCGGTATGTCCCAAAATGCCGACGAAGTCGCCCTCCTCTATCGAGAGGTCGATCCCGTCCAGCGCACGCTTTGCAAACGGCGTGCCCGGCGAATAGGTGAATGAGAGATCCTTTACTTCAATGCGCATATCGCCTCCACCAATTCGTCCTCGTCGACGATGTGCGGATCGACGCAAAGCCCCGCCGTATGCAGCGCGACCGCGACGTTGGTCACAAAGGGTACGCCCAGCTTGATCTGCCTCAAAAGCCCGTATTGTCTGAACACCTCGCGCGGCGCTCCGTCCGCAACGACCAGCCCGTCGTTCATCACGATCAGCCTGTCCGCGCCGAGCGCTTCGTCCATATAGTGCGTGATGTGGACTACGGTCATGCCTTCCTCGCGGTTGAGCTTGCGCGTGACCGCCATCACCTCGTCCCTGCCTTTTGGGTCGAGCATGGCGGTCGACTCGTCAAGCACCATGACGCGCGGCTTAATCGCCAGCACGCCCGCGATCGCAAGACGCTGCTTTTGCCCGCCGCTGAGTTTGAACGGCGTACCGTCGCGGTATTCGCTCATCCCAACCTGTTCGAGCGCCCAATCGACGCGGCGGATTATCTCCTCGCGCTCTATGCCGAGATTTTCCGGTCCGAACGCTATGTCGTCGGCAACGTTGGTCGCTATCATTTGGTTGTCGGGATTTTGAAAGACCATGCCAACGCGGCTGCGCACGTCGAAAATACGCTTGTCGTCTTTTGTGTTGACGCCGTAGACGATCGCGTCGCCGCGCGTGGGAACGAACAGCCCGTTGAGCAGTCTCGCCAGCGTGGATTTGCCGCTGCCGTTGTGCCCTACGAGCGCGACGAAACTGCCCTCCTCGATCGAGAGGGTTACGCCCTTGACCGCCTCCTCGCCGCTCTCTTCGGCGCCGGGATAGGCGAAATGCACGTCTTTGAGTTCTATCGCGTTCATCCGTCCTCCGCAAAGCTTTTTCAATTATACCACACACGCGCGAATAGCGCAACAAAACGCGCGCGGTTGCGCGCATATCCGCGCCGCGGGCATTTCGTAACGGGCGCGATTTTGCATATATTAGGTCGAAATTCATTGACTATCACGCGCGCAGGCGATATAATTATCGTTGAGATTTAGGACACGACGTGTCCAAACTGTTATCGGAGGTTACAAATGGGCAAAAAAATGACTATCGACGGCA
>CALWKU010000059.1 GCA_944381345.1 uncultured Christensenellaceae bacterium
TTTTGTGTGTTATTATTGTAATAGCTGAAATATGCAATACAAAAAGGACGGAAAAGTTATGACATCTTCGACCGAAAGCAATTTCAAGACGAAAGTCGGCAATTTCCTCAACAAGATGTTGGGCACCGATCCTGCGAAGAAGGACGACGTGCAGGCAAAAGAAGTGCTGTCGTACTCGATAGCGGGTCTCGGGCAAAACATCATCTGCCAATTGGTCACGACCTACTTCATGCTGTACATGACCGACGTGGCGGGCGTTCATGCGTCATGGCTCGCGTGGATGTTCCTCTGCGCCAGGTTGTTCGACGCATTCAACGATCCGGTTATGGGATCCATCGTCGAAATGACCCGCACAAGACAGGGCAAGATGAGACCGTATCTCAAATACTCACCCATCCCGATTGCGATCCTGACGGTGCTGCTGTTTGTCAGCTTTGACGTCAGCGACGAGGGCAAATTCGCTTTCGGTACGGTCATCTATCTGCTGTGGGGCATCGCCTATACCTCGGTCGACGTTCCGTATTGGGGACTTGCGTCTTCGATGACTTCGGACACGGAGAAGAGAAACACCATTCTGACCGTCGCGCGTCTCTTCTGCACGATCGGTTCGGGCGCGGTCTCCATCTTCATTCCCGTCATTATCGGCAACGATAAGCCCATTGATACGCAGCGCATCGCCTATCCCATCATCGCGCTCGTCTGCGTGCTCATCGCGATCCCGACTTTCTGGGTCGGCTACAAGGGCACAAAAGAGAGGTTCTACGACGCTGAGACGGACGGCAAGTTCACCCTTATCAAGAACCTCAAATTGCTGGGCAAAAACAAACCCGCGCTGCTCATCATTCTGGTCGGCGTGCTCGGTTCGCTCCGCACGATCTATATGACCACAGCGGTCTATTATGCAAAGTATAATTTGAGGGACTTCAATCTTGCGGGCGTCATCTTTCTGCTGGTCGTCCCCGGCGGTCTTGCAGCCACTTTGCTGACCCCGATCCTCTCAAAGAGATTCGGCAAAAAGACCATCTTTATATGGTCGCATATCATCGGCGGCGCTCTGCTCGTCCTGCTGTATATCATTGGACTTCCCAACGGTACAAGTCAAGCCGCGCAGATCGCGTTCTACATCATAATCATCATTGCCGGCGTTCCGTCCGGATTCAGCAACATCATGACATACTCCATGATCGCCGACTCGATAGACTATCTTGAGGACAAGACGGGCGAGAGAGCGGAGGCGTTCTGTTTCTCGCTGCAGACCTTTATCTCCAAGATCGGTATGGCTATGACCGCGTTCGTCACATTGATGGTTCTCGGCGAATACGGCTACGATGCAAGTTATGCCGAGCCGGGTGCGATCGACAATCTCTGGGGAGACCCTGATTTCCAAAACGTCCTCGAAGGCAACTGGATGGCGACGACGCTGCTTTGCGGCTTGTCAATGCTTGCTTGCGCGATACCGCTGTTCTTCTACACCTTCACCGAGAAAAAACAAAAAGAGGCGGTTGCAAGAGTACTTGCCCGCAAGATAGTCAAGGGCGATCCCAATCCGACCGTTCACCACGAATTCGTCGAGACGATCGCAATGATCGACCCGGTCAAGAGAGAGGAGGCTTTGCTCCAAGTCGCTCAGATCTTCGGACTGTCCACCGTCGACGAACTGATGGTCAAGGTGGAGGAGATCAAGAACGTTTCCGACGCCGCGCTCGAAGAGCTGCAGAGACAGAAAGAGGCTGCGATCTACGGCGATGAAATAGAGACGAAGGAGACAGGCTCCGAGGCGGTCGAGACCTCCGAGGTCACAGTCGAGGAGATCGAAGTCGTTGAGTCCGAAGAGGCGCAAGCCGAGGACGCTCCCGCCCAAGAAAAAGAGGCGGATGACGACGCCGGCAAAGAGGAATAATAAACAGTAATTCCGTTTCCGTACGCTCCCCGACGAGGGGAGCGTATTCGGGCAAGGAGAAAATGGCTTACATTTCGCTGTATCGCAAATACCGCCCCGATTCGTTTTCGTCGATGATAGGGCAGGAACACATCATCCGCACTCTCGCCAATCAGATACGCAAGGGTGCGGTTTCGCACGCTTATCTGTTTACCGGCTCGCGCGGCACGGGCAAGACGACGACCGCGAAGATATTCGCGCGGGCGATCAATTGCGAACGCCCGCTCGCCGACGGGTCGCCGTGCGGAGAGTGCGACACCTGTAAGGCGCTTTTGCAGCCGTCCAACATGGACGTCGTCGAGATGGACGCCGCGTCCAATAACGGGGTCGACGAGATAAGGTATCTGCTCGAAAAGGTCAAATTCGCCCCCTCGCAGGGACGCTACAAGGTGTATATCGTCGACGAGGTGCATATGCTGTCCATCGCGGCGTTCAACGCGCTGCTCAAGACGTTGGAAGAGCCGCCCGAACAGACGGTGTTCATCCTCGCTACGACCGAGGTGCAAAAGGTGCCCGCGACCATATTGTCGCGCTGTCAGAGATTTGATTTCCGCCTGGTCCCCACAGACAAGATAGCAAAGCTGCTCGGCGCGATCTTCGACAAGGAGGGCAGAGCCTATCAGATAGAGGCGCTGAGGCTGATAGCCGAGGCGGGAGGCGGTTGCGTGCGCGACAGTCTTTCGCTTGCCGAGATGTGTATGTCGTACAGCGACGACGTCGTGAGCTATGACGACGTATTGGAGGTGCTTGGCGCGAGTTCGCCGGGCGTTGTCCTTGCTCTCGCCGAGGATATACTCGCAGGGCGCGCGGACGATGCGCTTACCGCCGTCAAGAAGCTCATCCGCGACGGAAAGAGCGCAAGCGTACTCGCGTCCGATCTGTGCGGAGTGTTTTCCAACATGATCTATTGTCTCAACTGCCGCAATCCGGGCGATATGCTCACGCTTCCCGAGGATCTGCTCGATAGGACGACGCAGGTCGCGCGCAGCTACGACAATGCAAAATTGACGAGGTGTCTCGAGATCTTCTCGTCCGTAGACCAGGGGATGAAGTACAGCGTCAACCCATCGCTCGTGTTCGAGACGGCTGTCGCAAAGGCTTGCGACGACTTTGCGTCACTCGACCTTTCGGGCGTCGTCGTCAGGCTCAAAAAATTGGAAAAATCGCTGATGGGCGGCGTAAAGATAGTAGCCGCAGGCGGCAGCGAGACAGCTCGTCCCGACGTCGACGCAAAGTCGATGATCGGCGCCGTGCAGACGGAATTGCTGCGCCGCGGACGCCCGGTGGAGTACGAATATATCAACCACGTCAAGGCGGACAATTTTGCCGTCGACGGCAACGCGCTCGTATTCAACGCGGACAGCGAGGGCGACGCGGGATTGATGAGGGCGTGTACCGCGGACATCGAGGCGGTGATGAGGGAGACGTATCCCTTCATCGCGCGCTTTGAGGTAAGGGTCAAAGAAAAAGCAGAAGATCCTATGGAGTCAAAGATCAAACGCGCCGAACAGGTTTTCGGCAGCGAAAAAGTTACCGTAACAAAAGGAGGCAACGAAAATGGGTAAGTTCGGAGGTTTCGGAGGCGGAATGGGCAATATGCAGCAGCTCATGCGCCAAGCCCAAAAGATGCAGCAGGAGATGGCGAAAGCCAAAGAGGAGCTTGCCGAGCTCGAAGTGACCGCCGTGTCGGGCGGAGGAATGGTCGAGGTGACCATGACCTGCGAAAAGAAGATAGTTTCTATCAAGATCAAGCCCGAGGCAGTCGATCCCGACGACGTCGAGATGCTCGAAGATCTCATCGTCGCGGCGATCAACGAGGCGCAAAAACTTGCCGACGAGGAGACCGAAAAGAGGATGGGCGCGTTCTCGGGGTTGGGACTGTGAGCAATATCAAGGCTTTGGACAGGCTTGTCGCGCAATTTACAAAGCTGCCCGGCGTGGGTGCAAAGACCGCTCAGCGTTTCGCTTACCGCGTGATCAACATGACGGAGGCGGAGGCGGAAGAGTTTGCGTCCGCGATCGTCGACGCCAAGCAAAACGTCGGCTACTGCACGGTCTGCGGCGGCTATTCGGACAAAGAAGTGTGCGATATCTGCCAAAAGAGAGACGACAGCGTCATCTGCGTCGTCAAAGACCCAAAAGACATCGCCGCGTTGGAAAAGACAAAGGATTTTGACGGCGTCTATCACGTGCTGCACGGCACGCTCAATCCGCTGCTCGGTCAGGGGCCCGACGACATTCGCGTCAAGGAGCTTTTGGCGCGGCTCGACGGAGTGAAAGAGGTGATCATGGCTACCAATCCCGACGTAGACGGCGAGGCGACAGCGGTCTATCTCGCGCGGCTCATCAAGCCGATGGGCATCAAAGTCACAAGGATAGCCAGCGGCATTTCGATAGGCAGCGACATTGAGTACGCCGACGAAGTCACTCTCTCGCGCGCTCTTGCCGACCGCAAGCCGCTCTGAAGCGACAGTTTTTCTCAAATCAAGGCTAAAAACGCGGACAGCGCGAGGTTTGCAATAAAAATCGCGCCGTCCGTCAAAATTTTATTTGACTTATTATTATTATATATATATAATAAGAAAAGCAGGACTAAGCAGGAGGCACAAAAAGTGACTAACAACAAATCACGGGCACTGTCGATCGCGGTACTAACGATCTTTTCGATCGTCGCGGTACTCGGCGTGGTGTTCGCGTTCGTCAGTCTCGAAGACGGTCAGCTCGGCGTACACAATTACATCGCGTATCCGAGAGTGATCAAGCTCGGTCTCGATCTCAGCGGCGGTGCATATGCCGAATATACCGCCGAGCAGCCCGAGGACATGACCGACGAAGAATTCAACGCCGCGATAGAGGGCACGCGCCGCAGTCTTGAGGACCTTTTGTTCGGAAAGGGTTACACCGAGGCGCAGGTCAGCAGCTACGGCAATACGATAAGAGTAGAAGTCCCCGACATCGAGGATCCGGAGAGGATTTTTGATCTTGTCGGCAGACCGTCGACTTTGGAGTTCAAAGAGTACACGAGCGACGACGTCGAGAACGAGACGCTTATGACGGGCGAGGAGATCGCCAACGCCGGCGTTACCTATTACGAAGGTCAATACAGGATCATGCTCGAATTCACCGACGAAGGCGCAGAGAAGTTTGCGGAGATCACCGAAGATCTCGTCGGCAAACAGCTCGGTATTTACGTCAACGGCGAGCTCTTGATGGCGCCCAACGTCAACGAGACGATCACCGGCGGCACCTGCACTATCGACGGCAACTTCTCCTACGACGACGCTTACGACCTCGCCGTTCAGATCCAGGCGGGCAGTTTCCCCCTCGACCTCAATATGACCAACTCCAACACGATAAGCGCGACTCTCGGTGATTCCGCTCTCAAAGCGGGCGTCATAGCGGGACTTGTAGGCATCGCGCTCATCGTGATCTATATGTGCGCGTTCTACGGCCTTATGGGCGTTGCGGCAAGTATGTCGCTTATCTACTACGCTTGCACTTACGTATTCTTCCTTGCGGTGTTCCCATGGGTGCAGCTCACTCTCGCCGGTATTGCGGGCGTGTTGCTCAGCATCGGCATGGCGGTCGACGCCAACGTCATCATCTTCGAGCGTATCAAAGAGGAATACGGCTCGGGCAAGAGTATGTTCAACGCAACCAAAGAGGGCTTTAAGCGCTCGCTCGGCGCGATCATCGACGGCAACGTCACGACCATCATCGGCGCGATCGTGTTGATGATCGTAGGCACATCGACTATCAGAGGCTTCGGCATCACGCTGCTCATCGGTATTGTGTTGTCGCTGTTCAGCTCACTCATTGTTACTCGCATCCTGCTTAAAGCGATCATGTCCTTCCAGGACGAAAGACACGCAAAGTTCTATATGCTCAGAAGGAGAGCCGACGAGGACGGATTTGAGACCGTAGCGGTCGCCGAGGGCATAGAGGAGGCTCAGCTCGCCGCGGAGGAGGAAGCCGCGCCGTATATTCCGGGCGCAGAGATGCGGGCAGAGGAGGCAGACGAAACCGCCGACGAAACCGAGGTCAAGGTCGCCAAGCCGTCCGCTCCCAAACAGGGCGGCGGCAACCGTCGCAAATACAAGAGCAGACGCACCAAGGGAGGTACACGTTGATGAAGATCAAGATGACCAAGAAGAACATCGCCAAGATGTACAGAATATGGTTCGTGATCCCTGCGGTGATCATCCTTGCCGCGATGATAGTGTTTGCCGGTTTTGCGATCAAGGACAAGGACATCAATTCGGGCATGAACATCGGCACCGACTTCGCCGGCGGCTCGATAGTCACGGTCGTTTTGGGCGAGGATAAGATAGGCGCTCAAGCGGGCTTTGACGCCGAGCTTGACAAGATTGTAGCCGTTCTCCAAAACGACGAGATCGCTCAGCAAGTCGTCGACAAGGCGCGCGAAGAGTACGAGGTTACATTGCCCATCGACGCGGTCAAGGCGAACGTAAGTTACAGCCAGCGTTCGGACAGCGGTGCGAATATGTCCATCATCGTCAAGTACGACAACATTTCGTCCACTTACGATTCCGACAACAGTCTCACCAACCTGCGCAACGAATTGATCGAGGCTCGTCTCGAAGAGATGTATGAGGTCACCGAGGACAACGCCTCTATGGTCACGATGTCCAACATAGGCGCGACCGCAAGCCGGGAGATGGTCAAGTCCGCAGTCCTCGCGCTTGTCATCTCGCTTGCGCTCATTCTTGTGTACGTCGTCATCCGCTTTGAACCGTGGAGCGGCATTGCCGCGGTCATCGCGCTGTGCCACGACGTTGCGATCATGCTTGCGTTTACGATCATGTTCCGCATTCAGATCAACAGCTCGTTTATTGCGGCTATGATCACGATCGTCGCCTATTCCATCAACAACACGATCGTCATCTTCGACCGCGTCAGAGAGAACAATAGGGCGGAACTCAAACTCAAACCAAACTCCGCGCTCGACAACTTCGAGATCTGCGACCGCTCGCTCAAGCAGACCATGACGCGTTGCGTCAACACTACGGTCACCACGTTGTTTGCGATCGTCGTATTTGCGATACTCGGCGCGGCGTCGGTCAGGGAATTCGCTCTGCCGGTCATTTTCGGATTGTTCGCGGGTTTCTATTCGTCCGTGTTCATGTCTCCGGCGTTGTATGCGTTGATGAAGAACGCGTCCGACAAACGCAAAGCAAAAAAGCGAGCGTCGGGCACATACGTCGGTCAAAAGTCGCAGGCTCAAAAAGACTGACAACAAAGTACACGGGGCTGCTTCGGCAGCCCTTTGTTTTGATTTATGGATAAGGAAACTCTCGCAAAAAAGCTGAATATCAATCCGCTCGTAGCGCAGCTGCTTATCGGCAGAGGCATTGGCGACGAGGACTCCGCGCGCGCTTTTTTGCATCCGTCGCTCGACGCACTTACGCCGCTCGACCGCTATGACGGACTTGCAGAGATCGCTGAAAGATTGGAACGCGCGATCGCAGACGGCGAGGGCATTGTCATATTCGGAGACTACGACTGCGACGGCATCTGCGCGACTTCGATATTGCTGCTGTACCTCGCTTCGCGCGGCGCGGACGCGACCTATTTCATTCCCGACCGCCGGGAGGACGGTTACGGCATAACCTACGGCGCGCTCGACAAGATAGCCGAAGAGAGCGACGCGCATTTGCTGATCAGCGTCGACTGCGGGATCACCGCTGTCGACGAGGTGCGCTACGCACAGGACGAACTCGGATTTGAGGTTTTGATCACCGACCACCATGTTCCGGGCGAAGCGCTGCCCGATTGCCTCGTGTTCGATCCGCATTTGACAAAGAGAAAGGACTGTTTCAAACCCATCTGCGGCGCGGGCGTCGCGCTCAGATTGATCGAAAAGATGTCCGGTTTGCAGGCGAGCAAGAAGTATTACGACATTGCCGCGCTTGCGACGATCGCCGACGTGGTCCCGCTCGTAGGAGACAACCGCATCATCGCGCATTTCGGCTTGATGCTCATCAATTCGCGTTTCCGCAAGGGCTTGACCATGCTTACGGAGAGCTGCGTCAAGGGCAGGGTGAGTGCGTACGACGTCGCGTTCCGCATCGCGCCGCGTATCAACGCGATGGGGCGAGTCAAGACCGCGCGTGATGTGGTCGGACTGTTTACCTGCGACGACCCTTTTCTGCTCGGCGAATTGATCGCGGAGATAGACGCCGCCAACGCCGAACGCCAGCAGATGACCGATCTTGTCACCGAGGATTGTCTCGACAGGCTGAAAAAGTACGACTTCGATCTCGCGCGGGTGCTTGTCGCAGACGGCATCTGGGACGAGGGAGTGCTTGGCATCGCCGCCGCGCGCATAGCGGGCAAGTTTCACCGTCCCGCGATCTTGCTTTCGCCGTCCGGAGGGCTGCTAAAAGGTTCGGGGCGCAGCATACCGGGAGTAGATATTCTCGAATGCGTGCGCGCTTGCTCGGGGCTGCTCGAGGGATTTGGCGGGCACGCGATGGCGTGCGGGCTGACGTTGAAAAAGGAAAATCTGACCGCGTTCCGCATTGCAATCAACGAATATGCGCGTTCAAAGTACGGCAGAGAAGTCTTTGCGGCGCGCGATGAAGCGGACGCAGTGATCGAGAGCAGCGTCACGTCCGAAATTGCCGAACAGATAGATATGCTCGCGCCGTTCGGAGAGGGAAATCCCGCGCCCGTGTTCGCTATCGACTGTAATGAGTGCGGCTTTTCGCCGATAGGCGACGGGTCGCATCTCAAAGCCAAACTGTACGGAATGGAGACTCTCGACTTCTTTGCCGCGGACGACGTGACATATCTTAACTCGTCGGCTTCAAAACGGCTTATCGTCGAAATTCAGCCTCGGGAATTCAACAATATAAAGCGCGCGGAGGCGATCGTACGCAAGGTGCTGCCCATTGGGATGCCCACCGACGCCGAATGCGCGGAATATCTGCTCCGCCGCACGTCGCGCGACGACGGCGGTAAAGAAACGGAATTGCCGCTGTGGGACGGCTCCGTAAGCGATGCGGGGATGGGCGTCGTCTATGTCGCGTTCAGCTCGGCGAAGGGCGCGGAATTTGCAAAGGCTAACGGACTTGAATGCTATTTTGCCGCCGCTCCGTCGCTCACTCCCGAGGACGCGGTGGTCGTCTGTCCGCGCGTGCCGCTGCCTTACTATCGCAAGGCGGTTTATCTCGATGCTCCGATCATCGGCGCGACCGCCGCCGCGCTTACGCCGGACGCCGAAGTATATACTTCGGGCGACGATTCCTTCGCGCGTTCGATTGCCGCGCATTTTCCTCCGAAGGAGACGTTCGCGTCCGTATACCGCGCGATCAGGTCGGTCTGTTCGGTTGGAACTGTCCGCACCGTCCGCGAGCTGTATGATGCGGTCAAAGATGCGTGCGGCGCAGACGAAACGGCATTCCTCATCTGTTTTTATGTGTTTTCGGCATTGAAATTTTTGACGATAGGTGCTAAAATAGAATGTGTAAAGGTCGAAAAGACCTCTTTGGAGACGAGCGCTCTTTACCGTGCGCTTGCGGGAGTGTGCAAAATCGATGGATGACGATCAATTTCTCTCCAAGATCCAAAGCGCGTTCAGCGAACAGAACTACGACCGCATAACCAAGGCGTACTATTTCGCAAGGCGCGCTCACGAGGGGCAAAAACGCAAGTCGGGCGACGACTACATCGTCCACCCGATCGCCGTCGCTACAATCCTCGTAGACCTCGGGCTGGATACCGATACGGTGATAGCTGCGCTTTTGCACGACGTCATCGAGGACACGTCCGTCACCGAGGAGGAGCTGGATCAGGAATTCGGACACTCCGTCGTCATGCTCGTCGAGGGCGTCACCAAACTCAATAAGCTCAATTTCAAGAGCCGCGAAGATCAGCAGGCGGAATATCTCAGGCGAATGTTCCTTGCGATGAGCAACGACATCCGCGTCGTCATAATAAAGCTGGCTGACAGACTGCACAATATGCGCACGCTGTCTTTCCGCAACGAAGCCGATCAAAAGCGGATAGCGACAGAGACGCTCGACATATACGCGCCGATCGCTGCAAGGTTGGGAATTTCGGGGCTGAAAGGCGAACTCGAAGATCTGTGTCTGCGCTATCTGCACCCCGAGGACTACTATACGATCGCCGAAAAGGTAGCGTCCACGCGCGGCGAGCGCCAAAAGGTCGTCGACGCGATCTCGGCGGATCTGCGCAAAATGTTGGACGAATTGGGCATAAAGGGCGACATCAACGGACGCCCCAAGCACTTTTACAGCATTTGGCGCAAGATGCAAAAGGGCAAGAGTTTTGAGGAGATATACGATCTCACCGCGGTGCGCATCATCGTTGACACCGTCCGTGACTGTTACGCGGTACTCGGCGCGATACATACTATGTGGAAGCCGCTCCCCGGCAGATTTAAGGATTACATCTCCGTCCCCAAGACCAATATGTATCAATCGCTGCATACGACGGTGCTGTCCAGCTACGGCTCGCCGTTTGAGATCCAGATCCGCACGCACGAGATGCACCGCATTGCGGAATACGGTATCGCCGCGCATTGGAAGTACAAGCAGGGCTTGACCGGCGGCGAGCCGACGACGCTCGACGAGAACAAACTCGCATGGATACGCAGCGTCATGGAGCTTCAAAACGACGTCAGCGACTCCAAAGAATATCTCGATATGCTCAAACTCGACCTCTATGTCGACCAGGTTTTCGTGTTCACCCCCAAGGGCGACGTGTTCAACCTGCCGGCAGGCTCGACGGGCATAGATTTCGCTTATGCCGTACACTCGCAGGTCGGCAACAGGTGCGTCGGCATAAAGATCAATTCCAAAATGGTGCCGGTAGACACAACGCTCCAAAACGGCGACGTCGTCGAGGCGATCACGTCCGCGACTTCAAAAGGTCCGTCCAGGGATTGGCTCAAATTCGTCAAAACGCCCTCCGCAAAGAGCAAGATCAAGAGTTTCTTCAAAAAGGAGATGCGAGAGGACAACATCAAACGGGGCAAGGATATGCTCGACGTCGCCGCCAAGCACAAGGGCTTATCGGCGGCGGAGCTGACAGCCAATCAGCAATGGCGCGATTACGTAGGTCAAAAGTATAACGTAACCGACATCGACGAGATATTTGCGATGATCGGCTACGGCGAACTTACAACCGCGCAGGTCATGCAAAAGCTGCTCGAATTCAACAAGGTCGAGCGAAAAGATCCGCTCGAGATCAAGGAAAGACCGGAAAAGCGACGCGGCAAGGGCGACACCGGCATCATCGTCAAGGGCTACTCCGACCTCAAAATACGCTTTTCGCATTGCTGCACGCCCGTCCCGGGAGACGCTATCATCGGATATGTCTCGCGCAGCCGCGGCGTGACGATACACCGCGCGGACTGTCCAAACGTCAAATATCTCGAACCGGAACGCCTTATCGAGGCGGAGTGGCCCATCGACCGCAACGAGAACAAACGCTTCGTCGCAACGCTCGGCATAACGGCGATAGACCGACCGGGGCTTGTCGTCGAAGTGGCGACGCTCATCGCAAATATGAAGATCTCCATGACCAACATTGCCGCGAGGTCTGAAAAGAACGGCACTGCAAGCATTTCCGTGGGCGTGGAGATAGGTAACATCAACGACTTAGACGACCTCATCGCCAAGATAGAGGCGCTAAAAGACGTCACTTCGGTGCGCAGGACGGCGCAATGAGAATATGAGGGCGATCGTTCAAAGAGTAAATCACGCGTCGCTGTCCGTTGACGGTCGGCACGTCTCGTCGATAGGCACGGGCTTTGTCGTGCTTGTCGGTTTCAACAACGAGGACGACGCCGCCAAGGTGGACTATGTCGTCGACCGCATAGTCAATATGCGCATTTTCCGCGACGGGAACGGCAAGCTCAATCTTTCGCTCAAAGACGTGGGCGGAGCGGTGATGTGCGTCAGCAATTTCACCTTGTACGGTGATCCCGCGAGCGGCAGACGCCCGGATTTTTCGCATTCCGCACACTACGACGTCGCAAAACCTCTGTACGACCACGCGCTCGCGAGATTTCGTGAACACTTGGGAAAAGTCGCCGAGGGTGCGTTCGGCGAGCATATGCACATCGACGCGTCGCTTGACGGACCCGTGACGATGGTGGTGGAGAAGTGATATGAACATAGCAAGACTTGTTGTCGGTCCCGTGGGGACCAATTGTTATATCCTGACGGACGAGGAGACCAAGACGGCGACCGCAGTCGATCCCGGGGCGGACGGCATTGCGATCGCAGGAGCGTTGGAGACGTCCGGATACAGGCTCAAAGAGATACTGATCACGCACGGTCACTTCGATCATATCTGCGGCGTTGCGGATCTGAGACGTGAGACGGGCGCGAAAATTTTTATGCACGAATCGGATATCGTAATGCTGGACGATCCGTACAAAAATTTCTCCGCAGAGTTTGGCGTGGACGCGATCGCGGGCTTTGAACCTGACGTGCGTTTAAGGGGAGGAGAGAGGCTCGATCTGGCGACAGGGCAGTGCGACGTCATTTGGACGCCGGGCCACAGCGAAGGAGGAGCGTGTTTTGATTTCGGCGACGCGATCTTTGTCGGCGACACGCTGATGAAGGGAACTTACGGCAGAGTGGACGGCTATCACGGGGACTTTGCAAAACTCAAAAAGTCTATCGAAAAACTGTTCGCGCTGGACGGCGACAGGATAGTCCTGCCCGGTCACGGCGCTGCCACTTCGCTCGATTGCGAGCGTATGCACAATCCCATTATCACGGACGGAGAATGATATGACCGATATCATCGATGAAAAGACGGCGATTGCGCTCACGACCAACGAGGAGCGTTTTTTTACCGAGTTTGAGGACGAGATCAAATTGTTTCGTCACAAGCTCGTCTTGGACAAAAACGGGGCGCCTTTTGAGGTAAATGTCTGCTCGGACGAGCAAAACGGCGTTGTCAATGTAGTCGTCAAGTGTGTATTATTAAGTCAAAATAGTTATCAAATAAGCGAAAAATCAGAGCAATTCAGAGATAATATAGCTAAAACAGCATTTATTAAAAGAGTTGCCAAGTCGGCGGTCTACAAATTTATTTCCGACGCTCTCGGCGAGGCGGAGCCTTACGGTTCGCTCACCGGCATACGACCGACCAAGCTATGGCACGAGTTTGAAGCGAGAGGGAAGGATGCAGACGAGGAGATGAAAAAGCTGTTCGTTTCCGCTCCCAAGAGGACGCTCATCAAGGAGATAGTCGATACTCAGCAAAGCGTCTATAACAGCGATCCCGACGAGGTCGATCTCTTTGTCAACATCCCGATATGCACCAGCCGCTGCGCCTACTGTTCTTTTATTTCGGCAGAGCTTGACAGGGTACGAAAAAATGTTCCCCTCTATGCCGAGCTGCTGTGCCGGGAGATCGGGGACGCATCTAGGCTAATCGACGACTTTGGATACAGGCTGAGGTGTATCTATGTCGGAGGCGGGACGCCGACCTCTCTTCCCGACGAGCAGTTTCACGAGGTGTTGAACGCGCTGTCGCTATTGCCCGCAAGAGAGTTCACCGTTGAGGCGGGACGCCCCGATACGATCACTTCGGAAAAGCTAAAAATTATGGACAAAATGGGCGTCACGCGCATATCCGTCAATCCGCAGTCTCTCAACGAAGCAACGTTGGACGCAATAGGCAGAAAGCATACCGTCGAAGAGTTTTTCGCAAAATACGCAGAGGCGCGCAGTTATGACTTCGACATAAACGTCGATCTGATAGCAATGCTGCCCGGCGAGACGACCGAGATGTTCGCTCGTTCGGTAGACGGCGTGATCGCGCTCGCGCCCGACAACGTCACGGTACACACTCTCGCGCTCAAAAAAGGTTCGGCGCTCAAATCGGGCGGCTACGACAACACGTCCGAGAGCGACGCGGCGGCGATGGTCGACTATGCGTACAGGGCGTGCAAGGCCGCGGGCTATGTGCCGTACTATATGTACCGCCAAAAATATATGAGCGGCAATCTCGAAAACGTCGGCTACTGCAAGCCGTGCAGACAATGCGTCTACAACGTGGATATAATGGAGGAGACGACGACTATCGTCGCTTGCGGCGCGGGCGGAATTTCCAAGTTTGTAGACCGCGAGGCGGGTCGGGTGGAGAGATACGCCGACCCCAAGGGCTTGGACGTCTACTTGCAGCGCGGCGAAGAGGTGTGGCGCAAACGCCGTGAATTTTTCGGCGAATGCGAGGCGCGTCGGGGCAAGAGAGCGCAGTAGCGGCGTCTTTGCGGATCTTCCGCGCCGTCCGATTTGACGGGCTGCGCGAAATATTTTGCAAAGTAGCGCAAAATGTTTGCTATTTTGCGCGCATTATGCTAATATATCACACGAACCGCGGCTCGGACGCTCGAATCTCCGACGGCGCACTGAGACGACGGACAAAAATTTTTCCAAAGAACGGAGGCTAAAAAATGGAAAAGGATTTGACCAAAGAGCAGATCATCGCTCAATACGCACAGCACGAAGGCGACACAGGATCGCCCGAAGTTCAGATCGCCCTGCTTACGGCAAGGATCGAGAAGCTCAACGAACACTTCGCCGTCCACAAAAAGGACTTCCACAGCATGAGAGGACTCAAACAGATGGTCGGCAAGAGGCGCAATCTTCTCAACTATCTCAAAGACAGCGACATCGAGCGCTATCGCGCATTGATCGCAAAGCTCGGATTGAGAAAGTAACAAGACAATCGGGTTGTCGAAAGCGGCGACCCGATTTTTTTGAAAAGCGGCGTTGCGCCGCTCATAATTCGGCAACACAAATAAGAAATATACAAGCACTAATTGGAGGTTAGTAATGGAGAGAAAGATTTTTTCCACCGTCATCGGCGGCAGGGAAGTGACCGTAGAGACCGGCGCTTACTGCGAGCAAGCCAACGGCAGCTGCCTTGTCAGATGCGGCGACACAGCCGTTATGGTCAACGCGACGATGGCGAAGGCGCCGCGCGAGGGGATCGACTTTTTCCCTCTCGGCGTAGACTTTGAGGAGAAGATGTATTCCGTCGGCAAGATTCCCGGCGGTTTCAAAAAGCGCGAGGGCAGACCCAGCGACAAGGCGATCCTGACGTCGAGACTCATCGACAGACCGCTGCGTCCGCTGTTCCCCAAGGGATTTTACAACGACGTCGCGGTCGTAGCTACCTGCCTGTCGGTCGACACCGACATTCCGCCCGAAGTCTACGCTATGATCGGCAGCTCGGTCGCTTTGACGATATCGGACATTCCGTGGGCGGGTCCGACCGGCTCGGTCGTCGTCGGCTATGTCGACGGTCAATATGTGATCAACCCCAACTCCGAACAGCGTGACAGAAGCAGACTGCATCTGTCTCTGAGCGGCACCAAAGAGGCGATCCTTATGGTCGAGGCTGGCGCAAACGAGCTTACGGAAGAAGAGATGATCGGCGCGATCCTGTTCGGACATGAGGAGATCAAGAAGATCGTCGCGTTCATCGAGGACATTCAAAAGCAGATCGGTAAGCCAAAGTTCGAGCCTGATCTCTATCATCCTGCCGAGGAGATCGAAGCTGCGGTCAAGGAGTACGCGGACAACAAGATGGACGAGGTACTCAATCACTTCGACAGAAAGGAGAGAGAAAAGGCGGAAGAAGACCTCGACGAGGACGTCTACACCCATTTTGCGGAGCAATTCCCCGACGGCAAGAAAGACATCGGCGAAGTGCTTTACGCGATGAAAAAGCAAAAGGTCCGCGCAAAGATCCTCGATCACGGCATTCGCCCCGACGGCAGAAAGCTGACCGAGATCAGACCCATTTGGTGCGAAGCCGGCATTTTGCCGAGAGTTCACGGCAGCGGCGTGTTTACCAGAGGTCAGACCCAGGTTTTGACCTGCTGTACGCTCGGCAGCATTTCCGAGGTGCAAAAGCTCGACGGTCTCGACGACGAGGTCTGCAAGAGATATATTCACCACTACAACTTCCCGCCGTACAGCGTCGGCGAAGCCAAGCCGATGAAGAGCCCGGGAAGACGCGAGATCGGACACGGCGCGCTCGCAGAAAGAGCGCTCGAACCCATGCTCCCGTCCGAGGACAGCTTCCCGTATGCGATCCGCACGGTCAGCGAAGTATTGTCCAGCAACGGCAGCACCTCGCAGGCGTCCGTATGCGGCTCTACGCTTGCTTTGATGGATGCGGGCGTTCCGCTCAAGAGACCCGTCGCGGGCGTCGCAATGGGACTTATCAGCAATGAGGACAAGTCCAAGGTACAGGTGTTGACAGACATCCAAGGTCTTGAGGACTTCCTCGGCGATATGGACTTCAAGGTCGCAGGCACTACCGAAGGTATCACCGCGATCCAGATGGATATCAAGATCAAGGGCATCAACGAGGCGATCCTGCGCAAGGCGCTCGCTCAGGCGAGAGACGGCAGGTTGGAGATCCTCGGCAAGATGCTCGCCGTACTTCCCGCGCCCAGAGCGCATCTGTCCAAGTATGCGCCCAAGATCGTCTCCTTCCAGATCCACCCCGACAAGATCAGAGAGGTCATCGGCAGCGGCGGCAAGACGATCAACAAGATCATCGACGAGACCGGTGTCAAGATCGACATCAACGACTTCGGCGACGTCTACATCTCCAGTCCCAACGAGGATATGATCGCCAAGGCGCGCAAGACCATCGAACTCATCGCCAACGATCCCGAAGTCGACAGCGAACTTGAAGGCGTCGTAGTCCGCACGACGAGTTTCGGCGCATTTGTCGAGATCGCTCCCGGCAAGGACGGAATGATCCACATATCCAGACTTTCCAAAAAGAGAGTGGAGAAGGTAGAGGACGTCGTCAATGTCGGCGACAAGGTGTTGGTCAAGGTGTTCGATATCACCGACAAGGGCATCGCGTTGAGTCTTATCAAAAAACTCGACTGAGCCTGCAATATGAAAGTTCTGCCCCGTTGTCATTCGACAGCGGGGGTTTTCATATCGCCTGCGGCAACGTTTCTTTGCCGCAGGCGATATTTTGCGTCCGCAAAGCGGACGTTTCACGCTTCTGCCGTCAGGCAAGCATTCCGCTTACGGTCGTCGCCTGCAATTTTGCTCCGTCGATGTATTCCAAAATCGAGGGCAGCGCTTCTATCGTCGAGGCGGTCGGATGTGCGAGTATCAGTTCGCCGCTTTTTAAGTTTTTTGTCGCGCGGGTGTAGATTACCGCAGCGTTTTGGTCGCGCCAATCTATCGTGTCGCGGCTCCACATGATCGTTTTCATGCCGAGACCGTCGCATGTCTTGACGGTCGTGTCGTCCCAACTTCCCGACGGGGGAGCGAACAGCGTCGGCTGCCGTCCCGTGACGGCTTTTATCAATGCGTTGGTCGGTGTTATCTCGGCGAGGTTGTCCTTGTCGCTCATTCCCTTATGGTCTTTGTGAAAGTAGCCGTGATTGCCGAGTTCGTGACCGCGGGAGGCTATCTCCCGCAAGATGTCGACGTGGTCGTCCGCCCAGCAGCCGCCGACAAAAAACGTGCATTTTGCTCCGCGCGCGTCCAGGATATCCAGAGCTTTAAGCACATATTCTTCGCCCTGATAGACGTTGAACATCAGAGCGACCTTTCCTTCGGCGTCGGTGGAAAAGACAGGACCTCCGCTTGCCGAGACGGGAGCGTCCTCGCCGTGCGGGGCGAATGCGTACAGTCCAAGCGAAAACAGCATCACGAGGATGATCACGTTTGCGGCGGCTGCTACGCCTGCGGGAGAGAGCTTGATTTTTCTGTTCATCGTTACAGAATATGACGCCGCTTTCGGGCGTATGCCGGGCGGCGCTATCCGTCGTATGCGGCGGCAAGTGCGGCGAAAATGTTTACTTTTGGCGCACAATATAATATAATCACATATAAAGGTGACAACATGAATACAACGCTTTTTGAATTTTGCGACGGTCTGCGGCTCGTCCATGCGAGGATGGACGGAGTGAGATCTGTAGCGATCGGCGTACTTACCGGGGCGGGCAGCGCCAACGAGAGCGCCGAAAACAACGGGATATCACATCTCATCGAGCATATGCTCTTTAAGGGCACGGCGACGCGGTCGTCTTACGACATCGTCAAAGAAGTGGACGCGCTCGGCGCGCAGATCAACGCCTACACGACAAAACAGGCGACCTGTTTTTATACGATAGGGCTGGACGACGCGAGCGAGAAATGCGCGGAGATCTTGTCCGATCTGCTGTTTGCGTCCAAACTCGACCCGGAGGAGCTTGAACGTGAAAAAAAGGTCGTACTCGAGGAGATATCGATGTCCGAGGACGATTACGGCGACGTATGCGCGGATATTGCCGCGGCGGGCTACTTCGGTTCAAATCCTTTGGGGATGCCCATACTTGGCACGCGCGGCAACGTCAAAAAATTCAAGCGTGAAGATCTTGCGGCGTACATCGCCGCAAACTACCGCGTCAAGTCCACCGTGATAGCGATTGCGGGCAACCTCGACTTCGATCGCGCAAAGGACATCGTGCAAAAGTATTTTGTCGGCAGGTTTTCGGCAGGGGAACGCGAGTGGCGCGACGCGCCGCGCAGCGGCGGTCCCGTTCAAAATTACCGCTTTAAGGACATCGAGCAGTCGCACATCATCGTGACGATGCCGTCCGTCAAGTACAACGCCGAGAGCGACCTTGCGGTGATGCTGCTCAATCAGATTTTGGGCGGGGGGATGTCGAGCCGCCTGTTCTTCGAGATCCGCGAAAAATTAGGGCTCGCCTACAACGTCTATTCCTATCAGGGCACATACGTCGGCAACGGCACGCTCAACATATATATCGGCACAAATCGAGATTCGGTCGGCAAGGCGGCGGACGTCGCGGCGCAAGTCGTCGCCGACATCCGCAAGCGCGGTTTGACGCGCGAGGAATTTGACAGGGGCGTTCAGCAATTGCGCGGCGCGTACATTCTGGGGCAGGAGAGCAGCGGGTCGATAATGCGCCTGTTTGCCAAGCACGCGCTCTATACGGACGAACTGTTCGATTTCGACAAGAGGATAAGGGACATCTACGCTCTCGACTATGACGGCGTAGGGCGAGCGATCGGCGGCGAACTCGATCTGTCCGCCGCGTGCGTCGCGTATGTCGGCAGAGAGGTCGACAAAGATCTGTTGCAGCGGTTTGCGGACAGAGCGTGAGGCGGATATGGACATTCAAAAGATAAAAGACATCATAGGAGGCGACGAGGACAAGCTGAACAAGATCTTCGCGTTGCAGGCGCAGCTTGACGGCGACATCCGCCAAAGGCGCGGGCTGGACGCGCCGAGCCGCGAAAACGAATGCGAGTGGATACAGCGCAAAACGCTCGCCATGCTGTCCGAACTTGCGGAATTGCTGGACGAAGTCAATTTCAAGTGGTGGAAGAACCCCAAGCCCGTCGACGACGACCGCGTCAAGTCGGAACTTGTGGACATCCTGCATTTCTTTGTCAGTATGTGTTTGACCGCGGGCATGGACGCGGACGAGCTGTTTTGCCGATATCTCGAAAAGAACGGCGAGAACTTCGACCGCCAATACGGCAGGAGCGAAAAGAAAGGCTACGACATTACGGACAGGTAGTATCTTTTTCGGTTCAACGGCAACACTCGGGATAGCGGTTACATAAATCAAGGAGGTAACCTTTATGTCGAGAGTATGCCAGTACAAGACGGGCGAGAGACCGGGCAGAGGCAGCTACACTTGCTGCAACTGCGGTTTTTGTCTCAAACTCGGCGCGGACGACAAGATGCCGCCGTGTCCCAATTGCAACAATACGACTTTCACAAAGGCGTGAGCCGAACCGCCGCAAGGCGCCCGAGACGCGAAAGCGTCTCATTTTTTTGTTTCAAACGCTTGCGTGAACGGGCGCGGTTAAGCTATCATGGTCTCGGAGGAAGTTTTATGGCAGAAAATAGCGCCCCGAAGAGCAAACTCGCCCAAAAGGCGGAAAAAGCGCAGGAGACGGTTTCCAAGCTGAGCAAGGCGTACAGAGCGCTGTTCATCTTGTGGAATTTGCTTTACATAGTCGCCTATTCGGTGTTCATCGTCATCACGATGAGCCGCAAGAACGCGGAGATAACATGGCTGCCTTACCTGCTGATCGCGTTTACCGCCGCATATTTCGTCGCCTTTGTGGCAATGATCTTCATGGGCAGAAGCAACGCGCGGCTCGGTTCGGCGGTCAAGGACTACAAAAGCAGTTTCAAGATAATGAAACTGTGTCTAAAATTGTTCAACCTGCTGCTGACGATAGCGGTGGTGTTCAACACCGTCTACAACGACAGATCGACCTTTTCGATCGTATTGACGGCGGTTTCCATACCGTACGTCATCTTCCAGATCGTCTCGTCCGTTAGAAAGATCGTCAAGCGCAAGCGCAAAGAAAAACTCAAAGAGAAGAAGAGCGGGCTGCGCAAAGGGCTTGTGAACGACGTCAAGGATATCATTGTCGAAGACGCGCCCGCAAAAGAGGCGGCGGCGACTCTGTCCGAACAAAGCGCGCCCGAGGCGCAGCCTCCCTCCGAGCAAAAACCCGCAAAGAAGGGCATAGCGGCAAAGATGCAGGAGACCAAGAAAAAGGCGTCCGCAAAGATGCATTCGGTAAAGCAGGCGGCGGACAAGGGCGGTAAGGTGATCGACCGCGTCAAGAAATACCGCTCCGACGTCAAAGAGGTCGAGAAAAGCGCAAAGAAAAAGAAAAAGGACGACAAATAAAAAAATACGGCGCCTCGACGGCGCCGTAAATTTTTTGAGTTCAGCCTTGCAAGCCCTTTTCGTCGAATTCGTTGATGAAGTCGATCGTGATGTCGAGTACCTTTGATAGACACTCGGGACTGAGGTTGTCGTAGTCGTCGCGGCGGGTGTGGTAGTAGTCTTTGACTTGCGGAGCCATGGCGGCGATGCAGGTCGACTTGCGTCCCGCCTGAGCAAAAGCCGCGCTGTCGGTCGCGCCGGCATAGACGGAGCCGAATTTGAGATCCATGCCGTTCTTGGCGGCGGCGCGCTTGACCAACTCGCAAGTGGGCATATCCACCTTGACCGTGCCGTTGAGGTCGCGGTTGTAGATTGCAAGGTGTTCCAACTCGCGCAGAGTTTCGTAGGTGACAAAGATGGTCTCTATGCCCGGTTCCAAGCCGTATTCGGGATTGAGTTTGCAAAACGCCTTTGCTCCGCGCAGACCGGCCTCTTCCGAACCGGTGACGAGGGCGACGACTTCGGTATTTTCAAAGCGGAAACCGTTGTCGTGCATCAATTTGAGGACTGCGATCGACATATAGCACGCGGTGAGGTTGTCGTTTGCGCCCGGGACGACCTTCTTGGTGTCCGAGAACATATAGAAACACAGCAGCGCGGGCACAAATATCACCGACGCGATCGCCATATAGAGCGCCGCGCCCGACGGAGTGCCGACGACGCCGGTCGTAGCCATCGCCACAACGGAGACGACGATGGTGTAGATGACCGAGATCACCGGGATGATGATGCTGGTGAGGAAGAGATAGTATCCTCCGACATGATGCCAATGCCATTCGTACGCCGCGTCCGAGTGCCCGTTGAGGACGATGCGGCGTTTGACTTCGCCGGTCGGCTTGATCGTGCCCATGACGTTGCCCGAAGTGCGCTTTTTGAACATGAAGTCGATCATTTGGCGATAGAATACAAATTCGCCGATCATCGGCAGCAGTCCGAGTATGACCAGCACGAGGCTGACGATCGGCGCGAAGAACAGCGTAATGATCGAGATCAGCGCGCAGGTTGCGGTGATGTACGTCCAACCGAAGAACGCGTGCGGGGCGACCTTGAAGGTCTCGCTGCGCACTTCGTCGGAGTATTCCGCCATTTGATCCTTCATGTAGGCGAGCGCCTTGTTTTCGCCATCCGAGCCGGGATCGCGGTCGCCGAATTGCTTGATGACGTGTTCGATCTCGTCGCAGATGAACTTGACGCCGTCTTGACGTTGTTGCTGAGAGATGTCCATTTCTTCCTCCCTGTGTTGGATTTATAGTTCTATTATATTGCAGATCGCGCGCGATGTCCATTGTATTCGCGCAAAAGTTCGGATATATTTTACCTGCATTTTACAGTCCCGCTCTTGCGTATTTCTGTCTCGTGTGCGATAATATAGAAAAGGTGGATCATGAAGACCGAAATAAAAGAAAGGATATTGCTCAAATTGCTGACCGTTTTCGTGCTGCTCTGTATCGTAGGGCTGACCGCGTTGACGGTATGCGTCGCGGAGACGCAGGAGGGCACCGCCACGATAGGCGAATCGGGCGACGTTTTGTTTTATATTCTCGTCGCGCTGCTCGTCGTCGCCGTTATTGCGATATGCATAGTATTTCGCAGATCCAAGCGTTTTGTCGTCAAGGAGCGCGAACGCGCCGCCGAACTGAACAAGGAGACTCCTCCCTTCAAGGAGATCCGCGTCTACGACGAGGAATACGTCAACGCAAAGTCGGCCGCCGACAAAGCCAAACGCCATGTCGAAGAGCTTGCAAAAGAGGAGAGCGCGCACGCGGTTGCACAGGGTGCAACGCCCGAGCCAAAAGATTAAAAATATGTGAAAAATATTTGCCGCACCGCTTGTCAACAGGGCGGTGCGGTGCTATAATTAAACTATAAAATATCCATAGGAGGATAATTATGAAAAAGAGAATAGCAATCGTCAGCACCATTTTGGTCGTTGCCCTTATCGCAGTGTTCGCATTCGCGGCTTGCACCCCGTCGTACAGCTCTTTGGTAAAAAAGTATGAGGGCGAAGGCTATACCGTGATAGGCGGCGAGGCGGAAGAAGCGGCGGAAGCCATCGAATCGGCAAGTGTTATCATGTTGGTTTTGAGTCTCATAGGATTGTCCGACGATGATATCAATCCCGATGAATCCACCATTCAATACGCTTTGCTTGCCAGCAAAGGTTCGAACGGCGTTCTTGTCATTTCCACCAATGATGATTCGTTCGCAAACGGTATCAAAGAAAAAATCGCCGACTCCGAAGAAGCAAGCAAGTATGTCAAGATCAAGGGCAATACCGTTGCATTCGGCACGAAAGACGCCGTTGCTCTGTTCTGATAACGGTCAAAACAAACAAAATCGACGGACTCCGGTCCGTCTTTTTGTTTGCGAAAAGCAGCGCAAATGCTAAGGTTTTGACCGAAAATGCATAACAACTTTTAGTTTTATTCACCAAAATCGAAAAATTCTTGATTTTGTGGAATAAGCATGTCTCCAAAAGGCGTCGTCGAACATCGCAAGCATTTCAAGACGTGTCCGGCGAGCGCATGCTTTCGATGACATGAGGGTGATTGACATCGCCGATTGGCTGACGAGATAAATTTTCATTGCCAACGCGCGTAAAAAGTATTATAATATTATCGGCGGCAGACTTCGTCTTGCCGCGCAATAAGTTTACAGCGGGGATCCGTTATGAAAAGATCAAAAGTCGTCGTCGTTTCGATCGCGCTCGTTTTGGCGCTGACGTTGCTGCTGTGCGCGTGCACTCCGAGCAAGGACGCCGTCAGGGCGAAGTATGAAAACGCCGGCTATCTCTACGACAACATCAGCGCGCATACGCTCGGGCTGAGTTCCGATGACGTCGAATACGTCTTTGCCGCTCACCGCGTCGCCTCCGAGGACGGCTCGGTCGCGGCGGCTGAGATCGAGGTCGTGTTGTTTGTCGACGAAACTAAGGCGCAGGAGTATTCGGACGCCAAAGCCGCCGAGCATCAAGATGAGATTGAAGGCGGATCGTTCCGAGTCGCGCTTGACGGCAACTTCGTGCTTTCGGGTACGCCCGAAGCGGTAGAGCTGTTTTGATGAAAAGGGCGGTCGTTCTCGCCGCGGTCGTCGCGGCGCTGTGCATATGTCTTGCCGCCTGCACGGGCGAGCAGGGCGAAGTGCGCGAGAAGTACGCGTTGCTCGGCTATGACGCCTACGACGTTTCGCCCGAGGATCTCGGGCTTGACGACGGCGACGTGGACTTTGTCTACCGCGGCGTTAAGGGCGCAAATACGTCTGATTTGAGTATAGTCACGGTCATCACTTTCAAAGGACTTGATGATTCGCTCGCCTTTGAGGAGGTCAACGCCGACGTTCTTCCCAATCTTATCCGCCGCGGAAGAGCGGTCGTTTTCGGCGACGTAGAAGCGGTGGAGGCGTATTGACGCGCACGCGGTTGACTTTCGCGCGCGCAATAATTATAATATAGTTTCGCACGAGTGTGCGGAATACATATCCAGGGTGGTTTATGCAGCAAGACGATCGAAAGATTGCGGAAGACGCGCAAAACACCTCAGAGGAAGCAGTAGTCAAAGACCCTCGCACTCCCGCCCGAAAGGTACGGGACATCATCAAAAAGCTGGCGAAACGTTGGTTCATCGATGCGTTCACCGGCATGGCTCAGGGGCTTTTCGTGACGCTGATCGCGGGCACGATAGTCAAGACGATAGGCGGCATTGTCGGCGACAACGCCTTCGGCAATATGCTCGTTATGCTCGGCAACATCGCCTCGGTGCTGATGGGCGCGGGTATAGGCGCGGGCATTGCGTCGCACTTGGGCGCGAAAAAACTTGTCGTGTTCGCGTCGCTGTGCGCGGGCTTTATCGGCGCATATTCGCAGCAATTCCTCGGCGATACGTTCACCGGCGGCTCGCTCGACGCGATCGCCGCGCTCATCGTCAAAGGCTCGCCCGGCAACCCTATCGGCGCGTACGTCACGTCGCTTGCGGCGGCGGAGCTCGGGATGCTCGTTTCGGGCAAGACTAAGCTCGACATACTTCTGGTGCCGCTGACCTGTCTCATGACGGCGTTCGCGTTCGCCTACGTCGCCTATCCGTTTATTTGGCTCATCAATATGTTGGGCGAGGGTATAGCGGCGGCGACAGCGATCACGCCTTTCTTCATGGGGATAATAGTAGCCGCAGCGATGGGCATACTCTTGACGATGCCGACGTCGAGCGCGGCGATATGGGTGTCCGTGTCGAGCGCGATCCTGACAAACGGCACCGTCCAACAGCAAGAGGCTATGTATATCGCGGGCGGAGCGGCGGTCGTCGGCTGCGCGGCGCATATGGTCGGATTCGCGGTGATGAGCTTCAAGGAGAACGGCGTGAGCGGACTGATCTCGCAGGGACTTGGCACGAGTATGCTGCAGATCCCCAACATCATGCGCAATCCGTGGCTGCTCGTGCCGCCAACGGCGGCGAGCATAGTCGTCGGTCCGATAGCGACGTGCGCGTTCAAACTGCGTTGCGGCGCGTCGGGCGGAGGAATGGGCACTTGCGGCTTTGTCGGCATCATCGACGCGTTCGAGGCGAGCGTGTCGCAGGGGCATATGAAGTGGTGGCTGTTCGCGATATGCGTGGCGTTGCTGTTCTTCGCGCTGCCCGCGCTCATCTCGTGGGGCGTGTGCGAACTGCTGCGCAAGACGGGCAAGATCAAGTTCGGCGACCTCAAGCTGGACTACGACAATTGATATGAAAAGAGACGAGATAGAACAACGTTACAAATGGCGGCTCGAGGACATCATCCCGTCCGACGAAGAGTGGGAGAAGGAGTTTGCCAAACTTGCGGAATACGGCGACAGACTCGCTGCGTTCGACGGCGCGCTCAAAGACCGCGACAGCGTGCTTGCGTGTCTAAAACTCGACGACGAGGCGTCGCTGTGCGCGGAGAGACTGTATGTATTTTCCGCTATGCGCCGCGATCAAAACGTCGGCGACGCCGCCGCGCAAAAGAGATGCGACAGGGCGGAGACCGCTACGGTCAGGCTGTCCGAGCGCACCGCGTTCGTCACGCCGCAGCTGATCGCTTTGGGCGAGAAAAAACTTTCCGAGTTTGCCGCCGATCCCGCGTTCAGGGACTATGACTATATGCTCGCGTCGTTGATACGCACCGCGCGCCATACGCTTTCGCCCGCAGAGGAAAAGCTGCTTGCGATGACCGGTTCGTTTGCCGACACCGCGCAGGACGCGTTCCGTATGCTCGACAACGCGGACATCAGGTTTGAGCCGTATACCGACAGCACGGGCAAAGAGGTCAGGCTGACGCACGGAACTTACGGCGTCGTCATGCATTCTCCCGTAAGAGAGGATCGCAAAAAGGCGTTTGAGTGTATGCACGGCGCGTTCAAAGCCAACATCAACACGATAGCCGCGCTCTATGCAGGCAACGTGAAGAAAGATTTGTTCTATTCGCGCGCCCGCAAGTACGGGAGCTGCCTCGACCGCGCTACTTCGAGGGAGGACGTGCCGCGTTCCGTCTACGACAGATTGGTTGAGTGCGTGGACAAAAACATCCCGCTTTTGTCGCGTTATCTCGAACTGCGCCGCAGACGCATGGGCGTTGACAAACTGCATATGTACGACCTGCACGTTCCCATCGTCGCCGACGCCGAGATTGCACTGCCTTACGAGGACGCGTGCAGACTGGTCAAAGAGGCGCTCGCGCCGCTCGGCAAAGAATACGCCGCGCTGCTCGACGAGGCGTTTACGCAGGGCTGGATAGACGTTTGCGAAAACGAGGGCAAGCGCAGCGGCGCCTACTCGTGGGGCGCGTACGGCACGCATCCGTACGTGCTGCTCAACTACCAAAAGACGACGAGCGAAGTGTTTACTATCGCCCATGAACTCGGGCACGCGATGCATTCACACTTTGCCGACGCCGCGCAGCCCTATCCCAAAGCCGGATATACGATCTTTGTTGCGGAGATCGCCTCGACCGTCAACGAGACTCTGATGCTCTACCATCTGCTTGACAAGTACGGAGACGACAAGGCTATGCGCGAATATCTGCTGTCGTATATGCTCGATATGTTCCGCACAACGGTGTTTCGTCAGACGCAGTTCGCGCAATTCGAACTTGAGGCGCACGAACTTGCCGAACGCGACGAGCCGCTGACCGCGGAGATACTTTCCGACATCTACTTCAAACTCAATTGCAGGTACTATGCCGGCGAAAACGTCGTCAACGACGACCTCATCCGCTTTGAGTGGAGCCGTATCCCTCACTTTTATACGTCGTTTTACGTCTACAAGTACGCGACGGGGCTTATCACGGCGGTGTGCATCGCCGACCGCATTCTCAAAGAGGGGGAGAGCGCGGTCGCCGATTACAGGAAATTTTTGAGTGCGGGCGGCAGCATGCCTCCCGTTGAAATGATCAAGCTGGCGGGAGTCGATCTCACTTCGCCAAAGCCTTTTGAAAAGGCGATGGGCGTGTTCAGCGACTTCCTTTCCCGGCTTGAAGCATAAGGAGGAGATATGCCGCAGAACAAAAACGAAAAAGCAAAATTGCCCGTCAACAGGACGATGCCGCACAGCCGGGAGGCTGAGGACGCGGTTATCGGCGCGTTTTTGACGGACGGATCGCTGTTTGCGGAATTCGGCTCGCGGCTGCGAGAAGAGGATTTTTACATCACGTCCGACAGGCTGATCTTTGCCGCGATCAGAGATCTTGCCGCTAAGGGCATGCCCGCCGACATAGTCACCCTCTCGGTGTCCATGGGCGCGGACGTCGACCGCGACGGCAGATCCGCGCTCGAGAGAGCGGGCGGCATCGACAGACTGGAAGAACTGACCGAATCCATACCGTCGGCGTCCAATTGCGAATACTATGTCGAGATCGTCAAGCGCGATTCCATGCTGCGCAAGGTCATACAGACTGCGGGCGAGATCATAGACAACGCATATACGCTCGAGGATGCGGACAAGTGCCTCGCGTCGGCGCAGGCTGCGATTTTCGAGCTGGGCAAGACAACGCAGGGCGGCGAACTTGTCAAGCTGTCCGAGCCTGCGACCGAGGTCATGAACAAGCTGATGAAAGTGTACGAGACCAAGGAGCCGGATTTGGGACTTTTGACGCATTACGGCAATCTCGACAACATGACTAACGGCTTTTTGCCGGGGCAGATGATAGTGCTTGCGGCGCGCCCGGGCTGCGGTAAGACCGCGTTTGCGATGAGCATAGCGACCAACATCGCGCGCAACGACCCCGACAGGGTTATTGCGACTTTCAACCTCGAGATGTCCGCGGCGGAACTCGTGCAGAGAATGATGGTGTCCGTATCGCGCGTTCCAAAGGACATATTGATCAAGGGCGAGGAAACTTCCGAGCAGTTGCAGAGTCTTTTCACCGCGCACGATATGCTGTCCAAAAGCAACATTTACATAGATCAATCGACCGGCAACAGCGCGGACGTCGTGATGTCCAAGTGCCGCCGGCTCAAAAACAAGCTGGGCAGGCTCGACCTCGTCATCATAGACTATCTGCAATTGATGGAGCCTACCAAAGACCGCAAAGGCAACCGCCAACAGGAAGTCTCGGACACCTCGCGTATGATCAAGCTGATGGCAAAGGATCTCGAAGTGCCGGTACTCGTGCTGTCGCAGATGTCGCGTAAAATAGACGACAGAGAGGTCAAGACGCCGCAGCTGTCCGACCTGAGAGAATCGGGTGCGATCGAGCAGGACGCGGATATGGTCATGTTCCTCAACGACGCCGGCAGCGAGGACTCGGACGCCGACGCCAAACCGATAGAGCTTAAAATAGCGAAACAGCGTAACGGCGCCGTAGGCGACATCTATTTTGTCTTTGAAAAGAGCTTGCTGCGATTCCGTCCCGCGTCGGGCAAATATCTGCCCAAGCAGAGGGACGACGCCGAGCCGTCGAGAGCGTCGGAGTCAATGCCCGATCCCGCGCCCTACCAAGGCTATCCGGAGTACACCGACGCCGACGCTCCGCCCGAGGAGTATCCGCCTATTGACGTCCCCGCAATGCCTGCGGACGACGACATCGCGCAATTGCAGTCGGGCGACATCCCCGACTTCTCATCGGACGGAGAGGAGTGAGCTAAACGCGATCGCCGCCGCATATAATCGAGCGGAGGCGTTATGGCGTTTGTACAAGACATAAAGGACGCGCTGCCGTCGCTGCGAGGTCCGCGGTTTTCCGTGACGATCTACGACGGCGGCGCCGCCGTCGCGGAATACCGCGGCAAACCGACCGAAATAAGCGCGGACAGAGTGACCGTCGCCGTCAAGGGCGCGGAGATAGTGCTGAGCGGCAGAGCTCTTAAAGTGACTCAAACGGGCGACGGACAGCTTTTTGTCGCAGGTTGCGTGACCAAGGTCGAGGTGGAGAGATGAACCGCTCCGCACGCGTCAAGATCTACGCGAAGGACGTCGTCGAAGCGCTCGCGCTCGTCCGCAGAGCGGCTCCGCACTCAGCCGTGACGGTTGCTGACGGAGTATTGACGGTAATATGTTCGCGCGATGACGCCGAGGCTCTGCAACGCGTATGCGCTCGTCGCGGACTTAATGCGGAACCGCTGAGCCCGAATTTCGTAAAGACGCTCGCAAAGAGAGCCGGCGTATTGGCTGCGGCTGCGGTCGTGGTCGCAGGGCTGACAGCGTCGCAGCTGTTCGTTACCGGTGCGGATATCATGGGCGCAGACGCCGCTTCCGAGGCGAGGATAAGGGCAGTATTGGTCGAGCGCGGACTTTCCGGCTATGCGCTCAAAAGCGGGATAGATACGGATGAGATCGCTCGGGCGATAGAGCGCGAGGTTGACGGGATCGCGTTGGTCGAGGCGTTCTTCGACGGTGATAAGCTTGTGATCTCCGCGGTTCCAGTCGCGCATATGCCGACCGAGACGGAGAAAAGCGAAGCGTTGGTCTCGGACAGCTATGCGGTCGTTACCCGCGTTGCGGTGTTTGACGGCACGGCTGCCGTCAAGCCCGGAGATGTCGTAAAGCCCGGCGACGTGCTGATAGAGGGCAAGATCAACGTCGGCACGCTCGACGAGCCGCAATGGGCGGCTACCGGCGCGGACGGCAAGGTATATGCACGGGTGTACGCATCGCGGAGGCTTTTGTTTTCGCCCATGTATACGGAAGAATCTCCCACGGGGCGCACGCATACCGTAGTCGAGGTGAGCGTGGGCGGCAAGAAGGTGTGGGGCGCAAACGCGGATCACGGCTTTGAACGATATACCTCGCATACTGAGACGAAACGGCTGCGCGGGATCTTGCCGATAGAGATAGTCCGCACCGTATACAGGGAGACGACCGTTAAAACCCTCGACACCGACGAGGCATATATTCTCGCCGCGATTGCGGAGGCGCGCGAAGAACTGATGTCCGGTACGGACGGAGTCGTCCTCTCCGAGGGCGTAAACAGAGGAGAATACGGCGGATACGAATTCGCCGAGATATACATAGAGACAGAGCGGCAGATCTGCCGCGGGGAGGAATTACGATAGAAAGGATAGCGGAAGTCAAAGATCCCGCGTCGATGATCGCGCTGTTCGGCAACCTTGACGCCAACGTAGCTTATATGCGCAAGCTGTTCGGCGTCGGTATCGCCGCCGCGAACGGAGGCGTTAAGGTGTGGGGCGAGGACGCGGCTGCGGTGGAAAAAGCCGCAAAGACGATCGAATTGCTGCTTGAAAAGAGCAAGACCCACGCCGTAGACAAGGCGTATATCGACCTGGCGGCGGCTTGCGTTGAGCATGGCAGCGAACACAAGATAGACGAGTTGACGCGCATCATCGCTTATACGTCCGTCGGCAAGCCCGTGCGCGCCAAGACATACGGACAAGCCCGTTATGTTCGCGCCATCGAGCGCAACACCGTCGTATTCGGCATCGGACCTGCCGGCACGGGAAAGACGTATCTTGCGGTCGCCCTCGCGTGCAACGCGCTTCGTGACAGACAGGTGTCGCGCATAGTTCTGGCGCGTCCCGCCGTCGAAGCGGGCGAAAAGTTGGGCTTTTTGCCGGGAGATCTCGAAGCCAAGGTCGATCCCTATCTCAAACCTTTGAACGACGCTCTGCTTGAAATGATGGGCGCCGACTCTTTCGCCAAGGCGCAGGAGAGGGGTGTCGTCGAGGTCGCGCCGCTCGCGTATATGCGCGGCAGGACGCTGTCCGATTCGTTCATTATTCTCGACGAGGCGCAGAACGCAACGCGCGAACAGATGAAAATGTTCTTGACCCGAATGGGAGAAGGAAGTAAAATAGTTGTGACGGGAGACGCCACTCAGGTCGACCTGCCGTCGGACAAGCAATCGGGATTGGTACACGCATCCAAGCTGCTTGCCGGCATAGACGGCATAGAGACGGTGACGCTCAAGTCGTCCGACGTCGTCAGGCATCCGCTGGTACAGGCAATTGTCGAAGCGTACGATGCCGAGGCTAAGGGCAAGGAGTCTTGATGGACAAGGAAACAAAAAAGAATATCGGTTTCACCGTGCTGACGCTTGCGGCGCTGCTCGTAGTCTCGGCGGTCGTTGCCGTCGGCGGGCTTATGCTTGCGCTCAAAACGGTAGAGATAACGACCTACGTAGAAACGCTCGCTGCGACTTCGGTCGGCATTTTCGTGCTGTTCGCGGTGCTGTACGTCTATTTGCGTTACATAGTAAATTCGGGAGAGGTAGACGCGCTGCCTTTCCGCAAATTGCTGTCGATCGTCTATTTTACCGTCGCCGCAGGCATAATATTGTCCTGTCTGGCGGCGGGATTTTTGAATTCGTTCGCCATGCCGCTCGCGTGCGTCGCGCTCACGGTCGGCATCCTCATAAAGATCAGGACGGGTCTGATGTCGACGATCATAGCCGCGTTTGCGGCGTTGATGGTCGTCTGCGCCGCCAACAACGCCGCAGAGGGAGTGACGATCCTGCCCGAGATGATCTTCGGCTGCATCGCCGCGGCGGTGTCCGGCTTTGCGATGATCTTCCTCATAAGACGCAGATATTCCCGTTTCAAGTTGACTTGGGGCGCGGTCATCGTCGCGCTTGTCATGGCGCCGTTCAGCGCGCTGCTTTCGCTGATATACAGCACCGACGTATCGGTGATCCTGCAAAACGCGGTCTATTCCGCGGTCGGCAATCTCATCTCGATCGCCATCATGACGGCAAGTCTGCCTCTTTATGAGAGGATCGCCAACGTTTGGACGGATTTCAGTCTCGAAGAGCTGATATCGCTGCGTCAGCCGCTGCTCAAACGCCTCAGCGAAGAAGCGCCGGGTACGCTCAGTCACAGTATGTCGGTCGCCAACCTCGTCGAAAGCTGCGCGATAGCAATAGGCGTCAATCCGTTTATGGCGAGGGCGTGCGCATACTATCACGACGTAGGCAAGCTCAAAAATCCGCAGTTTTTCGTTGAAAATCAGACAGACGGCTACAATCCCCACGACGATCTCATCCCCGAGGTCAGCGCGGGCATGATCACCCGCCACACAAAGGCGGGCGCGGAGATGCTCAAAGAGATGCATATGCCCGAAGAGATCGTCAAAGCCGCGCTCGAACACCACGGCGACGGCGCGGTCGGGTACTTCTATATGAAAGCCAAGTACATCACGGGCGAGCGTTCAAAGGGCATCGACGAAAAGGAATATCATTACGATGGGCCTATCCCGTCGACAAAGTACAGTGCGCTCGTCATGCTCTGCGACATCTTCGAAGCGATGTTCCGCGCCAAGCCTCCCGCCGACTACGAAGAGATGGAGGGCAAGGTTGACAAAGTCATCAATGACAAGATCGTCGAGGGACAGCTGGATGACTGCCGACTGACCATTAAAGATCTTGCTACGATCAAGCAGACGCTCTGCCGTATAATGCCGTCGACCATGCATAAGCGCATCGACTACGCCAAGGCGAAGGAGAGAAGATGAACGGGCTCGGATTTTACGACGAGACAGGCGCGGCGGACGCGTCTGTCGCCGCGCTTTTCGACAAGCTGTACGCGGCGTTGCGCGCCGAGTTGGGCGTGGAGGACGTGTTCGAAGTCGAGGTCACGCTGACCGACGGAGAGACGATACGTTCGCTCAACGCCGAAAACAGGGGCGTGGACAGCGTCACCGACGTACTCAGCTTTCCGGGGATGGACGGCGTACTGCCGTTTGTCGCAGACGACCATGCCGACGACGTCGATCCCGAAACGGGCAGATATATGTTGGGCGACATAGTGATATGTGTAGAACGCGCGCTCGAACAGGCGTGCGAATACGGACATTCCGCTACGCGGGAGATGTGTTATCTGTTCGTACACGGGCTTTGTCATCTGTTCGGTTTCGACCACGAGACGGACGAGCAGCGCGCCGAGATGAGACGCCGCGAAGAAGCGGCGCTGTCAGCGTGCGGCGTCACGAGGGAAGTATGAGCGCGGACATAGAAAGACTTTTGTCCGCAGCCGAAAACGCGGCTCGCAACGCCTACTCGCCGTACAGCGGAGTAAAGATAGGCGCGGCGGTGTTTGCGGGCGGCAACATCTACTGCGGCTGCAACGTCGAAAACGCGTCGTTCGGTCTGACCGTTTGCGCGGAGCGCAACGCCGTCTTTGCGGCGATCGCCGGCGGCGAAAAGAGCTTTGACGCGATAGCCGTGTATTCTGACGATGTGATGCCGATGCCTTGCGGCGCGTGCCGTCAGGTCATCGCCGAGTTCGCGCCCGGGTGCGACGTAGTCGTCCGCTGCGGAGACCGTACCGTGCGCATTCGCGCGGACGAGCTGCTGCCGCGTTCATTCGTTTTTAAGGAGAAAGACAATTGAGATCGGGATTCGTAGCCGTGACAGGCAAGCCCAATGTGGGCAAGTCCACTTTGATCAACGCCTTAGTCGGCGAAAAGGTCAGCATCACTTCGTCCAAGCCGCAGACCACCCGCAATCGCATTATCGGTATAGTCAACGGCGACGATTTCCAAGCGGTGCTTGTCGATACGCCCGGCATTCATAAGCCGCGCAACAAGCTGTCCGAGTTCATGATGAAGAGCGTGGACGCGGCGACAGACGGCGTGGACGTGCAGATGTACATCATCGCCGCAGACAAGCGCCCCGACAGCCGTGACGACGAGATAGTAGCAAAATATGCGGCGTCGGACATCCCGTTCGTACTTGTCGTCAACAAGTGCGACTGCGTAGACGAGGCGCGCATATTCGAGCTTTTTTCAAGGTATAAGGATATCGAAGGCGTCGACGCGATCGTGCCCGTCTCTGCGCTTAAAGGCAAGGGTGTGGACGAGGTCGCCGCCGTGCTGAAAAAGCTGCTGCCGGAGGGCGAAAGATATTATTCGGAGGATCTCTACACCGACCGCAGCATGCGCTTTATGGTCTCCGAGATCGTCCGCGAAAAGGCGCTGCGCTTTCTCGGCGACGAAGTGCCGTACGGGATAGGAGTCGCTGTCAATAAGTTCGACGAGAGGGACGACGGGTTGGTCGAGATAGACTGCGACGTCATCTGCGAAAAACAGGCGCACAAATCCATAGTCATCGGCAGGGGCGGAGAGAAGATAAAAAAGATATCCACCGAGGCGCGCCGCGACATCGAGCAGATGATAGGCGCGCGCGTGTTCCTCAACCTCTACGTCCGCGTCAAGCCCGATTGGCGAGACTCGGGCGCCGTACTGGGCGATCTCGGCTACGACAAGAAAAATATTTGAACTCATTCGGTATAATACCGGCGCTGTTTGCCCACAACACAGATATGGGTGACGAAACGCGCCGTACCGAAGACATTTTGCAAGACTTGTTCCGCTCCACGGGCAAGATAGGTTATTACCTTTTGTGGAAGAAGCTCAAGGGGCGATGAACCTGCGAGGTTTTATGGACATTGTGAGCTTGGATTGTCTTTGCTTGAAGTCGATTGACTACAAGGACAACGACCGTCTCGTCACTCTGTATGCGTCGGGGAAGGGCAAATTGACCGCTGTTGCCAAGGGCAGCAAAAGCCCCAAGGCAAAGCTGAAATATGCTGCTGCTCCGCTTTGTTTCGGCAATTATCAGCTTGCGAGCGGCAGGGGAGGACTCGTCATTACCGGCTGCGATCAATATGACGGTTTCTTTGGGGTGACCCGCGACATCGTCATTTTTTACTGTGCGGGGACTGTGTTGGAAATAATGGACAAAACGGCTGTTGAAAACGACTTCAATCCCGCTCTTTTTACCCTCGCGCTGACCACTCTCAATACCCTTTGCTACAAGTCGTGCGAACCTACCGCCGAACTCAAAAACTTTATCTCAGGCGCGCTCGACGCGCTCGGATTCGGAAAGACGGATATGTCGCTGCCAAAATATCGCCAATATTTTGAAAACAGGTTGGGAGTCAGGCTGAATTCGCTGAAAGAATTGAATTCTTTGTGACGTATTCGCCTTTAAGACGACCGACGCGTTTCGTCTTGCCTCTGCGCGTATACGCGCTGAAATAACTTTATTGCGTACGTCTTAAAATTAACCTCGAATTTTCTACATTTCGCTTGCCAAAGGGTACTAAAGTCTTGTAAAATAAAAGCGTAGTAAGCTACATTCAATTACTCAGGAGGTTTATTATGGCAAAATACGTCTATCTTTTCAAAGAGGCAGACGGCGACGACAAAGCGAAGTTCGGCGGCAAAGGCGCCAACCTCGCAAAAATGACTTCGTGGGGCATGCCCGTACCCGAAGGCTTTACCGTCACCACCGAGGCTTGCACAAAATGCTATGACGACGGCGAAACCGGCTCCGGCGAGATCATCGAACAGATCTTCGAAGCGCTTGCCAAGGTCGAGAAGGACGCCGGCAAGAAGTTCGGCGATGAAGAAAATCCCTTCCTTGTCTCCGTCCGCTCAGGCGCGCGCGCTTCCATGCCCGGCATGATGGACACCATCCTTAACCTCGGTCTCAACGACGTATCCGTCAAGGGCCTTGCCCGCAAGACCGGCAATCCGCGCTTTGCTTACGACTGCTACCGCAGGTTTATCCAGATGTTCTCCGATGTCGTAATGGGGTCGTCCAAGTCCTCGTTCGAGAAGATCATCGACGAGCTTAAAGAGCAGAAGGGCGTCAAGATGGACACCGAGCTTACTGCCGAAGATCTGCAGGAGCTCATCGCCAAATTCAAGAAATTCTACAAAGAAGATCAGGGACAGGACTTCCCGCAAGACCCCAAAGTGCAGTTGATCGAAGCGGTCAAGGCGGTGTTCCGCAGCTGGAACAATCCGCGCGCTATCGTCTACCGCCGCATGAACGACATCCCGTCCAGCTGGGGCACGGCGGTCAACGTCCAGTCGATGGTGTTCGGAAACATGGGCGATACTTCCGGTACGGGCGTCGCATTCACACGTGACCCCGCCACCGGAGAAAAGAGACTGTTCGGCGAGTATCTTATGAACGCGCAGGGCGAAGACGTCGTCGCCGGTATCCGCACCCCGATGACTATAGACCACCTCAAGGAAACCAATCCCGCAGTATATAAACAGTTTGTAGAGATCGCCAACAGGCTCGAACAAGCCAACCGCGATATGCAGGATATGGAGTTCACGATCGAAGAGGGCAAGCTCTATATGTTGCAGACACGCAACGGCAAGCGCACCGCAAAGGCTGCGATCAAGATCGCTTGCGATCTCGTCTCCGAGGGCATGATCACAAAGCAGGAGGCTTTGCTCAAGATAGAGCCCAAGCAGCTCGACGCGCTGCTGCACCCGATGTTCAACGCATCCGTTCTCAAAAAGACGAAAGAGCTTTCCAAAGGTTTGCCGGCGTCTCCCGGCGCCGCGTGCGGCAAGGTCGCGTTCTCTGCCGAAGAGGCTGTCGAACGTCATAACAAGGGCGAAAAGGTCGTCCTCGTCCGCCTCGAGACCTCTCCCGAGGACATCGAAGGCATGTATGCAGCAGAGGGCATCCTCACCGCAAGAGGCGGCATGACCTCTCACGCGGCAGTCGTCGCCCGCGGCATGGGCGCGTGCTGCGTCGCGGGATGCCCCGACATCAAGATCGACGAGGAGAAAAAGATCCTTTGGATCAAGGACAAAAAGTTCACCACCAACGATTACATCTCTCTCGACGGTTCCACCGGATATGTCTACGGCGAGGAGCTGCCGACCGAGCAGGCTACCGTTACCGGCGACTTTGCCAAGATCATGGAGTGGGCGGACAAGAACAGGGCGCTCCAAGTCCGCACCAATGCAGACACACCGCACGACGCGCAGGTAGCCGTCAACTTCGGCGCCGAGGGTATCGGCTTGTGCCGTACCGAGCATATGTTCTTCGCCGAGGATCGTATCCTTGCGGTAAGAGAGATGATCTGCTCCAAGACCGTCGAAGAACGCAAGAAGGCGCTCGCCAAGATCCTGCCTATGCAGAGAGGCGACTTTGAAGGGCTGTACACCGCGTTGCAGGGCAGACCCGTCACTATCCGTTTCCTCGACCCGCCGCTCCACGAATTCGTGCCGCACAAGGACGAGGAGATCGCCGAACTTGCCAAGACGATGGGGCTCAAATTCGAGGACGTCAAGGCGACCGTCGAGAGTCTGCACGAGTTCAACCCGATGATGGGTCACCGCGGTTGCCGTCTGTCGGTCACCTATCCCGAGATTGCCGAGATGCAGACGAGAGCGGTCATCGAGGCTGCGATCAATGTCGGCAAGAAGGGCATCAAGGTCGTTCCCGAGATCATGGTCCCGCTCGTCGGCGACGTCAAGGAGCTTAAATTCGTCAAAGAGGTCATTGTCAAGACCGCCGAAGAAGTCCTTGCGGAAAACAACGCGAAGATGGAATATCACATCGGCACTATGATCGAGATCCCAAGGGCGGCGCTTACTGCGGACGAGATCGCCAAGGAGGCGGAGTTCTTCTCCTTCGGCACCAACGACCTCACGCAGATGACCTATGGCTTCTCGCGCGACGATGCAGGCAAGTTCCTCAACGAGTACTACGACAAGAAGATCTTTGAGTCCGATCCTTTCGCCAAACTCGACCAGATCGGCGTAGGCAAGCTGATGAAGATCGCGATCGAGGGCGGCAAAGAGACCCGTCCCGACATCAAACTCGGCATTTGCGGCGAACACGGCGGCGATCCTTCGACCATCGAGTTCTGCCACAACATCGGTTTGACCTATGTCTCCTGCTCGCCCTTCCGCGTGCCCATCGCAAGACTTGCCGCAGCTCAGGCGAATATCCTCAATCCGCGTGTTAAGCCTGAGGATATGAGTACGCGCTATATCGAAGAACAGTAACTGTTTGACCGCGTATAAGACGCCCGTCATTGCCAACCGGCAATGACGGGCTCTTCGCATATCATTGTCGCGCTCCGGTTTTCTTGCTCACGTACCTAAAAGTACGCTCGCGTCGATAAATCCTCGCGCTCCTCGATCTGCTCGCTTCTCCGCGGTCAAACTTACGCATCTCGCGGGTTGGTACTAAGCGCGCGTATAATGCGCATATCATTGTCGCGCTCCGGGTTTCTTGCTCACGTACCTAAAAGTACGCTCGCATCGATAAATCCTCGCGCTCCTCGATCTGCTCGCTTCTCCGCGGTCAAGCATACGCCTATCGGGACTTGGTGCAGAGTGCGCGTATAATGGCGCAGCTTTACGCCTAAAAGAACGTCTCGGAAAAAATTGTTCCGCGCCCCAAAGGGAGCGCGGAACTGAAAAGCGCGCGAAACTCGCAAAAACAGCGTCGCGGCGCAGTTTTGTCGCAACGTCATTGAGCGTCTTTAGGCGCATCCTCGCTTGTTTTGTGCTGCGAGGCGTTGTTTTTGGAGAGTTTTTCTTTGACGAGCTTGATCAAGTCTATGTCCTTGACCGTGCAATAGGTGGACGCTATCGGCACGGCGAGAAAGACGACGCTCATCAATATGCCCAAACAATAGATCAGATATTGTACGCCGCCCTCGCCGAGGAAGATCTGAAACGCGGTCACGATGTCGCCGACCATGTCTTGGAGAAAGGCGGGCAGAGATGCGCCCGCGGCGGCGGGGATCATCAGCACGAACGCCAGCAGCAGCGGCACCGTCATAACCGTACTGTATGCGCATACGACGACGGAAAAGACGTTTTTGACCTTGCCGCCAAAAGTGGCGGCTGCGGCGGACATTAGCATTATGCCGCACGCCATCGTCGCAATGACGACGACATAGTTAAGTACCAGATTGGGGAATGCGTCGAAATATGGCAATCCGGCGTCAAGTCCGAGAGTTTGCAGGAGAGAGAGTATCCCCCAAACGTTGAGAGCCGCGGCGACGACGATCATCACGGCTTGAATGATTTTTTTTGCAGTGGCGTTTTGCATAATTCCTCCTCGTCTGATTCAATTATAATGCAATCGCGCCCGTTCGTCAACATTCTCGGCGTTGCAAGGAAGTATTTTGCTGTTGAAGCGCGCGATATCGTCGGGCAAATACTTTGCATATGGGCGAGCATTTGGTATAATGAAACAAAAGGAGAGAACATGATATATTGCGAAAGAGACGGAAAAGTATATGCGGACGCGGACGCCCGCGTCGCGCTGTGTCTGAAAAGAGCCGCCGCGATGAGCGCGGACACCCCGGACGGGCGGTACGACATCGATGACGGCATATATGTCAACGTGATGACCTATGGTCCGCGCGCCGCCGAAGGAGCGACGTTTGAGACGCACCGCAAGCGGGCGGATCTTCAATACATCATTTGCGGAAGCGAGCTGATGGGCGTGCCCGACATCGCCAACGCGCGCGCAGTTACGGCTTACGACGAGCAAAACGACATAGAGACCGCGTCCGCGCCGCTCGTGTTGCTGCCGATGAGAGCGCGCGGCTGGGCGCTTTTTCTGCCCGGAGAAGGGCACGCGCCGAGCATTTGTGACGGCGAGTGCAATCGCGTCAAAAAGGCGGTTTTTAAGATCGAGATGAGGTGAAACGTGCAGTATTGGTGGTTTTCGGCCATAGTAGGCATAATAGCGCTCGGATCGGGCGCGCTTGCCGCATGGCTGCACAGACATATACGCGCGTCATATATCGTTGCGATGTGTATAGCGGCAGTATTGATAGCGTACAAGACGTGCGAATTCGGTTACTACCGCATCATCGGACATCCCGAATATCCGGTTGAGTTCTCGCACATATCTTATTTTATCATCGGAGCGACAATGCTGACAGGCGTCAAAAAGATGCGTTTCTTCGCGGCTTTTTGCGGCTCGGCCGGCGGGATCGGTTATCTGATTGCGACCATGCTTTCCCCGGACAGTATGGTCACGGGTATGTCCTCGACATACTACGTCGTGGTCGGAGTCATCCAACATGAGCTGCTTTTCTTTGTCGGATTGTTGTTGATGTTCAACATTCAGCGGCACGGTTACCGCGACATTTGGGTGCCGATCGCGGGGACTGCGGCGATCATAGGCTTTTCGCTGCTCGTCTACTACCACTACGTCTATCCCGACTATATCAATGTCGACAAGATAGTCATCATCAAGATCGTCAAGGGTACGATCATAGGCTATTTGATAGGCGAAGAAAATCTCACCCCCGCGATACAGATAGTGACGGCGATAGCGATCGCAATCCTTGCGATCGCGGTGATGCTCCTCTTTCTTTGGCTCAACAACAAGATGTTTGACAAGACTGAGCGTGAAGCGGCGCAGGCGGGTATACAGCTTCCTCGAACGGATGACCTCGGCATAGCGCCGTGGATAAAGAAGGCGATCGACGAGTACAGAGAAAAGAAGAAGGGTTGATCGAATGATAACGATATCGCAGACAAACTCAAAAGCAGGCGTTCGAGCTTAAAACATGATTTGGCAACGAAAACGGCGCGCCGGACGGCACGCCGCAATTTTTTATGTTATGCCGAGATCGGTCGGGCGGTTCACATCGTCTTAATGACGTGGCGCGGGCACTTTTCGAGGCATTTCATACAGCCGGTGCATTTTGAGTAGTCGAACACCGGCAGATTGTCCTTCATCGTGATCGCTCCGTTGGGACAGGTGCGCGCGCACAGCCCGCAGCCTATGCAGCCCTGTTTGCAAAACGCCATCGTCTCTTTGCCCCTGCAATTGGTCGAGCAAGCGCAATACACCGCCGCCTTTGAGGGAATGCGTTCGATCACTCCGCGCGGGCAGACGCGCATGCATGCGCCGCAGGAGATGCACACCGTCTTGTCGACGACCGCGACGCCGTCTTTGATCTTGATCGCGTCGACCGGGCACACCTCGGTGCAGCTGCCTCCGCCGAGACAGGCTGTCCTGCACAATTTGAGCCCTCCGAGGTATTGGTTGAGGAATACACAGCCGTCGTTGCCGACATAGGCGTATCTGTCCTCTGCGTTGACGCCGCCCGAACATTTGGCGACCGCGACTGTGGGTTCGGCTGCCGAAAACTCCACGCCTATCAACTTGGCGATCTCTTTCTTTTCTTCTTCCGATGTGACCTTGCAATCGTCGAGCGAAGCCTTGCCGCACGCGAGGCATTGCGCAAAGCCCTCGCAGCCCGTATGGCCGCAGCCGCCGCAATTCGCGCCGGCGAGGTGTTCGAGGATCTTGACGACCTTTTCGTCCTCGTTGATGTGACACACCTTGGTGACGATCAGTATGAGTACCGCAAACAGCACCGCGAGCGCGGCGATGATGCCCAGCACCAATCCCACCTTGTCCCATTGAACGGAAGCACACAAAATCATTTCCATATCCACCTCAGCCTATCATGTTGAACACATAGAAACCCATCGCCATAAAGCACGCCGCGATCATAGTGATCGGGAAACCTTTGAGCGCTTTGGGCAGTTTGAGACGGTCTATCTTTTCGCGCAGACCGCTCATGATCACTATCGAGACGGTGAAACCTACGCCGGCGAACAGACCGTACAGCACGGCGACGCCGACATTCATGCTCGTGATGCCGAGTAGGCTCATCATCTGCGCCTTGTCTATCACCAGCTCTGCGACGCCAAGCACCGCGCAGTTGGTCGTGATCAGCGGAAGATATATGCCCATCGCGCGGTAGAGCGGAGGAGAGAACTTGCGTATCGCGCGTTCTATCATCTGCACCAGCGCCGCGATGACGAAGATAAAGACGATGATCTCAAGATATTCCAATCCGAGGGGGACGAGGATGTATTCGTAAAGAGGATAGGTGATGAGGCAGGTGATCGTCATTACCAAAGTGACGGCGACGCCCATGCCCAGCGCGCTGCTCGTCTTTTTGGACACGCCGAGGAAAGGGCATATGCCGAGGAACTGCACGACGACGAAGTTGTTGACCAGCACCGCCATTACGATGATCGTAAAGAAAGTACCCATTATGCTTTACCTCCGTTGTCGTGTACTGCCGCGTTCGCCGCGTCCTCGGCGGGAGTCTGAGCCGATACGGCGTCCTCCGCTTCCGCCTGTTCGGCAAGTTCGCTTTGCGGGTCGCCGATGTCGGGCTTTTGCATTATCCGCGCCGCAAAGTTTTTGCTGCGCAGTTTGTTTTCCGCCTTTGAGTAGATGTGGTTGAACAGCGCGATACATACGCCGTAGACGAAAAACGCGCCCGCCGACGACGAGAAGAATCCTATGCGGAAGTCCCACAATTGATAGCCGAAGATCGCGCCGCTGCCCAACACTTCGCGTATTATGCCGAGGAGGGTAAGCGCGCAGGTGAACCCGAGCCCTGTGAACAGACCGTCCATCGCCGAGTCGAGCACCTTGTTTTTGCTTGCGAACGATTCCGCCCTGCCGAGGATGATGCAGTTGACAACGATCAGCGGCAGATATACGCCCATCGACTCGTAAAGAGAGGGGATGAACTTGTCCAACACCATGCGCACGATCGTGACGAACGTTGCGATGATGATGACGAATGCGGGAATGCGCACCGCGTTGGGGATCGCCTTGCGCAGCAGCGAGATAAGCACGTTGGAGCAGATCAAAATGAATGTGACCGCAAGTCCCATGCCTATGCCGTTGAACGCCGCCGTCGACAGCGCGAGCGTAGGGCAGGTGCCCAGCACGAGCCTGAACGTCGGATTGTTGCGCAGCAATCCGTCAAAAGAGATCTGTTTGAATCTTTGACCCGTCATACTTCACCTCCCGCAAGCACGTTGCGCGCAAAATACAGCGCGCAGTTGACCGCGTTGTTTATCGCCCGAGAGGACATCGTCGCGCCCGCCTGGACGTTTTGGATGCCGCTCGCGTCCGTTGTGAACCAGACGTCTCCGTCCGCGAGTTCGTCGTTGTGGGCGGTGTAGACGGCGTAGAACGAGTTGCCGAATTGGGACATCAATGTCTGCTTGGCGTATTCTTCCGTCACGACCTTGTAGACGTCGAACCCGTCATCCGACGGCGTCAGGATCACCCACATCGTGACGGTTCCGTTTTTGTAGCCGTCGCCGCCCGTGCTGCGCAGCATATACGCGTCGTTTTCGAGCAGATAGACTTGATCGATCGAGCCGTATTGATTGCTCAATTGGGCGGAGTCGTATTCCAAAGCCTCGTATTTGAGTTCCTGCCCGTAGACGCTCTCTATCGCGCGCATCGTGCGCTCTTCGGCGCTCACGGCAAGCACGTCGTTGAGGATCGCCAGCAACCCGCCCGCGACCAACGCGATCGCAAGCAGCACGACGATGCACTTGAACGCTTCGCTTCTGACAAATTGTTTGACGGTCATTGCGCGTCCTCCTTATCCGGGTTTTGAGCGCGCTTTTCGCGTGCTGCGGCGAGTTTGGCTTTCATTTGTCCGACAAATGACGGCGCACCGAACGTTCTCGGACGGATGTAGGCGTTGAACAGAGGTACGAGCAAATTCATCAAAAGTATCGCAAAGGATACGACCTCTATCTTTGTCGCCGCGCGCAGCGCCGCCGTCACCACGCCGAGCAAAGCCATATAAATCCAATTTGCCGCGCGCGTGTGGGGCGAGGTCACGTAGTCGGTCGCCATGAAGATAGCGCCGAGGAACAGCCCGCCCGACAATATCGACGGGACGAACAGCCCGATGTCTTTGCCTATCGCAGACGCGACGAGTCCGGTGACGACGATATAGATCACCGGGTATTCCCACTTGATCACGCGGCGGACGACAAGATAGACGCCGCCGATGAGCAATGCGAGTTTGCAGGTCTCGCCGATGCAGCCGGCTACGCCCGTGCCGAGGAAGAGGTCTAGATTTGACACCGTAAGTCCCGTGCCTCCGAGTATGGACGTCAATTGAGTCGCGCCCGTAGAGACGCTTCCCGACGCGCCGGAAACGGCGACGGGGGAGATAGCGATCATCGACGGAGCGATCCAACCCGAGACCATGACCGATTGGAAAGCTATGAATGCGAACACGCGTCCGGTGATCGCGGGGTTGACGAGGTTTTTGCCCGTGCCGCCGAACAGCATCTTTACGACTACGATCGCAAATACGGACGACAGCATGGGGACGTACCACGGCGCCTGCGACGGCAGCGTCAGCGCGAGCAGCAGCCCCGTCACGACGCTCGTGAAGTCAAATCCTCGCAATATGTCTTGGATCTTTTCGCGTTTTATCAAGCGGAACACCACTTCCGACGCGACCGCTGCCGCGACCGAGATCGCTATGCTTGCGACTGCCGCGCCGCCGAAGTAAACGCACCCGACCACCGTCGCCGGCAGCAGCGCGATCAGCACGTCGAGCATTATGCCGCGCGTCGTGCGCTTGCCTCTGATGTGTGGAGAGTCCGAAACGAGATATTTCATGTTCACCTCCTCTCGCGCAGCTTTTGCTTGCACATCTGTATGCTTTGGACGAGCGCGCGGTTGGCGGGGCAGACGTATGCGCAGGTGCCGCATTCTATGCAGTTGAGCGCTCCGCCTCGGTCGCGCGCGCCGTCATAGTCGCCCGCAAGGGTATAGAAATCGATGTCCATCGGCAGCAGGTGCATGGGGCAAACCTCGGCGCAGCGGCCGCAATGTATACACGCGGTTGGCGCGCTTATCGACGCCTGGCGCGCCGTCAGCACCAACAGCCCGCTGTCCGTCTTGCGCGTGTGGAAGTCGGTCGAGAGCAGCGTCGCGCCCATCATAGGACCGCCGGCGATGTACGCGAACGCATCGTCCGTCTCGCCGCCGCACGCGTCGAGAAGATAGCGGTAAGACGTACCCAAGCGCACGCGCAGGTTTGCCGGTTCGTTGACGCCCTCTCCGGAAACCGTCATCACGCGATCGCAGAGCGGCTTGTTGAGCCTGACCGCTTCGTAGACGGCGAACGCCGTCGCTACGTTTTCGACGATCACGCCGACGTCGGCGGGCAGTTTGCCGGGCGGCACCCTGCGCCCGGTGCAGGAATATATCAAATGCTTTTCCGAACCCATCGGGTAGCGCTTGCGCAATTCGGCGACGAGGACGCCCTCACAGACGTCGAGTTTTGCGATCGCGTCCGGCTTGTTGAGTTCGACCGCAAAAATTATACGCTCTACGCCGAGAGCCTTTGCGAGCAGCTTCGCGCCGTCGACCAACTCGTCCGTCTTTTCGATCATCAATCTGTGGTCGCAAGTCAGATACGGTTCGCATTCAGCGCCGTTGATTATCAGCGTGTCTACGGGCGTCTTGGGCGACATCTTGACGGCGGTCGGAAAGCCCGCACCGCCCATACCTACGATGCCTGCCTCGCGTATGCGCGCGACGATGTTTTCGGGCGTGATCTCGCCGAGGGGCGGCAGCGTAGTCTCGCTGTCTTTGCCGTCGCTTTCGATGACGACGCAGTCGGTCGTCCCGCCTCGCGGGAGCGGGCGGTTCTCGATCGCAATGACTTTGCCGCTGACGCTTGCGAAGACGTTGGCGCTGACTGCTCCGTCCGCCTCCGCGATCAATGTGCCGTGCTCGACGACGTCGCCGACGGTAACCACGGGTCTTGCCGGTTTGCCGATGTGCTGCGACAGCGCGATCGCCACCGTTTCGGGCGCGGGCAGCTCGCGTATCGGACAGCCGGAGCTTAGGCTTTTTTTGTCCGGGATGTGTACTCCGCGAGCAAAGAATTTGGTTTTTATCTTCACGGTCTCCTCCGTTATTCGGTTTTGATTTCCGTAGTATTATCGACGCCGGCGTCAAAATTTTTGGCAAGCGTCGGGTTTAGCCTGAAGTAGTACGCCTCGGGCACGCGGCTGAGCAAAAGCTGCGTTGCCACGCCGACCGCCGCGCCGCTCAACGCGCCCAAGAGTACGAGATACGGCAGATAGACGATCGCCTGCGGCGTCCCCGATATGCCGCAAAATACAAGGCATTGGACGATGTTGTGCAAGCACGCCGAAGCGACGCTCACCGCAGTCAAAGACAGTCTGCGACAGCCGTACAGGAGCAGGGACGAAAGCCCGATCGAGCATAGTCCCGCGATTAGCGAATACAGCATCGACGACAGCGACCCGGCGATCAGATTGCCTATCACGCATTTGACAATTACCGCAACGACGGCGGCGAGAGGGGAATAGACGATCAATACGATCGTGACGAAGATGTTTCCGAGCCCCAACTTGGCTCCCGGAATAAACATGGGCGGAAGCATACCTTCCAACAAAAACGCGATCAAGCTCAGCGCGGTCAATACCGATATGCCCGCGATCTTGCGTGACGCGTTGACGTGCCTCATATTTTCACCTCATCACTTAATCAAGTTAATTATATAAAATAAAATATATGCTGTCAACAGCGAACGTGTAAATAGCGTCAAAGCGTCAATTTATTAACGGACCGCGCAAGCGGGGTGAGGGCAAGGTTTTGAGCGGATCTTTTGCGCGCATACTTCGTCTTGCCCCTTGCTAAGCCGTAAAGGATTGAGCTGCGGGGACGCGACTCGTCTGCGCGCAAAATT
>CALWKU010000060.1 GCA_944381345.1 uncultured Christensenellaceae bacterium
GTCCCGAAGCCGAGGCACGGGATGAAGTTGCCGTCCGCCAGCGCGAACCTGTCGCTTGCTCTGTCCATAATTTTTCCTCCCTGTGTGCGTTATTCAAACAAAGCGTCGATGAACGACTCCGCGTCGAACTCCTCGAGATCGTCGATGCCCTCGCCCACGCCCACAAACACGACGGGCAGCTCGCGCTCCGCCGAGATCGCAAACACGACGCCCCCCTTCGCGGTGCCGTCGAGCTTGTTGAGGATAATGCCGTCCATGTCGATGATCTCGTCGAACGCCTCGACTTGCGACAGCGCGTTCTGCCCCGTCGTCGCGTCGATGACGATATAGGTGCGATAGTCGCAATCGGGATACTCTCTGCCGACGACCTTGTTTATCTTTGCGAGTTCATTCATCAAATTCTTCTTGTTTTGCAGCCTTCCCGCAGTATCGATAAGCACGACGTCTGTGTTCTTCGCCTTTGCAGACGCGATCGCGTCGTACACGACCGCGGCGGGATCGCTGCCCTCCTCGTGACGTATCACGCGCACGCCCGCGCGCTCGCCCCACACTTCGAGTTGCTCCGCCGCAGCGGCGCGGAATGTATCTGCCGCCGCTAACACGACCGACTTGCCTTTTTGAGTGAAGTACTTTGCAAGTTTACCCAAAGCGGTGGTCTTGCCCACGCCGTTGACGCCCGCGACGAGGATGACGAGCGGATATTCGTACGGCGCGATCTCATAGTCTATCGCGTCGGTCATGATGCTCTTGAGAAGATCTCTGCCCTGCTCGGGCGTCTTGATCTTTTCGCGGTAGCAAGCGTCGCGGAAGTCCTCGATGATCTGCTCCGCGGCGGTGACGCCGACGTCCGCGCCGATCAGGATCGCTTCGAGTTCGTCATAAAAATCGTCGTCAAGCGCGCGTCCCGCAAAGAGTTCGTACATCTTTTTGGAAAAGTTCTCTTTGGTCTTTTTGAGCGCCTGCGCTATCTTTGAAAAAATGCCCATGTTGCCTCCTCAATCGCTCGAGCTGTGTTTGACCGCTTCGGAGAGCGAGACCGTGACGATCGTCGACACGCCTTTCTCCTGCATAGTGACGCCGTACAATCTGTCGGCGAGTTCCATCGTCGGTTTGCGGTGAGTGACGACGATGAATTGGGTAGTGCTGCTGAATTTGTGCAGATACCGCGCGAATACCTCGACGTTGGTATCGTCGAGCGCCGCCTCCGTCTCGTCGAGGATGACGAACGGCATCGGGCGCAATTTGAGGATCGCAAACAGGATCGCAATCGCGGTCAGCGCCTTTTCGCCGCCGGACAAAAGCGACATGCTCTTGAGCAGTTTTCCGGGCGGCTGAGCGTATATCTCGACGCCCGCTTCGAGCATATCTCCGTCCTCGGGGACTTCAAGTTCCAGCTTGCCGGTGCCGCCGCCGAACAGCTCCTTGAATATCTCTTGGAAATTGGTCTGTATCTTGGCGAACTCGGTGTTGAATTGATAGAGCATCTGCTTGGAGAGATCGTCGATGATCTTTTCGAAATCGGTGCGTGCGGCGATCAGGTCGTCGTACTCCTTCTTTTGCTCGTCGTACGCCTCGCTGACGCGCTCATAGTCCTCTATCGCCGCCAAATTGACGTTGCCGAGAGCGTTCTTTTCGCGCTTGAGTCTGGTGATCTCTCCGCTTGCCGCCGCCCTGTCGAAATCGAGTACGCGGTGCGCGGCAGCCTCCTCGTATGTATGTATCGAGTACTCCTCGCTCAATCTTTCGATCAGCGCTTTCAGCACGTCGTCTATGCGCTCCAAAGCCGACTCCTGCTTTGCCTTGGCTGAGCCGACCGTCACGGCTTTCTTTTGCAGCGCGTCCTTGCGCTGAGTGAGATCTGCGATGATGCCGTCTATGGACGCGCGGTATTCCTCCGCGTCGGCGATGCGCTTTTTGAGTTTTTCGTACTCCTCTTTGTCCGCTTCGGATACGGCTGCGTTGTTGAGTCCGAACTCCGCCTGTTCTATGCGCTGAGCGGTCTTTGCGATCGTCTCTTTGCACTCGGCGAGTCTTTCCTTGGTCTCGGCAAATTCACCCTTGACCCTTTCGACGTCGGCGGACAGTTTTTGCGACGACGACTCCGAAGTCGCCAATTCCACGCGCAGCGACGACAACTCGTCTGCATATTTGTCGCGCAGACGCTTCTTTTCTTCGAATTGCTCCTTGCTCTTTGCGGCAGCGTCGTCCGCCTGCGAGCGAACGCCGGTAACGTCGTTCTCGCTCTTGTCTATCTCTCCCAGATTGAGTTCGATCGCCTTGAGTTTGCCTTTGAGCAGATCGAGCATCGCGCCCTTGTTGGTCATCTCGGCGACGGCTTCGTCGATCTTGGCGCAAAGATGTTCGAGCCTCTCGTTCTCTTTTGCGAAAGCGACTTCCGCCGCCTTGACCTCTTCTTCGTACTCGGAAAGCTGTTCTTTGAGTTCTTTAAGCTCGCTGCGGTTGGATTCCAACATCCGTTCGAGCGATTCCTTCTCCTGCTTTTTACGCTTGATCTCGGCGTTTGCATCCGACACCTCGCGTTCCTGCATCAAATAGTTGGATTGTTTTGACGGTGAGCCGCCCGTAATCGAACCCGATGTGGCGAACATATCTCCGTTGAGCGTGACCATGCGCACGAGATTTGGAAACTTGCGGCTTATGGCGACCGCATTGTCATAGGTGTCTATGATGACCGTCTTGCCCAACAGACCGCTGACTATACCCGCAAACTGCGGGTCGTATTTGACCAGCTTGCTCGCCACGCCGAGACAGCCGCGCTCGTTCAACACCGCCGTCTGATATGGACTGAGATCGTTCGCCTTGTATGTCGTGACGGGCAGGAACGTCGCGCGCCCCAGGTTGCGCGCACGCATAAAATCTATCAATACTTTGGTGTCGGCGGGATTGCGGGTGACGACGTTGTGCAACGCGCCGCCCAACGCCGCGCCGATCGCTTCGGCATATTGTTCGGGCACGGTAACAAGTTCGGACACAAGCCCCAATATCTTTGACGCGACCTCGGGCACGCCTCTCGACGCCGCGACCAGCTTGCGCCCGGGAGTCAAACTGTATTCGGACACCACCTTAGCCCTGCTGTCCATCGCGGTAATGCTCTGAGCGATCGCCTCAATGCGGCGGCGCTTGTCGGCAATGTTCATCTCCACTGCGGCGACTTCGCGCGCGACTTCGTTCTTGTTGCGCGCAAGTTTGTCTTTTTGATCGCGCTTTTTGGCGACGGATTGCTCCAACGCGCGTTTGTTGTTCTCCTCGTTTTCGACGGTACGTTTGAGAATGTCGATCTCGTCCTCGACCTCGGCGATGCGCTGCAACACGGCCTCGCGTTCCGCGCTCAACTTGCCCTTGTCGGCCTTTATGTCGGCGATGCTCGCCAGTGCGTCAAGCATCGCGCGGTTAGCTTCCTCTATCTCGTTTTCTCTGCCGGTGATCTCTGCGACGAGCGCGTAATAGGCGTCCTCTTTTGCTTTGACCTCCCTCGTCAACTCGCCCTGTTCTTCGTCCGCCATAGCAAGGTGATTCATCAGATCGGCGAGTTCTTCCCTCTTTTTCTCGATCTGATCTTCAAGCGAGATCGCGCGCTCCTCCTCAGACTTTTTCTGCTCTTTGAGATTGGAGATGCGCTCTGCGAGCGTATTGCCCTTGCCGCGCATACTCTCCTGCTCGACCGCGAGCTGCATCTGCTCATCCCGCATCCTGCCTATCATCACGTCGGTATTGTGCCTGTCAAGCGTTTTGGAGGTGTATTGGGCGTCTATCTCGGCAATGCCGCTCTCGATCGACGACTCCTCCTCGGAAAGGCGGACTATATCCTCGCGCAGTTTGCGCTTCTCTTCCTCTCCGCCGTCCGAGCGGGAGAGGAACTCGTTGCACTCCAACACCAACAGCTTTTCACGCAGATCGCGGTATTTGAGAGCCGCGGCGCGCTGCTTTTCGAGCGGACCCAGCTGTTGTTCGAGCCCGTTCATGATCAGCCCCAATTTCTCAATGCTGTCGTTGGCGTTGGCGAGCTTTTTGATCGTCTCGTTGCGTCGCATCTTGTATGTCAAAATGCCTGCGGCGTCCTCGAAGATCGCGCGCCTGTTCTCGGGCTTGGCATTCATGATCTCGTCTATCTTGCCCTGCCCGACGATGCTGTATCCGTCCTTGCCGACGCCCGTATCGCGGATGAGATCGAGAATGTCTTTGAGCCTCACGGTTTCGTTGTTGAGCAGATACTCGCTTTGACCCGACTTGAACAGCTTGCGCGAGATGATAACCTCGTCAAACGGGCTCTTGGGGAAGATGCGCTGCGAGTTGTCCAAAAACAGACTGACTTGGCAAAATGACAGCGACTTGCGGTTTTTCTCCGTGCCGCCGAAGATGACGTCGGTCATCTTACCCGCACGCAGATTCTTGGGAGACTGCTCGCCGAGTACGAATCTTATTGCGTCGACGACGTTACTCTTGCCGCATCCGTTGGGTCCGACGATGCCGGTAACGCCGTCGTTGAACTCCACCGTCAGTTTGTCGGCAAATGATTTAAAGCCGTACACTTCTATCTTTTTGAGGTTCATATCTCTCCTTTTAGTCGGCAGAGCGCAAAAAGCATCGCGCACATTCCTTCTCCGCCTCTTTCTTGGACGATCCCGTCGCTCGCGCGGCGAAACGTCCGTCCACATAGAGCGCGATCGTAAAACTGGGTCTGTGCGCGGGACCTTCGCGGCCCTCCTCGACAAACCGCACGCGCTCCTGCCCGAATTTTTCATACAACGCGGACTTTTCGTCCGTGTCGTCGATGTTCGCGGCGTCCAAATCCGCAAGCGCGCCGAGTACAAACTTGCGCGCCGCCTGCAATCCCCCGTCCAGATATATCGCCGCAGTCAGCGACTCGAACACGTCCGACAGCACCGAATCCTTGCCCATATGCCGCGCGATCACGGCAATCTCTCCCTCGATCCCGAGACGGCGCGACGCCTCCGCGAGCGGCTGTTCGGAAACGAGCGCGACGCGACGCCTCGTCAACTCGCCCTCGTCGGCTTTAGGGTGTCGGCGATACAACTCTTCGGCGACGATAAAATCGACGAGCGCGTCGCCGAGATACTCCATCCTCTCGTAACTGTCGCCTCCGTGCAGATGCGCGTACGAACCGTGCGTAAGCGCGGTGCGCAGCAGCGACTTGTCCGAAAAGACATATCCGATCTTATTTTCAACCGATCTCGCCGTCATAGCCGCTTATACCGTCCGCGATCGCCTTGACGACGTCTTGCTCGGCGAGTTTCTGCGCATTGAGTATGCTTTTGCAATAGCTGTCCGCGGTGCTTGACCCGTGCGTCTTGACGACTATGCCGTCTACGCCCAAAAACACGGCGCCGCCGACCTCGTCGGCAGAAAATTTGTGCTTGACCTGCCTAAGCACGTCTTTGAACAGCAGATATCCCACCTTCGACTTGATCCCGCCGTTCATGATGCCGTCCTTGATGACGGACATCATCGCCTTTGCCATGCCCTCGTACGACTTAATCGCCATATTGCCGGCAAAGCCGTCGGTGACGATCACGTCGGTCTTGCCGCTCATCAGCTCGGTCGGCTCGATGTAACCGACATAATTAAGCCCGCTCGCCTCGAGCAGATCGCGGGTCGCAAGATTGAGCCTGTTGCCCTTTTCGCGCTCGGAGCCGTTGTTGAGCAACGCGACGCGCGGAGACTTCTCGCCGAATATCTTTTGCATATAGACGACGCCCATGATCGCAAACGCCATCAACCGCTGCGGCTCGCAGTCGACGTTGGCGCCCATGTCGGCAATCAGTGTCGGAGCGCCCGCAAGCGATGTGATCACGCTTGCCATCGTCGCGCGCTTGACGCGCGGAACGCATTTAAGGATGATGTTGGCGCCCGCCAACAGCGCGCCCGTATTGCCCGCGCTGACGGTTGCGTCCGCCTCGCCGCTCTTGACGAGTTCCAGCGCACGGAACATGGACGCGTCCTTCTTGCGCCTTATCGCCATGCCTGGGTGATCGTTGTTGGTCACCGGCTCTCCGCACGCGCAGATCTCGACGCGCGGCTTGTCGTATTCTTTGTCCGCAAGCGCGGCTTGGATATCGGCGGGAACGCCGCAGAGAATCAAACGGAGCGACGGCGAACTTTCGAGCGCTTTGAGCGCGCCGAGGACCGCCGCTTGCGGACCGAGATCCGCCCCGTGACAATCGAGTGCTATCTTCATGCTTCACCTCTTCTTATCCATTATAAACGCCTCGGCGTATTTTGGCAATCAAAACGCGCGCGTACGCGTATAAAAAATCGCCGGCGCTTTCGCGCCGGACGGTACAGCGACAAAAAGGGACGGACGCGCCGCCCCTCGCGTATTTTGCCGAAAGACCTCAGTTCTTCTTGCCGGTATCCACCGTAACGACCTGCTTGCCGTCGTAATAACCGCAGTTGTCGCAAACTCTGTGGTTAAGCTTGAGTTCGTGGCAATGACTGCACTCCACCATAGCGGGAGCGCTCAGCTTCCAATTGGCGGATCTGCTGTGCTTCCTTGCCTTGGACGTTTTTCCCTTGGGTACTGCCATGTTCGGACACCTCCTTACTTTCTCGTTGCTATCGTATTATATATGGTTTGTGCGCTTTTGTCAAACGATTTGCACGGATTTTTGCGCGTTTGACTCATCTTTTCATCGCGTTGACAACGTCGCGCGTTTCGCGCGCGATGACCAATTCTTCGTTGGTCGGGATCACGAGTATCCTGACGCGCGAATCGGAGGTTTGTATCTCGAAGATGCCCTTGGGCTGTCTAACCTCGGCGTTGACCTTTTCGTCGAGCTTTACGCCGAGAAACTCCAAACCATCGAGTATGCCCTTGCGCAGCGGCCCGCTGTTCTCGCCGATGCCCCCGGTCATGACTATGCAGTCAAGCCCGCCCATCGCCGCGGCATAGGAACCGATATATTTCTTGACGCGATAAGTAAACATATCCATCGCAAGACGGGCGCGGTAGTTACCCTTTTCCGCCTCTTCCAGCACGTTGCGGCTGTCGCTGCTCACGCCGCTCACGCCAAGAAACCCGCACTGCTTGTTGAGGTATGTAACGACCTCAGATGGAGTCATGTCCTTCCATGAGCAAAGCATTTCGACGACGGACGCGTCTATGTCGCCGCTGCGCGTGCCCATTGGCACACCCTCGAGCGGGGTCATGCCCATCGAGGTATCTACGCTCTTGCCGTCCTTTACCGCAGTGATCGACGAGCCGTTGCCGAGGTGGCAGGTGACGATCTTGCCCCAAGGCAACCCCTTGGACGAGAGATAGTCGATCGCGCAGCCGGAGACATACTTGTGCGAAGTGCCGTGGAAACCGTACTTTTTGATTTTGAACTTTTCGTAATCCTCATAGGGGATCGCGTACATACTCGCCTTGTCGGGCATAGTAGTATGGAACGCCGTGTCGAACACGGCGACGTTGGGCACGCCGGGCAACGCCTTGATGCAGGCGTCGATGCCGGCAATATTGGCGGGCATATGCAGCGGACCGAGATGTATATTCTCGCGCAGCAGTCTCTCTACCTCCGCGTCGACTTCGACCGAACCGTGGAAGTCTGTGCCCGTATGCAGCACGCGGTGACCGATCGCTTCTATCTCGGAGATGTCTTTGACCGCGCCGCCAAAGTCGGGCGAAGTCAGACAGTCGAGCATGAGTTCAAACGCCGCGTTGTGGTCGGGAAGGTACTTTGCGATTTCGTACTTTTTGCCGCCGACCGTCTGCGACAGGTTGGAACCGGGGATGCCGATACGCTCGATGCCGCCCTTTGCGACGACGCTTTCATCGTCGGTTTGGATGAGCTGATATTTGACGGACGAGCTGCCCGCGTTGATGACCAAAACTTTCATAACTTTCTCCTTTTCAGTTCTGCGACGCCTGGACCGCGGTCATAGCGACCACCGCGACTATATCGTCGGAGGTGCAGCCTCTCGACAGATCGTTGACCGGTTTGGCAAAACCTTGGCAGATGGGGCCGATCGCGACCGCGCCGCTGAACCTCTGCGTAAGTTTGTACCCGATGTTGCCGGATTGCAGATCGGGGAAGATGAGTATATTCGCCTTGCCGGCGACGTCGCTGCCCGGAGCTTTGAGCATCGCTACCGACGGGACGATCGCCGCGTCGAGCTGAAGCTCGCCGTCGACCGCAAGCTGAGGATCGCGCTGTTTGACCATCGCGGTCGCCTCGACAACCTTGTCTACGTTCGCGTGCTTTGCGCTGCCCTTCGTCGAGAATGACAACATCGCAACGCGCGGATCCTCGATGCCCGCAAGCGACTTCGCGGACGCAACCGACGAGATCGCTATGTCGGCAAGCTGTTCGGCGGTGGGATCGATGTTGACCGCGCAGTCGCCGAAGATGATCACGTCCCTGTCGGTGTAATAAGTGCCCTCGAAACACATGATGAAGCAGCTTGACACCGTCTTGATGCCCGGCTTTGTCTTGACGATCTGAAGCCCCGATCTCAGCACGTTGCCCGTCGAGTTGATCGCGCCGGCGACCATGCCGTCCGCCATCCCCTTGCGCGTCATCATCGCTCCGAAGTTGAGATACTTGCGCATTTGCACTCTCGCCTCTTCGGGGGTCATGCCCTTGGCTTTGCGCAATTCGTAAAACTCGTTTGCAAACTCTTCGATGTCCGCAGTCGCAGGGTCGACGACCTTGCACAGCGACAGATCCACGTAGGGATACATCTGCGCGAGCTTGTCCTTGTTGCCGAGCAGGATGATGTCCGCAATGCCGTTTTTGGTGATCATCTCGGCGGCGCGAACGGTGCGGGGTTCTTCGCCCTCGGCAAGCACGATAGTCTTGTGCAGCGTCTTTGCCTTGTCGATGATGCCGGAAATGATTTTGTTCATGATCGCTCCTTCCTTCAAAACGCTTTGTTTCCGCTGCGTTTTGGTGTACAATTATTATTACGATAACATTATAACGTCGCCGCGCGCATTTGTCAAAAAAATAAGCGCGGTTGCGCGCAGGTAAACGAAAAATGCATATCGCCGCGATCGTCTGTGAATTCAATCCGTTGCACAACGGGCACGCTCGCCTCCTCTCGACTGCAAAAGAACGGGCGGACGCCGTCGTCTGCGTTATGAGCGGAAACGTCGTCCAAAGGGGCGAACTGGCAGTTGCCGACAAATATACCCGCGCCGTCCATGCCGTACGGGCAGGCGCAGACCTTGTCCTCGAACTGCCCGCGCAGTTCACGCTGTCCGGCGCTCGGCAATTCGCGGCGGGAGCGGTCGGCGTCGCCAACGCTTTGGGGGCGGACACAACGCTGCTGTTCGGCAGCGAGTGCGGCGACAAGACCGCTCTCGAAGCCGCGGTTGAACTGCTGCGTTCGGACAAAGTCAACGCCGAAGTGGCGCGGCTTATGGGCTGCGGAGAAGGCTATCCCTCAGCTCTCCAAAGCGCGGCTGTCGCCTGCGCAGACACGCATACCGAACGCGCCGCCGCACTCGCTCTGTCCCATCCGAACAACGTCCTCGGCATTGAATATATAAAAGCTATTATCGACACGGGCGCCAAAATTTCGTATGACACGATCGTTCGCCCCGGATATGACGAACGCTTCGCGCCGACCTCGTCTGCCGTGCGTGATGCCGCACTTTGCGGAAGCGATGTCTCCGCGTCCGTGCCCGACTTTGTCGCGTCGTCTCTTTCATCGATCTCTCCGACGTTCGCAAACCGCGACGAACGCCTTTTTGCGCTGATAAAATATGCTCTGCCGCATATGCCCGCCGGTATACACGACGACCGGGAAGGACTTTCCGACAGACTCAAAGCAGCGGCGGCAAGCGCGTCGTCGCTGTCCGAATACCTTGCCTCCGCCAAGGTAAAACGCTACCCTATGGCGCGGATAAAGCGGCTGACGCTCAACGCTCTGATAGGCAACGTACTGTCTCACTCGGATCTCCGCGCCTCCGTCCCCGAATACGTCAATGTCCTTGCGGCGAAAAAATGCTCTGCGGACAAACTGCTTGGCAGGATACACGCTGCGGTCTGCGCTACTCGGCGTGACCTCGCATCGTTTTCGGGCGCCTTCGCGCTCACCGCGCGCGCGGACGAACTGTTTGAAGCGGTCTGCTACACATTCGCAAGAAACGCGCGTTTTATCTGAATATCTTCTATAACCGCCTTTTCGGCATAAAATAAACCGTGATCGGAACACGGTTTTTCCGCGCTCTCGCGCGCGACCCGAAACTTATTGCCGCCAATGCCGTCGTGTGCGCGCTCACGATCGCGCTCGCCGTCGATCCTCGGCGATGCATAGCGAGCGTACACTCTGCTTTGGCGATGTTCGTCCAAAGCGTGCTGCCCGCGCTTTTACCCTACTTTTTCTTTACCAAACTGCTGACTTCGCTGGGCGCGGCGCGAGCGCTTGCGGATCTGTTCCGCCGTCCCGTCGCGCTGCTCTACAACGCGCCGCCGATCGGCGGATACGTATGTCTGATGAGCCTTTTGTCCGGCTATCCGGTGGGAGCAAGGCTGCTCGGAGACCTCTACAAGGCGGGCGCGATAGACGGCGCGGACGCACGGTGCATATCCTCGTTCGCGTCCACGTCCGGGCCTCTCTTTGTCGTGGGTACGGTGGGCACGGCGATGTTTGGCGATCCTACGTTCGGCTACGCGCTTTTGTGCTGTCACGTCTCGGGAGCGTTGCTCAACGGCTTGCTGTACCGCCGCAAACGCGCTGCGGGAGTACGTACGGCGTTCGTCCCTCCGTGTTCTGACAACGTACTCGCGGCGGGGATGACGGACGCGATCTTGTCCGTCGCGCTCGTCGGCGGCTACATCGCGGTGTTCGGACTTGCGATAGATCTTCTCGTATCGACGGGGATACTCGGCGCGGTTGCGTCGCCGCTCGGCGCGCTCATGGCAAAGTGCGGTCTCGACCCGCGCGCCGCCGACGCGCTGTGCGCGGGTCTGATCGAATTGACGCGCGGCTGCAAGATGATGTCCGAGATTGGACTTCAAACAAAGACAGCGCTCCCTCTTGTCGCGGGAATGCTGTCTTTCGGCGGCGTTGCGATCGCCGTCCAATCGTTGTCGTTTTGTTCGGTTTGCGGGATACGTATCGGCTATTTTATGCTTACTAAGCTGTCGCAAGCGGCAATCACGGTCGCGCTCGCCGTACTCGCCTCTTTCGCCTTTTGATCACCTTTCGCCGCGACTGCCGTCCGACATCATGTTGTACAGCGCGCGTCTGCCCTTGTCGACGTTTTGGAGCGAATCGCGCAAATTCGCTTCCGCGCTGTCGAACATATCCATTATACCGTGATAGCAATTTGCGGACAGATCCGCCGCCTGCCTTTCCGCGTCGTCCAAAATCGCGCTCGCGCGGCGTCTCGCCTCTTCGACGATACGGTCTTCGGCGATCAGCTGTTCCGCCTCCGCCCGCGCCCTGTTGAGGATGTCGCGCGCCTTGTCGTGCGCGTCGCCGATGATATTGTCCTTATCCTGCAAGATGACCCTCGCCTCGGTGATAGAACTCGGCAGCAGGTTGCGGATGCTCGCGATATATTCGAGACACTTGGTGTCATCGACCGCGCGCAGGTTTCCGAAAAGCGCCTTTTTGCCGGCGCGGATCTCCTCCTCGAGTTTGTCGAGGACTCTCTCTATCTGCATATCCATATCAAACTTTCCTCCTCGTCCGTTCGTATGTTTCTTTTATCGTATTTTCCGCCGCCGCAACGACATACGGCGCGATGTCTCCGCCGCTCTCCAACAGCTCGCGCACAGTGTGCGAATGTATGTCCGAACACTCGTCCTGTGCCTGTATCAGCACCGTCTCGACGCCGCCGTGTTCGAGATTGTACGCCGCCATCTCCCGTTCGTAGGCGAGGTCCGCCGCGTCGCGCCAGCCGCGCACGATCGTCTTTATGCCTCTGTCACGGCAAAACTCCCAGACCATACCCGTGCATATCTCCACGGTCGCACCTGGGATGTCGGCTGTCGACAATTCGGCGATCTCGGCTCTCTCTTTGAGGGAGAACAATCCCTGTTTGGCGTCGTTGATCGCAACGACGACCACAACTTTGCCATAGCGTCTCGCCGCCTCTTCGGCTAGCATACGATGTCCCGCGGTGAACGGATCGAAACTGCCTGTCAGCGCGCATACTTGCGCCGCAGGGGTGAAAAACTCAACCGTTATCCTGCCGTATTTGCGGCTCTTGACAAGCTCGAAACCGTCGGGAACATCGCACTTGCCGTCGCTGTCGTGTTCATAGATCAGATAGCCGTCCTCTTCAAGTACGCCCGTCCGAGCGACGACGGCGGCTATATCGGCGATGTCTACGCTTCCGTACGGCGGATCGCAGAATATATAATTCCACTTGCCGCGCAGCGTTCGCAGACAGTCGCGCCAATCGCGGGCGACAAAGCGGCAGTTTGCGCCTTTAAGTTCCTTGAACGCGTTCAAATTGGCGTTGGTCAGCGCAATGCCCTCTCTGCCGTTATCGCAAAAGACGACCTCCGCCGCACCGCGGCTGAGCGCCTCGATGCCTATCGCGCCGCTTCCGCTGAACAGGTCGACGAAACGGCTGCCCTCTATGTCGAATTGCAACACGTTGAATACGCCCTGCTTCGCCATATCGGACGTGGGTCTGACCTCGTTGCCCTTGGGCGAGAGCAGCTTTCTGCCCCTCAATTTGCCTCCGATGACTCTCATCTGCGATATATCTCCGTAGGCGTGACGACCGCGTCGAGAGGCACATCGTGCGCCTCTGCGGGTATGCCGTCCGCCATCTGCACGTCAAACGCCGCTCCTATCGTGAGCGCGCTCAAACCTCTCAAAAAGCGGTCGTAATAGCCTCTGCCTCTGCCCAGCCTCATGCACCCTGCGTCAAACGCCCTCAGCGGCACGACGACTGCGTCGAGCGCCGTTGCGTCGGCAGCTTTGCCGCCCGGCTGAAGTATGCCGAACGCGCCCTTTTTCATGTCTCCCGCGGGCGCGGCGAACATTTCGTCGCCGTCAACTACGGGATAAAACAATTCGTTGTCTCTGCCGAGCAGCCGAGCCGTCTCGGTCATGTCGACCTCGTCGGCAAGCGCGCTGTACAGCATGATCTTCTTGTCGTGCCACGAAAACGCGGCAAGTTTTTGCGCGACGGCGCACGCCGCTTCTTGTTTTTGCTCCGCAGTCAGCGCGGCTATCCTGCGCTTGACCTCGGCGCGTATCTCCGCCTTTGTCACTTGCCCGACTTGTAATAGTTGATCAAGCATCCGGCGAGCACTATGTCGCGCTCCGCCGAAGTCAGCGGTTCCATGCGCAGCGTGATGTCTCGCACCTTGCTTCCGTCTACCGCCTTTGCCTCAAACGTCGTCGCGCCCGACTCGATCGCGGCCTTGACGTCGGGAACGATCAATATCTCGCCGTCCGCGAACTCGTCGTCCGACAAGAACGGGATCATGCCCCAATTGATGAGATTGCTGCGATAGCGCTTGGTCGCGTATTCTTTTGCGACGTTGCACGCACCGCCAAGCACGCGTTGACAGCTTGCCGCCTGTTCGCGCGCGCTGCCGTCGCCCGGCTTGATCGCATAGACGCCGCTGCCTATCGACACGCTGCCCTTGAGATCGAGCCCGCTCGCCTTGACCGCCGCCGCATACTTTTCGGGCAATCTGCCGCTGTTCTCGAGAGCCTTTTCGTCCGCAGCGACCGCCTTGGCTCTGCCCACATACTCGGGCACCTTGCGCGACAACGCGAATTCGGCGAGCTTGAGCGGATTGGATCGATAACTTGACGTCTCGCCCGACGGGATCAATTCGTCCGTCGTGGTGACCGGGTCTCGGATGACCGCGGCAAACTTGACGATAAGATTGTCTGTCAACGGTATGACTTCGGGCCAATCCTTGATGTTGGGACCGTAATGGAGCGGTTCGCTCTCCTCGGGCTTTGTCCATCCGTTGTAGACGCGGCGCTCGTATATCTTGGGATCGTACTCGAACGGCGCGATCGCGTCGTCATAGTCGATCTGCGCCGCGCTGGTCAGCGCGCCGCCGTTCGCCGCCGTAGCCGCAATGGAACGCGCGTCCATTAGCGCGACCGAAGCGATCTGACCGCCGCCTGGCTTGCTGCCCTCGCGCGACTCGAAATTACGCGTGGTGTGGCGTATGCTGAGCGCGCCGTTGTTTGGCACGTCGCCCGCGCCGAAACAGGGTCCGCAGAACGCGGTCTTGACGTTGACGCCCGCCTCGACAAGATCGGCGATACAGCCTTTTTTGAGCAGATCGTAATAGATGGGGGTGCTGGACGGATAGACGCTCATGGTAAACGCGCCGTTGCCCACGCTCGCGCCCCTCATTATGCTTGCGACCTCGAAGATGTTGTCGTATGTGCCGCCTGCGCAGCCCGCGACGATGCCCTGCTCGACATACACTTTGCCGTCCTTGATCTTGTCGGTCAGGCAGAAGTCGAGTTTGTCGTTGCCGAGCAGCTCCCTGCCTTTTTTCTCCGCCTCGGACAGCACGTCGTACGGGTTTGCGATCAGCTCCTCGAGATCGTAGACGTTGCTGGGGTGGAACGGCAGCGCGATCTTGGGCGTGACTTTTGACAGGTCGACCTCGACCGCCGCGTCGTAATAAGCGAGCGCAGCCGGAGCGATGGGGCGATAGTCGTCAAGTCTGCCGCGAATCGCATAGTAATTCCTGACCTCGTCATCGTCGGTGCGCCAAATGCTGGACAGACACGTCGTCTCGGTCGTCATCACGTCTATACCGTTGCGGTACTCGATGGGCAAATTCTTTATGCCGTCGCCGATGAACTCCATGACCTTGTTCTTGACAAAACCGTCCTTGAATACCGCGCCGATAATGGCGAGCGCGACATCCTGAGGACCGACGCCGCGGCGCGGTTTGCCCGTCAATTTGATCGCAACGACGTCGGGATATTTGATGTCATAAGTGCGGTTCAAGAGCTGTTTGACCAGCTCCGGCCCGCCCTCGCCGACAGCCATCGTGCCGAGCGCGCCGTAGCGGGTGTGGCTGTCGCTGCCCAAGATCATCTTGCCGCAGCCGCTCCTGCACTCGCGCATATACGTGTGGATGACCGCCTGATGCGGAGGAACGAATATTCCGCCGTACTTCTTCGCCGCCGAAAGCCCGAAGACGTGGTCGTCCTCGTTGATCGTGCCGCCGACAGCGCAAAGGCTGTTGTGGCAATTGGTCAGAACGTACGGCAGAGGGAACTTTTGCAGCCCGCTCGCCTTGGCGGTCTGAATGATGCCGACATAGGTGATATCGTGCGACGCCATCGCGTCGAACTTGATGCCCAACAGCTTGCCCTTGGCAGTCTCGCCCGTCGTGTTGTGCGCCGCAAGCACCGAATATGCCATCGTGCCCTTGTAGGCGTCGGCGAGCGCGTCCTCGGTGAAGTTGTACGCCTTTGCCTGCGCCCCGTCGATCAGCTTGCCGTCGACGAGATATACGCCCCGCTCAGTCTTTTTGATCATTTGAAACCTCTCTTGTGAAATCTATTGAATATATTAACACATACGCGCCCGCCCGCGCAACCGAAAACACATACAAGCGCAAAATCGCTTGCGCTCATCGGCTGTCTTTGAGTACGACTATCCTCTTCTCGACAAAGCCGCAGGGGTGATAGGACAGCTTTGACTTGCGCAGCCCGTCAAGTCCCATGTCCTCTTGACGGTTAATGAAGGAGACGTCTTTGAAGTGCTTTGCGGCGAACTCGTGGCAGAGCATGGGATAGACTCCGTCATAGTTGATGTCGCCCTTTTCAATATGGACGATCCCGTTGTTAGAAACGAGCCTTTCGCCAAACTCGAAGCCTACGATCCTGCCCCCGACTTCAAGCACGTCCGCAAAATAGTCGTCATACTTCGCGGCATAATCGAGCGCCTTTTCGACAAGTTTCCGCTCCTGTTTTTCTGCGCTGCCCAAATAACCGTCGAACGACTTGGTTCGACTCCAATTGCCGAACAGTTCATACACTCCGCGCCTATCTTTTTCCTCAAAGGTACGAAACGAGTAATTTTCGGAATATGTGTTGATAAAACGCCTTATAAAATTGCGCTTTGCGTGATATTTTTTGCCGGGAAGATCGATCAGATCGGAAGGCTTGTAGAGATATTCGGCAAAGTCGCGCGAGTCGCGCTTTTCGTCAACCGCGTACTTTTCGGGGTCGAGCAACGCGAACTCTTCGGGGCGGCACGACGTGACATAGAACTCCCCTCCTCCGTCAAGGCAAAACCTTCTCAAAGCGTTTGTCGCGGCGGCGAAATTGCTCCGCTCCGTCAACGGCGGCATATAGATAAAACCGTTGCTGTCGGTTTCCTCGTCCTCTTTTGCAAGGTTGGGCACAAAGCGAATGTATAACGCGCCGTCACTCTCGCAAAGCTGCATACTCTTTTCAAAATTAAAAAAGTCCCAGCCGCTGAGATAGAGCATAGAGTAGTCGCTGCCCGGATAGTCCGTCCGGGCTAGATAGCTGTCGACGAGGGGCTTATCCTCCTCGGTCATCTTTCTGAATAACATGCGCGTGCACCCCCGCATTTAGTTGTAATCGCCGCATTTTTCGTTTATAATATTCGTTATGAAAAAACGCTACGCCTACCGCATGAGACCGTGGATCTACGTCCTCGGCGCGGCGGTTATCATTATATCATCGGCGTGCATCGTCGTCAACTGCCTGCGCCTTGCCCGCGTCGGAGAACTTATCTCTCCCGACCCGGCGCTGGACGGCGCCGCGATCGGAGTACTCGCGCTCGTCATTGTCGTCATGGCTACGACGCTGTTCGGTTCGGGCTACTCGATCGCCAAAAAGGGCGTCGTGCGCAATATCGGCGTCTTTTTCGCGGTGATGCCGTGGGACGACATCGTACTTGTGCGCTACAACGAAGAAAAGACCATCCTGCTCGTCTACTACCGCGTCGACAAAAACGGCTATCTCAAGGACGAGATGAGCGGCTTACAGGCGCGTTTCGAGCGCGTCGTCATCGCGCCCAAGCATTACGACGCCTTTGCCGCCGCCGTGCGCAGACATGCGCCAAAGGCAGAGATAGAGGTCGTCAAAAAGGAGGACGGAAATGAAAAGTGAACGCGTCTGCTTGCTTGCGTCGCACAACGCGCACAAACTCGCCGAGATAAGGGCGATCCTCGCCGACGAGTTCGACAAGGTGCTGTCGCTCAAAGACATCGGCGTTGACGTCGACATTGACGAGACGGGCACGACTTTCGAACAAAACGCTTACATAAAGGCGAAAGCGATTGCCGATCTTTTGCCGGGTTATGCGGTCGTCGCCGACGACAGCGGGCTTTGCGTGCCCTGTCTCGGCGGGGCGCCCGGCGTATATTCGGCGCGCTACGCGGGCGAGGTCTGCGACGACCACGCCAACAACAGACTGCTGCTCTCCAATTTGCACGAGCGCGAAAAGACGCTCCCTCGCGACCGGACGGCATATTTCGTCAGCGCGGTCGTTTTGCTCTTCCCCGACGGCAGGAAGGTCGTCGGTACGGGCAGAGTCGACGGCGCTATCCTGGACGAATACCGCGGCGACGGCGGTTTCGGATACGATCCGCTGTTTTTGTGTACGGAGCTGAACAAGACTTTCGCCGAGGCGTCGCCCGCAGAAAAGAATTCGGTCAGCCACCGCGCACGCGCCCTCTCCGAACTCAAACGCAAGCTGCACGCATGAACATCGTCGTGATGTCGGACACGCACGGCTTTTTGCCGTCCGACGAGGACTTCTTTGCTCTGCTGGACGAAGCGGACAGGATATATCATCTCGGCGACGGCTGGGGCGAGATCCGAACTCTGCAATACGCCTACGGCGTCAAGTTCGTCTTGGTCGGAGGCAACAACGACCCCGTCTACGGCAAAGACTTTGTCATAGACGACGCCGACGGCACAAAGATATTGCTGACGCACGGGCACACATTCGACGTGCGACACGACCTTGAACGTCTCGCCGACCATGCGCGTGAAAACGACGTGCGTTACGTCTTTTACGGACACACGCATATGCCCGCCGACGACACGCTCGGCGGCGTGAGGCTGATCAATCCCGGTTCTTTTCGTAACGGCAGCTATTGCTTTGCGACTGCGGCGGGCGGCAGACTATTGGTCAGACAGATGACAAGATTCGTATAAATTTTGAGGACATACAAAGACAAATGACAAGACAAGACATTCGTAACATTGCGATCATCGCCCACGTCGACCACGGCAAGACGACCTTGGTCGACCAATTGCTTAAGCAAAACGGCGTATTCCGCGAGGGCGAGGCGGTCGCCGACAGAGTGATGGACAGCAACGCTCTCGAGCGCGAACGCGGCATTACCATCCTCGCAAAAAACACCGCCGTACACTACAACGGCGTTAAGATCAACATAATCGACACTCCGGGCCACGCGGACTTCGGCGGCGAGGTAGAGCGCATCCTCTCCATGGTCGACGGCGTGCTGCTGCTCGTCGACGCGGTCGAGGGCTGCATGCCGCAGACCCGCTACGTTCTCAAAAAAGCGCTCGGACTCAACAAAAAGCCCGTCGTCGTCATCAACAAAGTTGACCGCGGCTGCGATCACGAAAAAATCGTAGACGAAGTCCTCGACCTCTTCCTTGAATTGGGCGCAAACGACGAACAGATCGACTTCAAAGTCGTCTACGCCAGCGCCAAATTCGGTTGGGCGACGCTTTTGCCGGGCACGGTCGGCGTCGATATGCGTCCGCTGCTAGACACGATAGTGTCACAGATCCCCGCCCCCGAAGGCGACGACGCGGACGGTTTGCAGGCGATAGTCTGCAACGTCGACTATGACGACTACGTAGGCAGGATAGGCATAGGCAAGATCGTCCGCGGCACGATCCGCAGCGGTCAATTGGCGGCGCTTTGCCACACGGACGGCTCCGTCACCCACGAAAAGATAGTCAAGCTCTATCAATTCGAGGGACTTCGCCGCGTCGAGGCGGACAGAGGCACGGTCGGCGATATCATCGCGCTGAGCGGCATCCGTGATCTCGGTATAGGCGAGACGGTATGCGACGTGGACAAGCCGGACCCTCTGCCGTTCGTTGCGATAGACGAGCCGACTCTGTCGATGACTTTCATGGTCAACGACTCTCCGTTTGCGGGCAAAGAAGGCAAGTTTGTCACCTCTCGTCATCTGCGCGCAAGGCTGTTCCGTGAAGTGATGACCAACGTCGGCATGCGCGTCAAAGAGACGGACACTACCGAAGCGTTCGAGGTGTTTGGCAGGGGCGAATTGCATCTTTCGATATTGATCGAGACGATGCGACGCGAGGGATACGAATTTCAGGTTTCGCGTCCGCGCGTCATATTCAAAGAGATAGACGGCGTCAGATGCGAACCGATCGAGACGGTAGTCGTCGACGTGCCCGACGCATACGTCGGCGTCGTGATGAACAAACTCGGCGCGCGCAAGGGCGAACTCGAAGACATGACCCCCGACGACAGGGGCGGTACGAGACTGACCTTCTCAATTCCCGCGCGCTGTCTGATCGGCTATCGCGGCGAAATGCTGACCGACACGCGCGGTTTCGGCGTTATGACCAACGTGTTCAAAGATTACGAACCGTACAAGGGCGACATACAGGAGCGCAGCCGCGGTTCGGTCGTTGCGTTCGAGGACGGCGTGACGACCGCATACGGGCTGTTCAACGCGCAGGAACGCTCTACTCTGTTCGTAGGACCGGGAGTACAGGTCTACGGAGGGATGATCGTCGGCGAAAACTCGCGCGAGGACGATCTCGTCGTCAACGTCTGCAAAAAGAAGCAATTGACCAACAACCGCGCCGCAGGCAGCGAGGATGCGCTCAAACTCGTGACTCCGCGCACGCTGTCGCTCGAACAATGTTTGGAATTCATCGCCGACGACGAGTTGGTCGAAGTGACCCCGAAAAGTATCCGCCTGCGCAAGACCATCCTCAACAAGGAACAGCGTCTCAAGACGCAGGCAAGGCTCAAAAAAGACTGAATTCCGCCCCGAAAGGGGCGTTTTAGCATACATATCGATAATTTGCCGCAAGGCAAGGAGGCAATATGCTCGCATACACATATGTCGCAAAAGGAGATCTCCGTCTCGTTCAAAAGCCCGAACCGTCGCTCGTCAACGACACGGACGCAATTGTCGAGATCACCCTCTCGTCCGTATGCACAAGCGATCTCCACATCAGGCACGGCGAAGTGCCGCGCGCCGTCCCCGGCGTGACTCTCGGGCACGAAGCGGTCGGCGTCGTCCGTGAAGTCGGCTCCGCCGTACGCAAGGTGCGTCCCGGCGACCGCGTTGCGATCAACGTCGAGACTTTTTGCGGCGAATGCTTTTTCTGCCGCCGCGGCTGGGTCAACAATTGCACGCTCCCCGACGGTGGTTGGGCGCTCGGCTGCCGCATAGACGGCTTACAGGCAAAATACGCGCGCGTCCCGATGGCGGACAACGGGCTGTCTCTCATCCCCGACGACGTCGACGATCTGCATGCCCTGTTCGTCGGCGATATTCTCGCCACAGGCTATTGGGCGGCAAAGATCGCTGAGATCGAGCGCGCAAGCTCTGTCGCGGTAATCGGCGCGGGGCCGACGGGGATATGCGTTCTGCAATGCGCAAAACTGTACTCTCCTGACAGGCTGATCGTCTGCGAAAAAGACGCCTCCCGCCGCGATTTCGTCAAACGCAACTACCCGTATGCCCAAGTATGCTCGCCCGAAGAACTTCCCGCGCTCTGCGCCGCTCTTCCTCACGGAGGCGCGGACAGCGTGATCGAAGCCGCGGGCGGAGACGACACGTTTGAAACTGCATGGAGATGCGCTCGTCCCAACGCCGTCGTCACGATCGTCGCCATGTACGGCAAGCCGCAGGCGTTGCCCTTACCCGATATGTACGGCAAGAACCTGACATTTAAGACGGGCGGCGTCGACGGCTGCGACTGCGACGCCATACTCAAACTCGTCGCCGAGGGCAAATTGGACACATCGTCTCTTGTAACACACACTTTCCCGCTTTCCTCCGCGAACGAAGCGTACTCGCTTTTCGAGGGACGAAAAGACGGCGTGATAAAGGTAGCTCTGAAACCGTAAAAATATGCCCTGCCGGCGGGCATCTTGATTTAATAAACATATTTTATCGACACAGGCGTCAAAATTCTCGCGTCAGATCTTTGAGACGACATAGTCTGCGAAAAGTCCTGCGACGTCTATGTCCGTCAATGCGTAAAGCATACGTGCGCCGACGGGATCTTCTATCTCGCTCAGCACGTATCCGCCGTCATGAGGCAAAAAATCGACGCCCACCCAATCGCATTTCAATATTTCGCATATCTTTTCCGCCGCGCTCGTCACATATTCGGGCGGCTGTATAATGCGCGCGTTTCCGCCGAGCGACCAATTGCTGCGGAAACCGTCTCCGTGCCTTTCCGCAGCGGCGAAGACCTCGCCTCCGAGCATATACACTCGCATATCTATGCCCGGGGCGGAACACATCGGCTGGACTACGTAGTCTGCCCGACCGCCCTGCGAAAAGCTGCGCACTTCGTCATCGCCTCCCGCGCAAAACACCTGTTTTCCTCCATGTCCGTCCCTTGCCTTGACCACTACGGGGAAACAGAACATGCCTACCTCGTATTCGTCCGCGGTCACGGTCGGCAGTGCCGGGATGCCGTGCTCGCGGCAAAGCTCGTATGTCGCATATTTGTCGTTTGCGGTCAAACAGGTCGCAGAGTTGTTAAAAACGGGTATACCCGCTTTTTCGTAAAAACGGTTTATTCTTGCGTTGCGCGTACGCGCGACAACGAAGTTGGGCGCGTCTTTCGGCAATTCTTCCGGCGCGTGCGCGACGACAAGGTCAAGCATCGCTCCCCTCTCGTTGAACGCCGCGCGCATCGCGTCGGCGAACCATGCGTTGCGCTCCGCTCCCTCGCGGTCGTAGATCAACAGCCCGCGCTTCAAATTCTGCCCTCTATGTATTCGATGATATTGTCCGCCATATTTACGCCGGTGCAGTCAAGGCTGCTCTTGAAGTTGGGGTTGGAATTGACTTCGCACACCAACGGACCGTCCTTGCCCAACAGCAGGTCTACGCCGCAAAAATCAGCACCGACCGCGTCGCTTGCGGCAAGCGCGGCGCGCCGCTGTTCCGCCGACAACCGATAAGGTTCAGTCTTGCCTCCGATGGTGATATTGGAGCGGAAGTCATTGTCGTTGAAACGGTACATCGCCGAGACGACTTCGCCTCCGACAACGTTGACGCGCACATCCCTGCCCGCGCTCTCGGCAACAAACTTTTGCATCAAAAACTCGCGCGCGCCCATCTTGTCGATGACGGCGTTCGCCTCTTCTAGCGTACGCGCAAGCCATACTTCCCAACCGAAAGAGCCGCAAGCCTCTTTGACGACCATAGGCATACCGAGCGTCTTTGCCGCGCTTTCGACAAACGCCCTGTCCGCGTACCCGACGGTGTCGAAAGTCTTGGGCGCAAAGATCGTGGACGGCATTTCGACCTTGCCGCGAAGGCACATTGCGGTCTCGATCTTGCTGTCGCAAATGCCGATCGTTCGCGCGGAATTGAACACCCTCAGTCCCGCAAGCTCGAGACGGCGCGCAGCGACGACGTCCTTATCCCAAAAGATGACGAACTCAACGTCCCCCATCCCGTCCGGCAAAACGTCGAAAGGCGTGCAGAGAGCGTCCGTACGTACGATATCGAGCTTCATTTTGCGTCGCGCCGCGGCGTCTTGCAAAAAGCGGTAGACGGACAAAAATTTTTCGGTATTGAGAAACGCGTTGACCGCGAGCAATCCTCTTTTCATGTTGCCTCCGCTACTATAATAACGCAACGCCGCCCAAAAAGCAATCGATGACGCGCCGCGTCCCCTCATTCCGGCTTTTCGTTGACAAACGCTGCGGCGGAGATTATACTGAAATCGAAATATTCCCAACAAAAACACCTCGGAGATTGTTATCGTAATGTATATGAGGACGGACAAACGCAAGTTGGAAGCCAAAGTCGCCGCTCTTGCCGGCGGCGACGGCAGCGCGTTCGACTACATATACGAACACACCAACCGCGCAGTCTACTTCGCTATCCTCTACATCGTCGGCAACAAGCACGACGCCGAGGATGTGTTGCAGGACACCTATGTGCGCGCGCTGCGCGCGTTGGAAACGTACCGCGAGGACAACTTCACCGGGTGGCTGGTACAGACGGGAAAAAATCTTGCGCTCAACCACCTCAAACGCTCGAAGCGCGAGGTCGCAACCGACTTTGCGGAACAGTCGTGGCGGTTCGGAACAAGCGAACAGCCTTTACCATATGTCTATGATGTCGCGGCAAAGACTCTGACCGAGGAGGAATACCGCATCGTGATGATGTGTTCGGTCGCCGGTTACAAGCGGCGCGAAGTCGCCGAAATGCTCGGGATGCCGATCGGCACGGTCACATGGAAATACAACGAGGCGCTCAAAAAGCTGCGCGCAAAATTGAACAAGGAGGACCTATGAAGGACGTCGACAAGCTGCTCAAAGAAAGCGCAAAGGATGTGCTGCCCGACGACGCGGTCAAGGCGCGCGTGCGCGCAGATCTCGGTCTCGACGCGCCCGTCGAAAGACGCGCGGCGACCGCGCACGGCGGATCTATGGTTTTGAGCAAAAACTCCAAGATAGCCATCGTCGCGGCTGCGCTCGTCGTACTTTTGACCCTTTGCATAGTCCTGCCGCTTGCCGTTGACGGCAAGACCGCGCCGGCGATCCCCGACGCGCCGCCTTTGATGTCTGCGCAGGGCGACTTCTACGCATACAGCGCGCTCGCGGCAGGCTCCGTTCTTGCCCAAATGGACGCGTCCGGCACGCTTGCCCTCGCCCTTTCGCCCGAAATTCAAGCGCAGATCCAAGCTGCGACGGAAGAGTATCTGCGCATCGTCGACGGTCTGCTTGCCGGCGCGGAGATCTCTCAAACCCCGGTCGAAGTACCCGATCATTACGCCGACTACGCCTATGCTACGAAGATCACGGGCATAGGTCTCGGAGGCAAAGCGCTGACTTACACTCTCTACTACAATGAAAATCTTTCATCCGAAGAAATCGACGGCGACGAGACCGAGCGCGAATACGACATCGAGGGCATACTGTCCACGCCGAACGGCGACTACGCGGTGCGCGGCGGCAGAGAGTCCGAGAGCGAATTCGACAAAGACGAATCGGAAGAAGAGGAAGAGTTGTGGTTCAACGCCTATATCGGCGAAAACTCCTACATCCGCGTCGAACAGGAGTCCGAACGCGAATCGGAGGACGGCGAAGAAGAGATCGAACGCTCCCATCTTATCTCCGTCATCGAGGACGGCAGAGTCGTCGAAAGCACGACCATAGACCTCGAACAAGAAGACGGCGAAACCAAAGTCGAGCTTTCCGTAAAGCGAAACGGCAACACCGACACATTGCGGTTCACCCGCGATACTGTCGGCGGCAAAGAGATACTTTACGCACGTGCGGAATTGGACGGCGTACGCGCCGACTTTGCGATCCATATCGAGGACGGCGGTTATCGTTTCGACTTTGATGACGACATATGCTCGGACGAGGACGAGGACGACGATCGCCCGTTCGGCGACAGACGTTGACAAATATATTGATATGACAACGCGCGGCTCGAAATTTTGGGCCGCGTTTTTGTTATGATATTGCTGCGTTTTACGGCAAAAGAAAAATTTTTCGGCGATCTCCAACAATTTCGCTTACTGCGTTGTTGATTAAGTACAAAACCAAACACGGGAGGACCCCACTATGAAAAAGATGGCATTGACACTTTTGCTCGTACTCGTCCTTGCATTGGGCGCAGTAGGGCTTGCCGGCTGTGATCTCGACGGCCTTTCCGCCAAGGTTACGCCGGGCGAATTCAGTACGGACGAACAGATATTCGGTTTCAGCGCCGCTTCCGCGGCGACCGTGATCTCGGCGATGAACGGCGGCGTGCCCGAATCCGCGGCTCTCGCCCTCGCCCGCAGCGGCGACGTCACGGACAAAGAAGTCCTCGCCGAACTCAACGACTATATGTTCCTCGTAGAGAGCTTGATCGCGGACGGCGCATTCGGTTTTGAAATCGTCGATTCCGACCTTGAGGGCTATGACCACAAGATGACCGTATCCTACAAGGACATAACCGGCGCGACCGTAGATTACGAGATGCATTACAACGAGACCGTCATCCGCTCCGAGTCGGAATGGGACGACGGCGAGGAAGAGACCGAAACCGTCAACAAGATCGAAGGCATATTGCGCGTCGACGGCGTCGACTATCCGATGACCGGCATCTCCGAAACGTCGTCCGAAGGTGACGAAAACGAGCGCGAACACTCCTTGACGGTAGATCTCGGCGACGGAAAGACCCTCGTCGTCGAACAGGAGGTCGAAAGCGAGCGCGACGAACAGGAACAGGAATACGTCTACTCCGTCTATTACGGCAGACGCCTTATCGAACAGAGCGTGTTCTCCTTTGAACAGGAGCGCGACGAGACCGAAATCGAACTCGAACAGCGCGTCCGCGACGAAAACGGCAACATGGTCGCCACCCGTTTCTCGTTCGAGAAAGAACTTGAACGCGGCAAAGAGGTCATCCGCATCGACATACGCGGCAACGGCGGCAACGCGCGCGGCAGCTACATCGTCAAAGTCGAGACCGCCGACGACGGCACAAGCGGCTATGTCTACACCGAGATCGGCGGCGACGGACAGCAGCACCGCTTCGGCAGACACCACGACCGCGACTGATACAGCCACAACTCAATACAAGCGCAGTTCCCGAGCGCCTTTCGGGGCTGCGCTTTTTTCTGTCCGTGCCTGTAATTCAATTTTATTGTATTTGATTACTTGAACGCCTCTTGCAACAATTTCCAATCGCCGCATGGATGTCGTCGCTTAATTATCCGGAAAAATGCACAATCCTTCGCTCTGCTTGTCATATCTGACAAAGCCGCCCTTCAAGCCGTGTTTGTCGATATAGGTATGCAGCGCATCAAACTTCTTTGGCGAGAAAATGTCTATATCCGCACTGTCTCCGCTTCGAGTGAATCCACCCTTTGTCTCAATCGACCAAGTCTTTCCCTTTACGGACAAAATGTAGTCGGGATAGAACAACTTTTGCGCGCCGCTGTTGTCGTTGTACACGATTGAAAGATACTCGTCGCCTTTGTCGCAGTTTTTATATATCCAACCCACAGTTTCGTAAGTTTCGCAAAATTTCTCAAACTTAACCCTATTTAAGAATAACCTTCCGGATGTTTTTCTTCTCCAATATAATCTTTATCAAAACTTTAGAGCCAAAATCGTGATTTTTCTTTCGCATAAACTAATATTTATTCCGTAATTCCCGAAAATAAAGGTTCCGTATAATAAGGAGAAGAGCGACATTTCCAAACCAAACCGGTTACAAAATTGTTTTCGCTGAACATCGCATCGGATATTATATTAACGCGCTTACTTCGATATTGTTTTCAAATGCGTAACTCTTGTAACGTAATTGCGCGGCATATGTCAACATATTTGCGTTTTGTGATTAACGTTTTGCCGTATTAAGATATTATTAGAGGTGAAGTGATGAATATATCAAAAAGATCGAGACTATGCGTAAGTCTCGCGGTTGGTCAAAATAACATCTTGCAAGCGAAGCGGGCTTGACTCAATCGACCTACGACACGATGGCAAAGCGCAATACACCGCCAAAGATCAAAACGCTGCAATGTCTTTGCAATGCCTTCGGTGTCACCCTATCTCGATATTTTGTACAAAACGAAAAGGCGGAAGTCTTGACGGAAGAAGAACGCATTTTCCTCTCATACTTCCGCAAACTATCCCCGGTAAAACGCCAAGCGATTCTTTAACTGATCAAGTAACAAGCGCCTTCGCCTACGGCGAAAGCGCTTGCGCCGCCCCACTATTCGCTCCGCGTGAGAGATTCGGCGTCTGTCTGAAGGTGCACCAAAGCCAAAGGGCACGGCTTGTTGCCGTGCCGCTATCCCTGCCCTTTTCGCACCTTCAGAGGGCTTCGCCTGCGGCGAAAGCGGCTTACGC
>CALWKU010000061.1 GCA_944381345.1 uncultured Christensenellaceae bacterium
CAGATCTCGCAGCTTTGCGGCATGAGAGGTCTTGTCCGCGACCCGTCCGGTAAGGTCATCGAGCTGCCTATCAAGGCAAACTACCGCGAAGGTCTGTCCGTTCTCGAGTATTTCATCTCGTCGCACGGCGGACGTAAGGGTCTTGCCGACACCGCGCTCAAAACCGCGGACTCCGGCTACCTCACCCGTCGTCTCGTCGACGTGTCGCAGGACATCATCGTCAACGAGCAGGATTGCGGCGACACCAAGGGCATGGAGGTCTCGGCGATCGAGGGTCTCGAACCGCTCAGCGACCGCATCGACGGCAGATATTGCATGGACGACGTCAAGGATCCGGCGACCGGCGAGGTCATCTGCAAGGCGGACACGCTGATCGACACCGACACCGCGAAGAAGATCGAAAAGGCGGGCGTCAAGACGGTGCGCATCCGCAGCATCCTCTCCTGCCAGACCAAGCACGGCGTCTGCGCCAAGTGCTACGGCAAGAACATGGCTTCCGGCAATCCGGTCAAGTTGGGCGAGGCGGTCGGCATCATAGCCGCGCAGTCCATCGGCGAACCCGGTACGCAGCTGACGATGAGAACGTTCCATACCGGCGGCGTCGCGGTCAGCGAGGACATCACCCAAGGTCTGCCGCGCGTCGAAGAGCTGTTTGAAGCGCGCAAGCCCAAGGGACAGGCGCTGATCTCCGAGATCGCGGGCGAAGTCGCCGTTTCCGACGACAAGCGCATCGTCATCGTCACTCCCAAGGAGGGCGATCCGGTCGAATACAAGATCAACTTCGGACAAAAGCTCACCGTGCAGACGGGCGACGTCATCGAGGCGGGTCATCCGCTCACCCAAGGTTCCATCTATCCGCAGGACATCCTGAGGACGAAAGGTATCAGGGGAGCGCAGGAGTACCTGATCAAAGAGGTGCAGTCCGCGTACCGCAGCTCCGGCGTCGAGATCAACGACAAGCATACCGAGGTCATCGTCAGACAGATGTTCCGCAAGGTCAAGATCGAAAAACAGGGCACGACCAATATGCTGCCCGGCGAATACGTAGACATCTTCACCTACGAGGACGAAAACCGCAGGGCGCTCGAAGAGGGCGGCGAACCGGCGACCGCAAAGCGCACGCTGTTGGGTATCACAAAGGCTGCGCTTGCGACCGAATCTTTCCTGTCGGCGGCGTCCTTCCAAGAGACGGCGAGGGTGCTCACCGAAGCGGCAGTCAAGAACAAGGTCGACCACCTGCGCGGGCTCAAAGAGAACGTCATTCTTGGCAAGCTCATTCCCGCGGGTACGGGCATGAAGCTGTACCGCAACATCGTCGCCGTTCCGGCGGCGTCGGCAGACAGCCACATCGTAGAGGAGGACATCTCCTCCAAGTTCGCGGCGGAAGACGATATTCTCGACGACGAAGAGTAAACTTCACGCGCGCCGCGTGTGCGGCGCGCAAATACAACTGAATAATTTATTCTATAAAGAGTGCGGGAGAGACGGACTCGACGATCGCACAGCAACCTTCGGAGACGAAAGGTGCTAATTTCCGCAAGACGGCTTGAAATATAGAATGCATTTCGCGGCGTCTGACGACGCCGCGTTTTTTAGGAGAAAGATGAAAAGGCGTTTATTTACCAGCGAAAGCGTGACCGAGGGACATCCCGACAAGGTCTGCGACAAGATCTCGGACAGCATCCTTGACGCGTTGCTCGCGCAGGACGCAAACAGCCGCGTCGCATTGGAGACGTGCTGCAATACAGGCTTTGCGCTGCTGTCCGGCGAGATCACATCGTCCGCGACGGTCGACTATGAGGCGATCGTTCGCAAGACTGCAGTCGAGATAGGCTACGACGACGAGGCGAAGGGCTTTGACGGCGCGACCTGCGAGATCGAGACGAGGATAGAGAAGCAGTCCGCCGACATTGCGCTCGGAGTAGATCGCAGTCTCGAATGCAGGGACGGCGGCGTCGACCGCTATGACGCGATAGGGGCGGGCGATCAGGGCATGGTGTTCGGCTATGCGTGCGACCAGACTCCGCAGCTCATGCCCGCGCCGATATCATATGCGCACGCATTGACCGCGCGTCTCGCCAAGGCGCGCAAGACGGGCGTGTTGCCCTATCTGAGACCGGACGGCAAGGCGCAGGTCACGGTCGTCTATGAGGACGGACGCCCCGTAAGGATAGACACGGTCGTCGTCTCCGCCCAGCACGCCGAGGACGTGGATATGAAAAGGCTGCGTCGAGACGTCGAGGAGTGCGTGATACGGGAGGCTCTGCCCGCAAAGATGTTAGACGGCGCGCGCTTTTTGATCAACCCCACAGGCAGATTCGTCGTCGGCGGGCCGCACGGCGACTGCGGGCTTACCGGGCGCAAGATCATCGTCGACACCTATGGCGGATACTGTCCGCACGGCGGCGGCGCGTTCTCGGGCAAAGACGGCACAAAGGTAGACCGCAGCGCGTGTTATATGGCGCGTTACGCATGCAAAAACGTCGTCGCCGCAGGGCTTGCAAAAGAGTGCAGACTTGACGTCGCGTATGCGATCGGCGTCGCGCGCCCCGTGCAGATCCAAGTCAACACGTTCGGCACCGCCGCGGTTGACGAGGAAAAGATAGCAGAGCTTGTAGCAAAGCACTTCGACTTCCGGCCGCAAGCGATCATAGAGACGCTAGGATTGCGCAGCCCCATCTTCGCAGCGACGACAAATTACGGGCATTTCGGCAGAGAGGATCAGGGTTTCAAGTGGGAAAATACGGACAAAGCGCAGATCCTTGCAGACGAGGCTTAACGAACACCTGTACGAAAAATCGCGCGGCAAAAACGCCGCGCTTTTCGTTTGGTTGAAAAATTGCTTGCAAAGTTGTCTTGCTTTTGGGGCGGACATAGTGTACAATGGAAACACAAGGAGAAAACCATGGCAGAATGCGATCACAACTGCGCGTCGTGCGGCGAGGACTGCGCGTCGCGTACACTGCCTCAAAAGGCGGAACACGGCAGCATAAAAAAGGTCATAGGAGTCGTCAGCGGCAAGGGCGGCGTAGGCAAGTCGTCGGTTGCGGCGATGCTTGCGTCGGCGGCGGCAAAGAGGGGGCTTAAAGCGGCGATACTCGACGCGGACGTCACGGGCCCGTCCATACCCAAGATGTTCGGAGTGCATACGCCGGCAATGAGCAACGGCAAAAAGATATTGCCCGCGACGACCGAGGGAGGAATCAAGTTGATCTCGGTCAATATGATGCTGCGCGACGAGGACGCGCCCGTGCTATGGCGCGGTCCGGTCATATCGGGCTTGGTAAAACAATTTTGGGACGAAGTGGAGTGGGGCGACGTCGACCTGATGTTCGTCGATATGCCTCCGGGTACGGGGGACGTCGCGCTGACGGTATTCCAAAGTCTGCCCGTCGACGGCATCATAGTCGTGACTTCGCCGCAACGGCTCGTGTCCATGATCGTCGGCAAGGCGGTCAACATGGCTCGGATGATGGATATTCCCGTTTGCGGCATTGTCGAGAATTACAGTTGGTACGATTGCCCCGACTGCGGCAAACGGCACTATATCTTCGGCAACGGAGATTTGGACGAAGTCGCGTCCAAATACTCGCTGCCCGTACTTGCGCGTCTGCCGTTCAGACCCGAATATGCCGCGTTGTCGGACGCGGGCAGGGTCGAGAGCGTCGATTGCGCCGAACTCGGCGACGCGTTGACGGTGATCGAGCGCTTTGAAGTGAAAAAATCCGCCAAGGCGGACAAATAAAGGAGAAATTATGAACAAGAGACTGACAGTCGCCGTTGCGGCGATCGCTCTGATCTGTCTTTGCACGACCTGCTTCTTTGCGGGCTGCGGCGACAACGGCGATTACAACTACTACGAAGTTCCCGACGCGGACAACGTCTACGCAGAGGGAGAGGAATTCGCGAAGGGCTGGTCGAACGACAACAACGGCTATGCGCTCGCCGGCGAGACGGACGCCGAGGGCAAAGTCACCAAGGACGGCGCGGAGGCGCAACGCCTGATCGACGTCACTCCGTCCGAGCGCCAGCTCGACTATATGGAGATGGAGTACTACACCTTTGTCCACTTCGGGATGAACACCTTCACCGGCAAAGAGTGGGGCACGGGCGACGAGGATCCCAAGAAGTTCAACCCCAAGAAGCTTGACACCGACCAGTGGTGCGAGGCTGTCAAGGCGTCGGGCAGCAAGGGCATCATGATCACCGCGAAACACCATGACGGCTTCTGCCTGTGGCCGAGCGAATATACCGATCACGACATCGCCGCAAGTCCGTACAAGGACGGCAAGGGCGACATCTTGGCGGAGCTGACCGAAAGCTGCGAAAAGT
>CALWKU010000062.1 GCA_944381345.1 uncultured Christensenellaceae bacterium
GGACAGCCAAGGCAATGCGGTTCCGGGCGAGTTTGCGTGGACGCCCGACAAATTGAGCGCGGACATACACGACTACGCTTGGGTGTTCACCCCCGACGACGGCAACAATTACAACGGGACAAGCGGCAATGTGACATTGAATGTCGCGCAGGCGATCCTGGAATCGATCACCGTCGGGATCGTGACCGAGACAGAGTACGAGTCCAACGACGCGTTCGATCGCAACGACATTGTCGTCACCGCGATTTATGACGGCGGATATGCAAAGATCGTCGACAAAGAGGACTACGTCTTGGAATTCTCGAGCGGTTCTGAAGGCGAATTGCAAACAGGCGTCATCACGGTCACCGTCTCCTACACCGATGGAGAGACCAAATCTGCGACTTTTGAGATCGTCGTGGCTCAAGAAGTCACCATCGAACAAGTCAAAGAGGCGATCAACGCCATGGACAAGGTCACGTGGCAAAACGCGAGCGAGTATCTTGACTTGAAGGAGAGATACGACGCTCTCGACGACGCAGACAAGGACGTCGAGACAAGCGCAAAACTTGCCGTATTGCAAACGCAATACGACGCGCTCCGCGACGCCGCGATCGACGACATCGAAGGCGCGCACGAAGTGGCGGCCAAAGCGGTCGGAAGAGTGCTCGCGGTCGCAGCCGGGCTTGCCGCGGCGGCGGTAGCGGCGGCGATAGCCAAACGCAGATTTATTTGAGGAGGATAGGGCAATGAAAAAGTTCTTTGCAATTTTTGTGATCGCCTTGATGACTTGCATCACGGTCTTTGCGGCAGCTTGCGTGACGGACGCAGGCGTCACCACCGCGCAATTGCTCGACGCTATGTCCGACCCCGGAGCATACCAAAACATTTCCATCGTCGTCAGCACGGGGGAGGTCGACGCCGATGACTATGTCGAAATCTATTCGTACAGGCTCGCCGCCGACGGCTCCGAGCAGATCGGCGGAGTCCTCGCCGAAGACCCCGACGCCGACGTGCCCGAGTTCGACCTTGCCGACAGAGCGCAAGCCGGCTTCACCTTTGAACGTACGGACTTTGACGAAGAAAGCTATGACAACCGCTATGAAGAACAACGCAGCTGCTATGTCGTCACCGGCGATCTCGCCGACGCCGCCCGCTTTCTCGGCGTAGACGCCGCCTCCGCCACTGTTACCGCCTTGATAGGTACGGATCTCAAATTGGACGCCTTGACGATAAACTACACGAGCGCCGAGTCGGGGAACGATATCTTGATCGATATCATATACGTCTAAGAGTTTCGATCTTTGAGGGAGCGCCATTTCGCTTTTCGCTCAAATCAACACCGCTCGCAAATCAAGCGCGAGCGGTGTTTTCATATGAATCGTAAACGTCTTTACGCCCTCTTAAACGCGTTCCGAAAGCGACAAAGAAACCCGAGCCACTCAAAGAGGGGAGAAACGCCGCACCCAGAAAGTGTGCGGAACAGAACGGCGCGTGACGCAAGTCGTCTTTTTGTCGGTGTCATGTGCCTAAATTTTTGTCGGGCAATGCTCACAAAGGAAGTCGAGGATCTCCGCCTTTTCGTCGGTTTCGTAATAACGGATAAGCAATTTTTTATATTCGCCGACTTTGTCCTCGGGTATAACGACTATTCCTGCTCCGCTCGATATCGATATATGTTTCGCAAAGATCACCGCCGTTTGCTGGTTGCCGTCAATGATAAGCCGATTTTTCGTCACAAACAGCAATGCGCTCAACGCTCTTTCACACACGCCGTTTTCTTTTTTCGCCGTTTGATAAAGATCTTATGCGTCCTTTTACTCCTTTGATTGAGTTTATCTGATCGGTTCTGTTCAATCTCTGATATTTAATTGCGGCGGATAGTATTACGCTTTAGTTGCGGATAAAATACTGATGTTCGGTTTTGAAAAATTTTCAAAAAAGCGAAAAGACGTCTTGACAAACAAACTTCGCTCATCGCCGGATATATTCAGGCGGATAAATTTTCCGTAAAGTTTGCGAAAAGATGTATTGACAAATTGAACGCATAATAATTGACGAGCGCGGAACAGAAAAAGCCCGCCGAGACAGCGGGCCAAAAATATAGTTAGCAAAGAACCGATTAGATAAACAGAACCCAAGAAGTATCGGGCGGGCGACTTTCGATGATTTTGCACCGTGCCGAGCGCCGTACGCCTCTTTGGTCTGCAAGCGGCAGAGGGCGCAAAGGGCGAAAACAAGCCGCCCGAGACGTGACTTGTTCCGCTCGCCAAAGGCAGAGCGGAACAAAAAAGGCGCGTAAAGCGGGCGCGGGGGAAATAGCGCGATCGCGTCAAAATGCGCCCAAAATTGAAAAACATTTCATAAATGCTTTGTCTGCGCGCGTGCGTATGTTATAATAATTTCATAATATTGTCTCTCAGGAGGAGAATTTATGAAAAAACTTGCGGTCATCGTTTTGGCGATCGTCGTCGCGGTCACTTGCGCGGTCGGTTTTGCCGCTTGCGATAATCCCTACACGGACGGCAAATATGATTATGTTGTCTCCATTGTGCAACCGATGGAACACATCGCGCTCTCTCAAGCGCGCACCGCGTTTGAGGAATCTTTGAGGAGCAAGATGGAAAGCGCTGGCAAGACGATCTATTTCGATTATAAAAACGCCAACGGCGTCATCAACGACCTCGGCTCCATCATCGACAATTTTGTCAGCAACAAAACGGATATGATCTATGCGATCGCGACCGACGCGGCGCAACAGGCGGCGCTCAAGACCGAGCAGGACGGCGGTACGATCCCGGTCATCTTCAACGCGGTCACCGACCCCGAGACGGCGAACATCTTGGATGAGAACGTCACCGGCGTTTCCGACATGAATCCGATGGAGAAACAAGTCGAATTGATGCAAACGCTCATGGGCGGAGGCACGGACTTTACCGTCGGCGTTCTCTATACTAGCAGCGAGGCGAACTCGGTCACTCAAAAGGATACTATAAAGGGCATCTGCGAAGAAATGGGCATCAACTGTGTCGACAGAGGCATCCCCGACGCCAACGACTTGCAGACGTCGCTCGCCCAACTCGCGAAGGAAGCGGACATTGTCTATCTTCCCACCGACAACCTGCTCGCAAGCATTGCCAGCGCAGTCCACAGCACCAATGTAAACGACAACATCAACGTTCCCATCGTCTGCGGCGAGGGCGGCATGAACGACGCCTGCGGCGTGGCTACGCTCAGCGTCAATTACAGCTATCTCGGCAAGCTCGCGGCGGACATCGCGTTCGACATTCTCGTCAACGGCAAATCCCCCTCCGAGATCCCCTTCAAGACTCAGACCAAGGATCTGACCTATTCGATCAACGAGACCGTCGCCGAAGCGATCGACTTAGAGATCCCCCAAGAGGTCAAGGATCTCGTTGCGGCTGCGCAATAATCACATCGGAGTAACAAAATGGCGGCAACATTTCTCAGCGGTCTCAATCAAGGGCTTTTTTGGGCGGTACTCGCAATAGGAGTGTACGTATCGTTCAGACTGCTCGACTTTGCAGACCTCACCTGCGAGGGCAGCTTTACGATGGGCGGCATGATCGCCGCAGTGTTGATCACAGAGAGCGCATACGACCCCATCGTGGCGTGTATTATCGCGCTGCTTGCCGGCGCGGCGGCAGGACTTGTCACGGGTGTTCTCAACACCGCGTTCAAGATCCCGCCAATCCTTGCAGGCATACTCACATTGACGGCGTTGACGTCCGTCAACCTGTTGATCTCCGGGTCGAAAGCCTCGATCGGCTTCCTTGGACAAAAATTGTTCTATCAATGGCTTGGGCTGAGCGCGAACAACGCCCAACTCGTCGCGGGGCTGATGCTGCTTGCGATCCTCGTTGCGATCATCTATTGGTTCTTCGGCACGGAGATGGGCAGCGCGATCCGCGCGACCGGCATGAACGAGCGCATGAGCCGCGCGCAGGGCATCAACACCTCGGCGATGAAGATAGTCGGGCTGATGCTGTCCAACGCGCTGATCGCCCTTTCGGGCGCGCTTGTCGCCCAGCGCGACGGCAATGCGACGCTCACGATGGGGCAGGGTGCGATCGTCATCGGTCTTGCGTCCGTCATCATCGGTGAGACGCTCATCCCGTCGCGGCGCAACTTTGCGCTTGCGTTGTTAGGCGTCATCGTCGGCAGCGTCATCTACCGCATCATCTACGTAATCGTCATCTATGCCGGACTTGCGACCGAATATGTCAAACTCCTGACGGCAGTCATCGTCGTCATTGCGCTTTGCCTGCCCATGATCAAGTCGGGCTGCGCGAAGCTGTACAAAAAGACGGACAACTATTTGAGCGCCAAGTACCCCAAATATGCGGCATATGCCGAGCGGCGCGACGCCAAGTCCGCCCGGCGCAAGGCGGCTTTGCGCGCCAAGCGCGAAGCGGAGCTGCAAAGCCTCGCCGACGCGTTCGAGCGCGCCAAGATCGCCGACGATCCCAAGACCATGCCGACCGACGACGGCGCCGTCTACATGACCAAGATGCAATACAGATTGCTGCAAGCAAAGTACTTGCGCAAGAAAGAAAAGTACGTCGAGAAGTACGGCAGCAAGGCTCTTGCCGCGCTCGAGGGCGCGCCCGCAGAGGACGCGGAGGAGGTGAGCAATGCTTGAACTCAAAGGCGTATCCATGACCTTCAACATGGGCACCGTCAACGAAAAGAAGGCGCTCATAGACATTGATTTCACCATCGAGGACGGCGACTTCATCACCGTGATCGGCGGCAACGGCGCGGGCAAATCCACGCTGCTCAACGTCATCGCCGGCGTGTATATGCCCGAGAAGGGCAGCGTCTTGTTGGACGGCAAGGACGTCACCCGTCTGCCCGAACACAGGCGCGCCAAGTATCTCGGCAGGGTGTTCCAAGACCCGATGATGGGCACCGCCGCGAGCATGGAGATACAGGAGAACATGGCTCTTGCCAATCGTCGCGGCAAGCTGCGCGGATTGGGCTGGGGCGTGACCAAAAAGGAAAAAGCGTTCTTCAAGCAAAAGCTCGAGTTTTTGGGGCTGGGGCTTGAAGATCGTATGACTGCCAAAGTCGGCTTGCTTTCGGGCGGTCAAAGACAGGCGCTCACGCTGCTGATGGCGACGCTCAAAAAACCGGAATTGCTGCTGCTCGACGAGCATACGGCGGCGCTCGATCCTAAGACTGCGGCGCGGGTCCTCGACGTCACCGAGGAGCTGACGTCGGGCGAAAAATTGACCACCTTGATGATCACCCACAACATGAAAGACGCGATCCGATACGGCAATCGTTTGATCATGATGCACGAAGGGCGGATCATCTATGACGTGCGGGGCGAAGAGAAGAGCAAGCTCACCGTCGCCGAGCTTTTGGACAAATTCAAGATCCAAAGCGACAAGATGCTGATGGTCTGAACCATGCCCCGCACGCGCGGGGCTATTTTTTGGAAAACGTGCCCGTGTGCGTAAAACGCACAAAAGGAGACCCATGAAAGACTGCGCGAGATATGTCACGATAACTCCTACGCCCACTCAGATCTCGATCGAGAAGATGGGTTTTTATTGCTTTTTCCATTTCGGGTTGAATACGTTCACCGACCGCGAGTGGGGTGACGGCAAGGACAGTCCCGATCTGTTTTGCCCGAGCGATCTCGACACCGACGATTGGTGCCGCACGGTCGCGTCCGCAGGCGCAAAGGGCGTGATCCTGACCGCAAAGCACCACGACGGTTTTTGCCTTTGGCAGACGGACACCACGGATTACTCCGTACGCAGCAGTCCGTGGCGAGGCGGCAAGGGCGACATCGTAGCGATGCTCGCCGACAGCTGCCGCAAGTTCGGGTTGAAGATGGGCGTATATTTGTCGCCGTGGGATCGCAACAGCCCCAAGTACGGCACGGACGAATACGACGACTTTTATTGCGCGCAATTGACCGAACTCTTGACGCGCTACGGCGAAATGTTCACCGTGTGGTTGGACGGAGCGTGCGGTTCGCATCTCGACGGCAAGCCCATGCAGAGGTACGACTTTGAGCGCTATTACGCGGTGATCCGCCGCTTGCAGCCCGATTGCGCGATATCCAATTGTGGACCGGACGTCCGCTGGGTGGGCAACGAGGCGGGCGTGACTCGTCACGAGGAGTGGAACGTAGTCCCCGCGAGCCTTGCCGATCCCTACAAGGTCGCCGCGGCGTCGCAGAGCGAGGACGCGCCGTTTGAAAGCAAGCTCGGCGCCGAGGACGAGGATCTGGGCAGTCGCGCGGTGCTGGAAAAATGCGGCGACTTGATCTGGTATCCGGCGGAAGCCGACGTGTCGATACGTCCCGGCTGGTTTTTTCATTCGTCTCAAAACCGCAAGGTCAAGAGCGTAAACAAGCTGCTGTCGCTGTGGTACAAGACTGTCGGCGGCAATTGTATGCTGCTACTCAATGTCCCTCCCGACAAGAGAGGAAGGATATACGAAAAGGACGCCGCCACGTTGCGCGAACTGGGCGAGAGACTGAAGAGCGCGTTTGCCGTCAAGGCGGAGTGCGAGGACGAAAGTTTACCCGCGTTCGAGCCGGCGCAAAGCTATGCCGTAACGCGCACGTTCGTTCGTCCGTGCGAGATCGACAAGGCGGTCATAGCCGAGGATATACGCTTTTCGCAAAGAGTAGAGAGGTTCGCCCTCTACGCCGAGACGGACGGGGGCAGCCGCAAGATATACGAAGGGACGACGATAGGGCATCTCAAGATAGCGCTGTTCGATAAGGTTTTGTGCAACGGCTTGACGATGTGCGTCGAGTCCTGCCGCATGGAGCCGCACATCGAGAGGTTGGACGCCTACGCTCCCGACGGCACGCCTCATCCCAAGGAGCGTTTCGCCGCGTTCAAGCGATGGGTAACGAGGTTCAATTACAAGATGTATCTGTTCAAGCAAGAACTTGCGAAGAAACGCGTCAAAAAGTCGCAAAATCGACACGGACGCCAAAAATAACATTTTTGCGCCGCCGAACGGGCGGCGCTGTTTTTGCCGTTTTCGGTGCGGCGCAAGACGAACGAGATCCGAGATTTTTTTGGCGCTAAACGGCGTTTTTTGGCGCAAACGTTCTTTTTTATGCATAAAGCGGTATAGCTGAATATACTTCAAAACGATTGCTTTTTATCTTTGCATACACTAAAATATACACACGTATGATAGCTGCGCGCGGTCGGCGCGCGTCCGCGCGTTGCGGGCAAGGAAGGAATGATGAAAGGGAAAAGAGGAGTATCTTTGATCGTCGTTGCGATGATAGCGCTTGCTCTCGTCGCGGCGCTTGCCGGGTGCGTCGTCGAAGAAGAGGTGAATCAGCCCGGAAGCTTTACGGTCACGCTTTGGGAGGGCAATTCGTATGCGCTCGCTTTGGGCGACGCGGACAGCTTGTTTACGTCGATGCCGTCGCGCGAGGGCTACGTGTTCGGCGGTTGGTTTTATGACGACGGCACATTCTCGCAGCCCGTCACCGTCGACAACATCAAGTCGGCTCCCGCAGGTACGGTCGTCTATGCTAAGTGGACCGTCGAGGAAGATCCCGTACTTGTCACTTTCTATAACTATCAAGACGACGTCGTGTTGTATCGCGCATATGTAGCAAAAGGCAGCGATCTGTCTTCGTGGGACATCGTGCCGACGTTCCGTCCCGCCGACGACAAGTACGAATACGTTTTCAAAGGGTGGGACAAAGATCTGACCTCAATCGTCGCGGACACCGAAGTGCGCCCCGTCTATGACGAGATCGCGCGCACTTATGACGTCACCTTTATCGTCAACGGCGTAGCGGTCGACGTCGTCTCCGTCCCGTACGGCGGCTCGGTCGCCGTGCCTGCGGCGGAGGACATCGACGCCTACCTGCCGCGAGTGAACGGCAAAAAGGTCACCTTTACCGGTTGGAACAGATCCGCTAACACTCTGAATTCGATCACCGAGGACATAGAGGTCTCGGCGCTTTATTCTTACGAGGACATATATTTCAACGTCACATTCAATTACGGCAACGGGCTGAGCGACACTCAGCGCGTCCTCTACGGCGAGGACGCTACGCCGCCAACGCAGGGGCTTGACAAGCCGGACGGCGCGGGCGTAGACCACGTGTTTGTCGGTTGGGACAACAACTATTGTTTTGTCACCGAGGACAGGGTGATCAACGCCGTCTATGACGACCACACCGATTGGTACAAGGTGGATTTCTACAACGGCGACGTGCTGTATTGCCGCCGCTACGTGCCGTACGGCGAGGCGGCGCAGCTTCCCGAAGCCCCCGTCAAGGCGTCGGACGCTCAATACAATTACACCTTTGACCGTTGGCTTGACGCCGACGGGAGAACGGCGGATCTGACTTCGATCGACGGCGACGTGCGTGTGTACGCCGATTTTGTCAGGGAGCGCCGCTCCTATGAGGTTGTATTCTATGTGGAAGGCAAGGCGATATCCACGCAGAGCGTGGTCACAGGCACTTCCGCAGCCGTTCCGGCGCCGGAGGACGTAAAAGCGGCGATTGCAGCCGAAGAAGGCGTGATCAAGACTTTTATCACGTGGGACAAAGCTTTTAACAGCATCACCTCCGACACAGCGGTGAACGCTATAGTCGAACGCAAGTACGAAACGCGTACCGTTACGTTCGTATGGGGACTCGACGGAGAGCATTCCGACGTGCAAAAGGTCACTTACGGTACGGCGGCAAAGGCGCCCGATGTCGACGTGATGAACATCGAATGCGAAGACGGCGTCTTTGTTTTTGACGGTTGGCAGGTGCAGGGCGGCGTCGCCGTCGGTTGGTCGTCCGTCAAGGCGGATATGACCGTCAGGGCGCAATACAGGAAAAATCCCAAATATGTGATCGTGCGTTTTCTTGACGCGTATGACGAGCCGATCGGCGAGGCTCAGACGGTCGAGTACGGAAAGGCGGCGACCGCTCCCGCACAAGCGCCTCAAAAGGCGGCGGACGCGCAATACACATATGAGTTTGCGGGATGGGACGTCGCGTTTGAAAAAGTCACTTCCGACCTTGTGGTGAGACCTCAATTTACACAGATCCCGCGCGCGTACAGCGTTACTTTCGTCGACGCCGACGGCGTGCAGATCGGCGACGCTCAAACCGTCGAATACGGCGGTGCGGCAAGCGCGCCCCAAGCGCCCGCAAAGCAGCCTTCCGTACAATACGAATATACATTCGACAAGTGGGTCGGCGGCGATCTGAACAACATCGTCGGCGATACGGAGTTCAGTCCGACTTACGCCGAGAAGTTGCGCAAATACAACGTCACATTTGTCTACGGCAAGGTCGACGAGCCGGAAAGCGGCGACTATCACGAGGAAATTCAGCAAGTCGAGTACGGCATGGCAGCCGACGCGCCCGAAGAAGAGGCGGCGGCGTATACGGGCACCAATACGACCGAATATCAATTCGCCGGCTGGGAGACGTCCAACTATCTCAATGTCACCGGGAACATGACCGTCAAGGCTGTTTACAACAAGTATGACCGCCACTTCGAGGTGTCGTTCCGCCACGAAAACGGCGCGCTGCTCATCCCGACCCAGCACGTCAGCACGGGTGAAAAGGTAGTCTTGCCCGACGCCGAAAACATCGTCAAACAGCAAGACGTGCAATATACCTATGCGTTTGACGGTTGGACTTACGACGACGGTACGTTCATTTCCGACGAAGCCTTCGCGGCGATCGCGGACGGCAACATAGACCGCGACTATGACCTGACCGCGCACTTCACGGAGGCGGTGCGCAGCTACTCCGTCATCTTCTATGACGACGACCGCACGACCGTGCTTGATACGCAGCAGATCGAATACGGCAAGTCCGCGGCAGAGCCCGAAGCCCCGACCAAGGAGCAAACGGTGCAATGGGTCTACACATTCGGCGGCTGGGATTCCGAGGCGTGGAAGAACATCACGGGCGACACCGTCGTCTATGCGACCTATTCGCAGAGCTTGCGCAAGTACGACGTCACCTTTGTCTACGGCAATGTCGACGATCCGAGCAGCGGCGACTATCGCACGACGACGATACAGGTCGAGTACGGCAAGATCCCGACTGTGCCG
>CALWKU010000063.1 GCA_944381345.1 uncultured Christensenellaceae bacterium
CGAGAAAAAAGTAACGCCCCAGCGGTTGACAAAACCGCTCACAACAAAGTAAAATAAAATAACAAAGCCGTTTGTTACAAACAGGAGGACAATAATTATGGCAAAGGCAAAATTCGAAAGAACCAAACCGCACGTCAACATCGGCACCATCGGCCACGTCGACCATGGTAAGACCACGTTGACCGCAGCTATCACCATGTACTGCGCTGCCAAGGGCCATGCGCAGAAGATGAGATATGACGAAATCGACAAGGCCCCGGAAGAGAAGGCGAGAGGTATCACAATCAATACCGCTCACGTCGAGTACGAGACCGACACCCGTCACTATGCTCACGTTGACTGCCCCGGACACGCCGACTATGTCAAGAACATGATCACCGGCGCGGCGCAGATGGACGGCGCTATCCTCGTCGTTGCGGCGACCGACGGTCCGATGCCCCAGACCAGAGAGCATATCCTGCTCGCTCGTCAGGTCGGCGTTCCCTACATCGTCGTGTTCCTCAACAAGACCGATCAAGTCGACGATCCCGAGCTGCTCGAGCTTGTCGAGATGGAAGTCCGCGAATTGCTCAGCGAGTATGAGTTCCCCGGAGACGACACCCCGATCATCAAGGGTTCCGCGCTCCTCGCGCTCAACGCTGCGTCCGAGGGCAAGGTCGACGACCCCGCTTGCGCTTGCATCCAAGAGCTGCTCGACGCGGTCGACACCTATATTCCCGCTCCCGAGCGCGACACCGACAAGCCCTTCCTTATGCCTGTCGAAGACGTATTCACGATCACCGGCCGCGGCACCGTCGCTACCGGCAGAGTCGAGAGAGGTATGGTCAAGATTCAGGACAAAGTCCAGATCGTCGGTATCCACCCCACCGTCGAGACGACCATCACCGGCCTCGAGATGTTCCGCAAACTGCTTGACGAAGCTCAGGCGGGCGACAACATCGGCGCGCTGCTCCGCGGTATCGACCGTAAGGGTATCGAGAGAGGTCAGGTCCTCGCAAAGCCGGGTTCCATCAACCCCCACACCAACTTCACTTCGCAGGTCTACGTTTTGACCAAGGACGAAGGCGGTCGTCACACCCCGTTCTTCAACGGTTACAGACCGCAGTTCTACTTCAGAACAACCGACGTTACCGGTTCCATCAAGCTCCCCGACGGAGTTGAGATGGTCATGCCCGGCGACAACGTCAACATGGAGATCGACCTCATCACCCCGATCGCTATCGAGGAAGGTTTGAGATTCGCTATCCGTGAGGGCGGCAGAACGGTCGGATCCGGCGTCGTTGCCAAGATCATCGGCTGATAGTTCCAAAAACCAAAGGCGCGCCGCAATGCGCGCCTTTTTTCATGCAAAAAAAGAGGACGGCACGCACAATAGAATTCTCGGCGCGCGAGCGTGCAGCGGGTAGCGGATCGCGCAGCGATACGCAGACCCGGGGAGAATCCCGGGGAAAAACAAAGCGCATCCAAACGATGCGCATTATGGTGACTCTGCCGGGATTCGAACCCGGGTAGCAGCCGTGAGAGGGCTGAGTCTTAACCGCTTGACCACAGAGCCGTCAAAGTATCATAATAATATCATACCTTTTGAAGTTTGTCTATCGATTTGCACCACTTTTTTGAGACAAACCGAACTTTTTACACTTTGAGCAACACCGAGCAGCCGATCAGGATCATTGCGACGTAGTAGAAAACCATGACGACATAGTTGAGCATACGCTTGAGGTTGATGTCCGTGCCGTAGTATGTATAGAGCAGGGCGGAGTCGGAGATCATGAAGAACGCAATCGCGAACAGCATTGCTATGTAGAAGTCGCTGCGAAGCTCGATGAAGCCGTTGAGCGCGCAGAGAAAAGACAGCGAGATCAGCGCCCCGTAAACGATCATTACCACGCCGTATTTGTCGAGGGAGACGACGTGCATACGGTGGAAGAGCAGGATCATGAGCGGGACGACGAGAAGGAACGGCAACAGCCAAAAGTTGAACCTGCCGACGTCGGCGATCATCGCCGAGGTAAAAAGGACCTGCGCCGCGCCGAAGAAAATGACGCCGCCCAGCATAAAGCGGGTCGCAAACTTTTCTTCAAACAGCTCTTTGAGCATCAGCATTACGTCGCCTGCGGTGCAGAACACCATTGCGGACAGTATAAAGGCGGAATAGCGTAAATCGACGGGATGGGTGAACATCGAAAGGACGCCTATCAACATAAAGCCGACAGAGGCGGCGAGTTTGAAGATGCACGCCCAAACGCGCTTTTCGTTGACATAGAACGCGCCCGTTGCGATTGCGCAGACGAGTATGTAGGCGCACAGCGGATACAGCCACCAGTTGTTCATAATGCCTCCCTTAGGGTCAGAATGCGAAGTTGCCGTGCCTGAACACGGGGACGACGGAGCCGTCTTGCTTTATGCCGTCGACGGACAGTTCGCGCGTGCCGATCATGAAGTCGACGTGAACGCCCGAGAAGTTGACTCCGCGCGCCGCGAGCTGCTCGTCCGTCATGGAGTCTGCGCCTTCGAGCAGAGGATACGCCCTGCCGATCGCAAGGTGGCAGCTTGCGTTTTCATCGAACAGCGTGTCGAAGAACAGCGTATCGAGCGCGCGTATCGGCGAGTCGTATTGAACGAGAGCGACCTCGCCGAGATAGTGCGAGCCTTCGTCGCTCTCGATGATGTTTTTGAGGATCTCTTCGCCGCGCTTTGCGCCGAAGTCGACGATACGTCCGTTTTGCAATTTGAGCCAAAATCCGTCGATGACGTTGCCGTCGTGGACGAGGGGCATGGACGCATATACGACGCCGTCCACGCGGTTGCGGTCGGGAAGAGAGAAGATCTCTTCCGTGGGCATGTTGGCGCAAAAATATTTGCCGCAGGCGGAGGGTTCGCGCGCTCCGGAGAAGTAATAGCCCTCGGGCAGCCCTACCGTGAGATCGGTGCCGGACGGATCGGTGTAGTGCAGCGCGGAAAACTTTTGCGCGGTCATAACGGCGGAGTGCTCGGTCAGCGACGCACAGTGTTTTTCCCACGCGGCGATCGCGTCGGGCGCGTCGAGACGCATGGTCTTGACGATCATGTCCCACAGCTTTTTCTCCGCAGCGGCGGGAGAGTCGCCGGGAAAGACAGTCTTTGCCCACTCGCGGCAGGGGACGGCGCACAGCGTCCAACGGATCTTGTTGGTCATCGCGCAGTCGTAATAGCGTTTGAAAGCCTTGTCCGCCGCCTTGGAATATTCCGCCAGCTTGCGCGGCTCGACGCCGTCGTACAGGTGCGGGTCGTCGGAAAGTACTTGGATGACCACGCAGTCGGGGCGGTCGTACGAATTCTTCATATCCGCGACAAACGGTCGGATGTCGGCGAGCGTCTCGATGTTTTCGTTGAGAAATTTGAGCCGGGAGACGGCGCGGTCGTTGTAGTTGACGTGTACGCGGCGCGCTCCCGCCTTGTAACATTCTTCGCAGATCAGACGAGAAAGGGGAACTCCTTCCAAAGAAGAGTTGATGAGGACGTCGTCGTCTTTGCCGACGTTTGCGCCGACGGTCGTGACGAGTTTTGCGTACTTTTTGAGCAAAGCCTTGTTCATTTTCGCCTCCGTAAAATATTATACAGTAAAACGCGCCGATTATCAAGCCCAAAACGCGCAGTTGCGCAAACGCGTGCCGGAGAGTCGGCGCGGCGCAAAAGGAGAGCTCTTTGCGGAGGTGCCGGTATTGCCAAGTCGACGGAATTGTGGTAATATATAATAAAAAGAGGAAAATTATGAAGAAAGTTCTCAAAGTCGGCGGGATCACGCTGCTTTCGCTGTTGGGCGCGCTCATATTGATCGTACTCGGCTATTTGATATACGTCGTTTCGGAATACGATCGCATAGAGGACGGGCGCTTGCTGACCATTGACAAGAGAGACGCCGTTGCCGCACAGACGGGGCAGGAATATACGATAGTGACATACAACATCGGATTCGGCGCGTATTCGCCCGAGTTTACGTTCTTCCTGGACAGCGGAGAGATGAACGACGGCGTCGTCGTCGCCGGAAAGAATGGTAAGGGTCTGAGCAAAGAGGATGTGCAAAAAAATACCGACGGAGCAGTCGGGGTACTCAAAGCGCTTGACGCGGACATATATTTTGTCCAAGAGGTCGATACCGACGGAGACCGCAGCTATCACATAGACCAATATGAGGCTTTGCGGAACGCGCTTTCGGGCGACTCCACGTATGCGGTCAATTTTCATTGCGCGAAACTGTTCTATCCGTTCAACGACCCGCACGGCAAAAATACGTCGGGCATAGCCACGTTTTCGACGCTCGCGCTCGATTCCGCCGTGCGCAGACAATACCCCGTCGACGGCGGAATTGCCAAATTTTTCGACCTCGACAGATGTTTTGTCGTACATCGCGCAGACGTCGGCGGCGGTAGGGAACTCGTGTTGATCAACAGCCATATGTCCGCTTACGACGAAGGCGGGACTATACGCGCGAAACAGCTTGAGATGCTCAACGGCGTGATTGCACAGGAATACGAGGCGGGCAATTACGTGATCGTGGGCGGGGATTTCAATCACGAATTGGCGCACAGTTTCGGCAGTTTTCCGAGCGAACAAAAACAGCCGACATGGGCGTACGAACTGACGCAGAACGATGTCGCCGAAGGATTTACCGTCGTTGCGAGCGCGGAAGGCGTCGGAACCTGCCGCGCAGCCGAGATCCCCTATACCCCCGGAGTAAACTACCAGACGGTTTTGGACGGATTCATCGTTTCGGACAACATAGAAGTCAAAAAAGTACGCAATATCGACACGGGTTACGCTTTTTCGGATCACAATCCCGTAGAGATGACGTTTGTTCTAAAACGATAACGCGCCGCGTTTGACGCGGCAAATAATATAATCGGAGAGATATATGCTTGAAAGACTGCTTGAAGAGGGGCGACCGTTGGTTGCGGCGCACAGAGGCAAGAGCGGCGCGGCGATCGCCGAGAATACGGTGAGAGCGGCGCTGCATGCGTTCAAAGAAGGCGCGGACATCGTGGAGTTCGATACGCTGAGGACGCTTGACAACAAGATAGCCGTGTTCCATGAGGACATGGATTTCCGGCTGTTCTTTCCGTCGTTCCCGGTGAGGTTTTCGCTGATGGCGGAACTGAAAAAGCGCAAGCTGCTTTCCGCATACGGCTATCCGCTCAACTACGGCGTGAACGACTTGGAGGAGTATCTCGCGGCGCTCAAAGGCAAGGGCTTGCTCAACTTCGACCGAATATGGTTTGCCGACGCGCGCAAGTGCCTTGAAGTCGTCAAAAGGCTGGATATGTTCGACCAGATATTGTTCAAGGGCTATGTCAAGCCTAAAAACAACAAGCTGCTCGACCTGTTTGCCGCCTATCCGCAGGCGTGGTTCATGCCCATATGCAAGACGTCCGCCAATTATCCGATCGCGGTCGCGGGGTGCGAGAAACACGGAGTAAAGATGCGCGGAGTGGAAGTGCTGTTCCGCAGAGAGGACGACCTTTTCGCTCAGCCCGAATTTGTCAAAAAGGAGCGCGAGGCGGGCAGGTTTGTTTGGGTCAACTCCATACATCTCGACGGCAAACCGGATATGTGCGCCGAACACGGCGACAATTACGCAATTTTCGGCGACGCCGACAAACATTGGGGATTTTTGCTCGAACGCGGTTATCGCGTGATACAGACGGATTGGCCGGTCGAACTCAGCCGTTGGCTGGACGCAAAGTTTTGACGCGCGGACGGCACGGCGCCGGGCATTGACTCATTAGGGCAAATTTGACAAAGTCTATCGATGTCGACCGCGCCATTGTCGAGGGCGGCGCGAGAAGAGCGTGGTGCGCCGATCGCCGAGACGCGCGTTCCGTCAAGACGGAAAGGGCGGAGGCGGACGAAGAAAAGATATATGCGTCAAAGGAGGATACGCGCCGCGCGACCGTCCTCGGGCGGGCGCTCATAGCCCCGCTTTCAGCGGGCGTCGAGGCATACTAAGAGAGCGAACAGCCCTCGGATCGTTCCGAGGGCGTTTTATGATTTTTTCACACGCGTGTGCGTTATTCGATGTTCGGAAGCTCGATCGATTTGACGTCGTCGGGGACGAACACGTCCAATTCTTCGTGCATATTCGCGTCTGTGATCGCGGCGGCGGGCATCTTGTAATAGGTCGCCTTTCCCTCGGCTAGTACCGCGCCCGACATATCGCATATCTTTGCCTCGCCGACATAAGCGCGCGAACTGTTTTTGACGATGCGACCCACTCCGACGAGCGGCGCGCCGTAAGGGACGGGTTTGCGGAACTTGACGTTGATGTCCAGCGTGACCGCGAGTTTGTCCGGCTCGAAACACCAGATCACCCTGCCTATCAGCTCGTCGAGCATACAGGTGATCATGCCGCCGTGCGCTCTGCCGGGATAGCTTTGATGTTCGCTGCGAAAGGAAAACAAGGTGACGACAGAGTCATCCTCCATTTCGTAGAACGGCGCTTTGACGCCGAGAGGGTTGTCCATGCCGCAGATTATGCAGCTTTTGCTGTTGGCTTGTTTGCGCAAAACTTTCATGTTCACCTCTGCCGAAATGCGGCTCTTACGCAGGATATTGTAGCACCGCGGCGGCGAAAAGTAAACTTTTGAGAGCGTCAAATGCCGAAAAATCGCAAAACATATCGCAAATTTTCGTCCAAAGAGCGCAATTTGCGCCATTTTGTTGACTATGCGCGTGCGAGTATTTATAATTAAAGCGTACGAAAGTACTGCGGAGAGGAAACATGAATATTTTTTACAAGTGCTATTGCAGGGCGTTCCAAAAGACGATGAAACTCGTCTCGCCCCTGTTGCCGTGGCGCGAGCCGCAGCTGCTTGCCCCCGAGGGCGGAGCGGCGGGACTCGGCGCGATGATCGCGGGCAAGTACCGCAAAGTGTTTGTCGTCACCGGTCCCAACGTCTACAAAAAGGGACTTGCGGACGGACTGTTGCGCGGCTTTGACAACGCCGGCGTCGAATACGAGCTGTTCAACCGCGTCGTCAACAACCCGACGATCGACAACATCGAGGAGGCTTACACCGTTTACCGCAATGCGGAGTGCGACGCGATCGTCGCGCTGGGCGGAGGGTCGCCGATGGATCTCGCCAAGGTCGTAGGCGCGCGAGTCGCGCGTCCCGACAAGTCGGTCAAGCAGATGAAAGGCTTGCTAAAAATACGCAAGCGCATCCCCGATCTGTATGCGATCCCGACAACCGCCGGTTCGGGCAGCGAGACCACTCTCGCGGCTGTCGTCAGCGACGGAGCCACGCACGAAAAGTATGCGATCAACGACGTGTCGCTGATTCCGAGATATGCGATCCTCGACCCGGCGATGACCATGGGACTGCCGCCGCAGACGACGGCAACGACAGGCATGGACGCATTGACCCACGCGGTCGAGGCGTACATCGGCGGCAGCAACACAAAGCTGACCCGTCAGCGGGCGGAGCAGGCGGTGAAACTTATCTTCGCCTATCTCAAAAAGGCATATGACGACGGCGCCGATCTCGAAGCGAGGACGAATATGCAAAAGGCGTCGTATTACGCGGGCGTTGCATTTACGCGCGCGTATGTAGGCTATGTGCATGCGCTCGCCCACGCGCTCGGCGGGTTCTACGGCACTCCGCACGGGCTTGCAAACGCGGTGTTGCTGCCCGTTGTGTTGGAGTGTTACGGCGAAAGCGCGGCAAAGCCGCTCGCAAGGCTCGCCGACATCGTCGGCATAGGTGAAAACGGAGACGACGATAAGTCTAAAGCCGCCAAGTTCGTCGCAAGGATACGAGAGATGAACGACGAGATGGGCATCCCCCGCACGATCGAGGGCATCAAGTCCGACGACATTCCGCTGATGGCCGAAAGGGCTTTCAAAGAGGCGTGCCCGCTCTATCCCGTGCCGCGAATTTTGGACAGACCGCAGCTTGAAGAGCTGTACAGGGCGATCTCGGGATGAGGGCGATCGTCATCGGCGCGGCGGACGATTTTGTGCCGTTCCGCAAAGAGGAGGGCGATCTCGTGATCGCCGCGGACGCGGGTTGGGCTCAACCCGGCGTAGAGGCTCTCGCCGACGTCACGATAGGGGATTACGATTCTCTCGGCTATGTGCCGAGCGGAGCCGAAGTCGTCACGCTCAATGTCAAAAAGGACTACACCGACACTTGGGAAGCGGCTATGCTTGCGGTCGAAAGAGGGTGCGACGAACTGCATTTCTACGCGGTACTCGGCGGCAAACTCGACCATGCGCTCGCCAATCTGCAATTGGGCGTCCGCCTTGCCGAAGAGGGCAAGAGAGCGGTGATGCACGGCAGGGACTGCGACGTATACTTCGTCGCTGACGGGGCGTTGAAGATCGAGGCCCCCGTCGGGTCGCGCGTATCAGTGTTCTCGTTCGGCAAAAGCCGAGGGGTCACACTCAAAGGGCTGGAATACGCATTGGAGGACGCAATGCTCGGTTTTGACTTCGCGCTCGGCGTGAGCAATTCGACCGTCGAAGAGACGGCGTCCGTCGAAGTCAAGGACGGCGCGCTTGCGGTATTTGTATATGAAAAAGGCAGCGATATTCGATCTTGACGGCACGCTTCTCAACACCGTCTCAGACATCGCCAACGCGGTCAACGCCGCGCTGTGGGAGAACGGCTTGCCCTATCGCTCCGTCGACGAGGTCAGACGTTTTGTCGGCAACGGCGCGCGTAAACTGATCGAGAGGTGCGTTGAGGGCGATTCGTCCAAGTACGGGGCGGTGATGGCGGCGTTTGAAAGCATTTACGGCGAGGACTGTCTCAATCAGACGCGTCCGTACAGCGGCGTGATGCAGCTTTTGCGCCGGCTCAAAGAGGACGGATATGCGTTGGGAGTGCTGTCCAACAAGCCGGACTTTGCCGTCGCCAAATTGTGCGATCACTTTTTCGGAGGGCTGCTCGACTTTTCGGTCGGGCAAAAGGACGGCGTCAAGGTCAAGCCCGATCCGACACTGTTGCTTGCCGAACTGGAAGCAATCGGTGCGGACAAGAGCGCGACGGTTTATGTCGGAGACGGAGAGACCGACGTCGAGTGCGCAAGGGCGGCGGGAGTCGCTTTTGTCGGCGTGGATTGGGGTTACCGCTCCGAGCGCCGGCTGAGAGACGCGGGCGCGGAAAAGATAGCCTGCTGTCCCCAAGAACTTTACAAACTGATCGCAGTCGCCTGCGACGGAGAGGAGGAATAAATATGCAAAAAGACTTGTTTGACAAGGTCAAGCCGCTCGGTTACTACCGCGCGGTGAGCAGGAAAGGGGGCGTGATGTCCGCGATCGCGCTTGCCGGCGTATTCTTTATTTTGCACTACATCTTCGATAACTATATCTATGGGCAAGTGTTGAAAACCATCGCGTCTATGGAGACGGTGTTCTACGTGCTTGCCGGAGTTTTCGGATTTGCGGCGCTCGCCTATGCCGTGTCTGCGGTTTGGTCGCGCAAGGTCAGAGGGTTGGATACCGCGCTCCTCGTACTTGTTTTTGCCGACACAATGGTTATCACACAAAAACTGCTTGTCGACAAATACGTTCTCAACAAGACGCAGCCGCTGTTTTATTATATCCCTCTTGCGGTTGCGGTCGTGCTGACCGTGATCAGGTGGTTTAGGTTCAAGCCCGAATACAATCGCATCGTCGACACCAAGCCTATGCCGACGGCGGGCGTCAAGACCTACTACAAGCTGGTGTTTTCGCGTCCGTCCACATATGCGGCGGCTTTGGTTACCGCGGTCGTAATGATCGCGTTCATCGTTGCGGAAAACGCGGGCTGGTTCGCGTTTACGGGCATCAACGCCGAGGCGACAGACAAGATGTACGAGATCCTGATCGTCGGAGCGGTCATCGCGGCGGCGTTCTACATCGCCAGCCTTGTCGCGCGTATCGTCTACAAAAACGTCGACTTCTGCGACACGATAGCGATGAACACGATCGTCATCGCGGCAGCGATGCTGGTCAGGCTCGCGTTTGCTCACGCGGTCGCCGACATCGTCGTTTCGATCGCGCTGGTCGTGTGCGCCGCGGTGATGCAGGTACTGCTTGCGCTGCGCACCGTCGACGTGCGCAACGTTCTCTATGTCGAAGAGGGCATAGAGGAGAAAGAAAAGGAGGAGAGGGAAGCAAAGGAGAAGAAGGACGACATTGTCGTCGTTGCCGCCGAGCCCGTCGACTTGTCCGACTTGAAGCAAAGGGTCGCCGAGACGGAGAGGGCGAACAACTTCCTGATGCGCAACGCCGAGCGCACGATGTCTTTGATCGACGAGGAAAGGTCGCTGCGAGAGCGGCGCGCAGCCGTGCCGCAGACGATCGTCGTCGAGAGCGTCAGAGAGGCGTTTTTGATGCGCAAGGCGGAGCAGCTCGAGTCCAAGGTGGAGTATCTGATGGCCGAGCTCGAACTGCTTAGGACAAAGGTGGCGGAGCTTGAATTGAGACCCGCCGCGCCCGCGCAGACTGAGCCGCAGCCTCAACCGGAGGAAGAGGGCTACGAGGAGTTCGAGCGCGAGCGCGAGTCGATCAACTGGATAGAGACCGAGGCAAAGACGCGCCGCGCCAAACCGCGTTATACGTTCGACCTCAAATTGAGGCTTGCGGACGAAAACGTCAAGGGCTTTTACAGCGACATCAAGAACGCGCTGCTTTCCTACGGCGTGCATTGCCGTATGAGCCGCCACAAGGAGAATTTCAACAAGGGGCGCAACCAGATCGCTCGAATGGCGATCAACGGCAAGACGCTCAAAGTCTATTTGGCGCTCGATCCCGGCACGCTCGACCCCAAGATCTATCACCACAAAGACGTGAGCGACAAAAAGGGCGTCGCCGATCTGCCGACGATGATCAACGTGCGTTCGGGGCTTGCGGTGCGCAAGATCAAGGCGCTCATTGACCGCATCGCCGAAGAATTGGTCATAAAGCCCAAGAAACACGAACCTGTCGACTTTGCCAAGGATCTCACGCTTGACGGCTTCTCGACCGTGGAACGTAAGGGATACGGCTATATGGTCAAGGGAAACGCGACGCGCGCGCAGGTCGACGACATCCCCGACGACTTTGCGACCAACGCGGTCGAGTATGTCTATGCCGAAAAGAGAGCTGAGCGCTTCATCAAGACAAAGGTCACGCTCGATCAGCTTGAGGACAAGTTTGCCGACGGAGCGACGATCGACATCGACGCGATCCGCGACAAGGGACTTGCTTTTGCGCCAAATTCCAATTGGCTGTCCGTCGCCGCGAGCGACAGGCTGAGCAAGAAGTTCCGCGTCTACGCCAACGAATATACCGTCAGCGCCGCCAAGATGATCTGCGTCGCCGGAGGCGAGGCGTACATGATATTGCAACCGGAGAACTGACGCGATGACAAAGTACCGCATTGTACCCCTGCCGTCGTGCGTCGCTTACGGGGACGGGGAGTTTTCATATCGAAAGATCGCGCTTTCGGGCGATGGCTTCGAGGAGAGATATCTGACGCGCGCGCTGCTGCCCGACGCGGAGTATATACGCCCCGAAGAAGCGGACGGAGACGCGCTTGTCGTGTCCCGCCGCATCAACGGCGCGCTGCCCGACGAGGGCTATGAATTGAGGATAGAGCGCGGCAGGGCGGACATTGCCTGCGGCGCAAAGGGCTTGCTCTACGCCTACGTCACGCTCGCTCAGATTCTGGAGCAGGCGGACGGCAAGGCGAGGGACGTGTTCGTCAAAGACGCGCCGGCGTGCAAATATCGCGGGATGATGCTTGACGCCGCGCGCTATTTCATTCCCGTCGACGACGTCCTCAGGATGGCGGATCTGTGCGTGCTGCACAAGCTCAACGCGATACACCTGCATCTGACCGACGATCAGGGGTGGAGGCTCGAGAGCGACGCTTACCCCAAGCTGCACCGCAAGGGCAGCGTCCGAAGCCACACAAATTTCGACCGCAAACCGCACAAGGGATATTACACAAAGGCGGAGATGCGCAGCATATTGCAATATTGCGCGGAGCGCAACATCGCCGTGATGCCCGAGATAGATATGCCGGGGCATATGCGCGCGGCGCTCGCGTGCTATCCCGAATTGGGATGTTTCGGCAGGCAGCTGCCCGTCGCAACGCACAGCGGCGTAAAGCACGACATATTGTGCGCGGGCAAGGAGAGCACGTTTGACTTCGTGTTCCGCGTTTTGGACGAGGTCGCGGAGCTGTTTCGCGGCTATACCGAATATATCCACATCGGCGGCGACGAGGCGCCCAAAATGCGTTGGGATATCTGCCCCGACTGCCGCAAACGAATGCTCAAAGAGGGACTTGCCGACAGCGAACGGCTTCAAGGATGGTTCATGAAACGCGTTGCCGAGTACGTCGTCGGGCTGGGATTCAAACCCGTGGTCTGGAACGAGGCGTGCATGAAGGGAGTTATGCCGTCGGACACCGTTTGGCAATTCTGGCATACGGACGGCATAAGCGCGGAGGAGACGTACGCGGACGCCAACGCGACCGGCGGAATGATCAATTCCGATTCCGCATACGCCTATCTCGACTTGCCGTACGGGCAAATCAGCCTCAAAAAGAGCTATGAGTTCGAGCCAAAGCCCAAGGCGCTTTCCGAGGGCAAGGCGCTGGGCGGCGAAATGGAGCTTTGGGGGGAATATATCCCCGACCAAAAGACGCGGCTCAAACGCTGTCTGCCGCGTTCGTGCGCGCTTGCGGAGAAGATGTGGAGCGCCGCCGAGTGCGGATACGGCGACTTCCGCGACAGGCTCGAAGCGTTTGAGGAATTCCTCGAAGAAAGGCATTTCGAGGGAGAGGACAACGAGAAGGTCTACGATCCCGACAAGGCGCGCGGCACGCTGCAAAAGCTGTGGTTCGAGCGCCGTCAGCTGCATTGGGAAGGGCTGCACAATCTGATCGACGACGCGAGAGTCGCGAAAAAATACAACACCGACAAGACATCAAAGTGACACACCGGGGTATCGGCAAATGAAAGAAAACAAAGCCGCACAAAAACTCGCCAAGGCGAGGGCAAGGCACAAACACAAGAGGGATTC
>CALWKU010000064.1 GCA_944381345.1 uncultured Christensenellaceae bacterium
GTCAAGGTTTGGCGGTACAATTTGCGGCAGACGAGCGTCATCTTGGCGCGGTCGAACACCGGCGCGCCGTCGACGGCGGTGTAGGTCAAATTTTGTTTGGCGAGTTTGTCCTCGTCGCGTCCCGACGTCCTGCCCATATAGGTCAGCATTGCGCGTTCGTCGTCTGCAAAAAAAGACAGAGACAAGGTGTCTGCCTTGTCGATCAAGGTCTTTGTGAAGCGTTGCGGGCGGATGAATACAAACGCGACGCATTTGTTCCAAAGTACGCCCATGCCGCCCCAAGAGGCGGTCATCGCGTTGGCGCGTCCGTCCGCCTCGGCGGCGACGAGCATCCAATCTTTGCCGATCGCGTCAAAGACGTTGCGGCTCATTTGCTGCGGTCTTATCTCTTTCATAGTTCACCTCGCGGATATTGTAACGCACTTTTGCGCAAAAATCAAGCGCGATGCATATACTACAATTACATCGAGGTCGTTATGAAATTGACAGACAGACAGAATGTTTATGTGTCGCCCGGAGCGCGCGTCGCCGACGACGCGGTGATATATCCCGGGGTGACGATAGAGGGAGAGTGCGTGATCGGATCGGGCGCGGTGATACGCTCGGGCAGTATCGTCGAGGACAGCGTGATCGGAGCGCGCACCGAGGTGACCTCGTCCGTATTGACGGGCGCAAAGGTGGGCGAAGATTGCACGGTAGGTCCGTTCGCCTATTTGCGCAAGGGCGCGGACATCGCAAACGGCTGCCGCATAGGCGACTTCGTCGAGGTCAAAAACGCTCGGATAGGCGAACGCACCAAGGTCGCGCATTTGACCTATGTCGGCGATTGCGAGATAGGCAAAGAGTGCAATATCGGCTGCGGCGCGGTGTTTGTCAACTACGACGGCAAACACAAAAACCGCACCGTAGTAGGCGATCGCTGTTTTATCGGAAGCAATTGTAATATTATTGCGCCCGTGTCGATAAAAGATGGTTGCTATGTCGCCGCCGGCACTACGGTGACCGACGATCTCGACGAGGGCGACTTTGCGATAGGCAGGGTCAAGCAAGTCGTCAAGCACGGCAGGGCAAGGGGGAGATTTTGTTGAAATTCGGTACGGACGGAATTAGGGGCAAATATCCCTCGGCAATTAACGAGAACACCGCGCGTGAACTTGCGGCGGCGTTGTGTTCGGTTCGTCCGGGCTGCATGGCTGTAGTCGGCAGGGATACCCGCCCGTCGGGCGAAGCTTTGTCAGAGGCGTTTTGCGACGCTTTGGCGGCGTGCGGAGGTATTGCCGTCGATGTCGGCGTCATGCCTACCGCCGGTATCGCTTATATGACCGCGAGTTACGGCGCGGATAGCGGCGTTGTCGTCAGCGCGTCCCACAATCCGGCGGAGTACAACGGACTTAAGGTGTTCGGCAGGGGCGGATTGAAATTGTCCGCGGACGACGAGCGCGCTCTCGAGGCCGCAAAGCCGGCAAAGTCCGTCGGCGGGGGCAGGATATTGCGCGCGCCGGCAGCCGCTCAAAGCTATGCGGCGTTCCTTTCGGACGGCGCGGATCTCGGCGGATTGAGCGTGTTGCTCGATTGCGCGGACGGAGCTGCCGGAGTTGTCGCAAAGTCGGCGTTCGAGGCGGCGGGCGCGCGTGTGACCGCGATCAACGCCGGCGGAGACGGCGCGCACATCAACGACCGCCGCGGCGCGCTGTACGCCCGACTGCTCGCATCGAAGGCGGCGGGTCACGACGCAGTGTTCGCGTTTGACGGCGATGCGGACAGAGTGATCGCTTTGCGTCCCGACGGCGTACTCGTCAACGGCGATCACATCATAGCGATACTTGCCGATTTTATGTACAAAAGCGGAAAGCTAACGTATGATACGGTTGTGGGTACGGTTATGACCAACACCGGCGTGGAGCGCAGTCTCGAAGAGAGGGGTATATCCCTTGTGCGTACCGCCGTCGGCGACAAGTATGTTCTGGACGAGATGCTGCGCTCTGGTTACAATCTCGGCGGAGAACAGGCGGGGCACGTGATCATGTCCGACGTCTTGCCGACAGGCGACGGGATTGCGACCGCGCTTGCGGTGTGCAAGGTGATGACCGCGTGCGGCAAGGACTTGCGCTCTCTCGACGCGGCGCGTGATTTTCCGCAATGTCTGATCAACGTTCCGGTGAGTGCAAGCGAGCTTGAAAAAGGGGATTTTTGCGCGGTCGAGCGCAAGATCCGTAAAGAATTTGCAGACTGCCGAATAGTTATTCGTCCGTCGGGTACGGAGCCTTTGGTGCGCATCCTTGCCGAAAGCGAGGACGCCACACGTGCCGCCAAAGCCGCGGACGCGCTCGCCGCCGCATTGAGGGGGGGGAGAGATGATTCTGCCGTCCGTTTAAGATATTTTTAAAAAAATACCGGTTTCAAAGCCAATATCCGGTACGCCCGAATTTCGATCGCCGGAATTCGGGCGTTTATCAAAGCGATATCTTCGACGAAAAAGCAGGTCTTATCTGTCGAATGCAAGAATCGGCAAAATTATAAACGGTCAAAATGCAGAAAGGCGATGCCTCAAAGTCTTTTGCTTTGGTCGTATCGGATAATTTTCGTCATCGACGCCGAAAGGACTTTTTTGTGTATTGAGTCGGCAAAATTCAACGTTAAACATCAAAAAACAACAAAATAAGCATTTTGCGAGGTTATATCGATGTTGCGCGCGGCAAGATCGCATATCGCAAACAACGTGCGGTCGCTTGCACGGATTCGTTGTCGATGCTATATAATACAATATTGATTCTTATTGCGCGTGCCCGCGCCCGGTAGGAAACGCGCGCTCGCGCGGGCGCAACGCAAAAGGGATATCTGGCGGCATATTTAGCAGCGGAAACAGCGTTTCGGTTCGTCGTCCGGAGCGTAAATGAGAGGAAAAGCCGACTTGCTCAAGGGTGTGCTTAAAATAGTTTTTGTAAAGTTCAGAGCTTCGCAAGCAGCGAGACAACCTTAAAATAACCTTTAAAAGACAAAGAATTTTTGCGAAAAACCGCAAAGACGCCTCGACGAAAATTATGTATAAAGCAGGTTGAAAAAGCCGCAAAATATGGACAAAACGGTTGCAAAAAATATTAGTCAAGACATCTTTGCATAAAGTTTACAAATTTCAAAAAAGAAAAGATAATACACTAATTTGCCTTATTTGTCCGGTATTATACGCTTACGAGAAAAATTTTACATAAATTTTACATTATTGCTCTTGATATACGTCTATTGCTATGATATTATGTAATAGACCTAATGCGCGTGTGCGCTACGTAACACGTGCAAAAATGATTTCGGAGGAAATGGTTATGAGGAAAAACAAGCTTCTGCTTTGCATAGCGCTCATTCTGGTGTTCGCTATGACATTGACGATGTTTGTTGCCTGCGGCGACGACGACGAGCAAGTCGTCACTCCCCCTGCCGGTGACACCGCCGAGGACGGAGATCAGGCGGGCGAAACGCCGGATGCGGATAAGCCCGCCGGCGGTGAAACGAGCGATCCGGATGACGGATCCGTCGTTGACGACCCCGTTGACGATCCGGTCGTTGACGATCCTGTCATCGACGATCCTGTCGACGATCCTGTCATCGACGACCCCGTTGACGATCCTGTCGACGATCCTGTCGACGATCCTGTCGACGATCCTGTCATCGACGATCCCGTTGACGATGACCCGTCGGGGGATATAGTCATTGATACGCCGGGAGGCGGCACGGTCACCGACGGCGAGACCATTCAGCAAATGTTCTCATCGTCTAAGACGTTTGAGATCATCGCCGACAGCGAGGATGATTTTGCGATTTTCGTCAAGTCCGCTTCGGGTAAGAAACCCGTCGAAGGATGCAAGGTCGTTAAGGGCAGCTCCGGAACAAACAAATATTACGTTTACGCACCCGTGACCGGCTGGAACTCCGGCGAGAGATTTGTCATTGAGTTCTACAACGGAGCAAGAGAGGTCGGATTCCCGGATGCGAGCATCATCGAATTTACGGTTCTCAAACAGGCGAGCGGCGTTGAATTTATCAACGGCATCAAGGTCTTTAACGCCGAGAGGGCAAATATCATTTCTGTTGAAACGGATATCAACGGCGTGACCAGCGGCACGATGCAGATGACCGGCATGGACGAAGGGTTTGCCGCAGGAGATATATTCCTCCTTTCGTATGAGGACGGCACTCAGGCTGCGTTCAAATCCAAAACATCGATCCAGCCTCAAGGCGGCATTCTTTCAGTCGCATTTGTCAAGCCTGACGTCACCGAAGTTTTCGAAAAACTCGATTACACCGAGACCGTTGCATTGAACGGCGAAGCTATGATCGAGATCGTGGACGGCATCGCCGATGAGTTGAACGGCAGCGAGCTTGCTCAATCCATTGTTTCGATTTTCGGTTCCAAGCCCGAGTTTGATTTCAATGTCGAACTCGTGGACGACGTGCTCGTGGTCAACGTCACCATCAGGATTCCCAATGTCGTCGCCATCGAAAACTTTGCCGCCACGGAGTTGGTCATCACGTTGGAGAACGCGATGAAAGTCAACCTCAATGCGGACATCGATATTGATACGATCAGCGAAGAATTCGACATCTCCGCGGACATCACCAACGATATAACGGCGACAGTTTCGCTCGGTGCGGGCGCAAATCTCAACAAAGTCTCCAATGTTCAAGAGCTGTTCCAAAAGCTGAACGAACTTGCCAGCGAGTCTGCCGAGGTTCCGACCGCGATCCCGCTGTTCAAGTGGACGCTTCCGATAGCCAACGGCGTCGCTTCCGTCAGTTATGACGCGGATCTCGTGTTTGTGTTCAACTTCTCGGGCAAGATAGACCTTGCCGCTCACGCTAACCTCGACTACACCGTCGGTGCGAGATACACCGAAGAGGGCGGTATCGAGATGTACAGCGAAGAGGGCGAGAACAACGGTTTCGATACTCTCGAACTCAGCTTGCAAGGTATGGCGGAACTCAAGGTCGGCGTCGACCAAGAGATATCTTTCGACATTCTCGCGGGCGTGCTCGGCATCGGCTTGCAGGCAGAGCTGGGCAACTACAACAGAGTTTACGGCTATGCAGAGACGACCAATCTCATCAACGATGAGGAAGATGCGCTCAACGGCGGCGTCTATTTCGTCGGCGGTTTCTACTATGACGTCAACCTGACTTACGGTCTCAAGGTCGGCAGCTTGCTCAACGTCAGCGACAAGGCGGACATCGCCGCAGGCGAAGTTCAGCTCTACGAGGTGGGCGAGAGATATGTGGCGGTCGGTCTCCGTCAAACCAACGACACCGTTACGTTGACCGCAAAGCAGTCGCTCGTTCCCTCGATCTACGAGGCAGAGATGTTCGATCTCGTCACCCAGGCTGTCAGCTATGAAGCGGTCGACGCTTCCGAACTCGTGTTCGGCGCAGCCGAAGGTCTGACCTTTGTCGGCAATGTCGTCAACGTCAACGAGGGTATTGACGAAGTTAACAGCAGGGTCACCGTCAAGTATCAAGACTTTGATTCCGTGACGACCACCTACATCTTCTCGGCGGAAAAACCCATGCTTGACGTCGACAACGAATCCGTCGATAAGAATACCGAGTTTGACGATCCCGTCGTCACGATCACCTATGCCGGCATAGCCGACGGAATGATCTCGATCAGCGAAAACGTTGCTGCTGCGGCGAAGATCGCTGTCGGCGACGGTGAAGCGACCGTTACCCTCAAAGGAAAAGAGCTGCTCAAGCTGGCGTCCGGCGTCCACAAAGTCGTGTTCACCGTCGACGGCTACGAACTCGTCTATACGCTCGAGATCACCGGCGAGGTCAAAGTCGACCAATTCAGGAACGAGCAAGGTATGTACGAGATCTTCACAGCCGACCAAGTCAAGGCTTTGGCAAACGGCGGCACCTATGAAGGCAAGACGCTCTATTTATCTTCCGATATCGATCTCGGCGGCGCGGTCATCGCACCGATCGCCGAATTCAAAGGCAAGATCTTGGGTTACAATCACACCGTTTCCGGCTTTGTCGTCAACGGCATGAGCGACAACAATGCGGCGTTCATTGCGGTCAACAGCGGCTCCGTCAGAGACCTCAATCTTGAGGGTAGCGTAGCGGTCGCGTTCGACGGCAAGACTAACAACGACTACAAGGTCGCGGGTCTTGCGGCGGTCAACAACGGTACGATCTCCAACGTTGCCGTAAAGGGCAGCGTGGATGTCGCCTCCAACAGCCTGTCGGCGTTCATCGATATCGATGCGGCTATGGTCGCGGCTGTCAACAACGGCACGATCGAAGACGCGACTGCGGAAGGCGTCGTAAATGTTACCGTTGCATTCGACCTTGCCAACGTCACGGTCAATGCGGGCGGCATCACCTCGACCGAGGCTGCGGACGGCGTTGAAGCGAGCATCGATTGCGTCAACGGCAGAAGCAAACCCAGCTTCACCAAGGCGAACATCGCAGAGTAATCAATGCGATAACGAGGAACCGCTCGCAAGAGCGGTTCCTTTTGCAATCGTGGTGAATTTTACCATTAAGCGCATCACGGTAACAACAAAGAGTTTATACAATAACAGCTATATAATGCAGCCGGCTCCAAAGGCGAATTAAACTATCGGGTGCAATGGTTGAGAGAAAAATAGTTCATACGGATTTGCGGTAAAATAGAGTTGTAAACCAAATTTACACCAAATCAGACTTGTATGAACCGCCGCCTTTTTTCACAGAAGAGCGCCGTTGCCTGCTAGAATGCTACGTCAAAGGGAAAGTTGTCGGGAAACAGAGAAAATTTCGGGCAGCAGTTTGAGTTCTGTATCAAGGGAGTCAAGACGAAACCGCACGTTTTAGACAGACGGTCACGGATACTACCGGCGAGTTGCACTTTCAAGCACGGACTGTATCGCGCCGTCACCGATAAAAATAGCTCATCGATCGGCGCAGCGCCGTGTCAAACGGAGGGCGTTCCGATTTGCATATTCGCTGTTGACCGGATATGTCAAATGTAGTATAATAGACGCAAAGGAGAACCAAAAATTGAAAAAATTTGCAATTTTGATAACGGCGATGCTCGTTGCAATGCTTGCGCTTACGGTATTCGTCTCGTGCGACGACAAGAAAGAGAATAACGATCCCGTTAGTGGCGCTCCGACCGAAAACGATCCCGTTAGTGGCGCTCCGACCGAATACGATATCAACACTGAAAATACCGACTACGGGCTTTGGTGGTACGATAACGACGGCGAGGACGGCGTCATAGTGCGCGCCTCCGCCGATCTGCCGCTCGAATATTACGATCCGTCCAAGCCGACCGTGGTCTATTCTCACGGATGGAAGTCGAAGGGAGAAGAAGAAGTATTGTCGACAACGGAGGAAACGATTGACAAAGACATTATAAGCGAAGACTACGCCAAAGCATTAAAAAGAGCCGGCTACAACGTCGCGTATTTCAAGTGGAACGAATATGCGCGTGAGCTCCTCTCGCTGCACGAATTGATCTGGAACGCTGATTTCGCGCCCGATCAAGATGCTGCGGACAAAGTTATCGCCGCAAAGGAAGCGCTCGGCGACAAGTCTCTTGCCGGAGAATTCGCGCGCGAGTTTATCACGTCGATGCAGGACTATAAAGGAGGAGATATCTACTTTGTCGGGCACTCGTTCGGCTGCGAGATGGTCGTCGCCGCGGCGTACACGCTGACCAAGATGAACGACGAGGAGCTGCTGCCCTCCGCAGATCTGATCCCGTCGAGGCTCATTTTGGCGGATCCGTACATCCCCGGAGAAAAAGGTGTTCTGACTTCGGTGGATGCGTTTGAAGGGAAAATGGACGGCGTCGACGTAGACCTGAGCGACAGAGACTGCGCCAACGTGTTCGCCGACGCGCTCAAAGAGATGGCGGACAAGGGCGTAGCGTTTGCGGACATATATTGCGGCATGGATATGGCGTTCAATGCACATGGCGGCGATCAGGGAGTTTTGGAAAAGCTCATCTCAGGCACGAGATATATTTTGATGAAAGGACTGAGATCGTCTTACGGTTCGGTAGGAGCCATCCACAACATCACGCGCGACTGGGCGCTGATGGCGCTGGTCGACGGATTGAGAGGGGAGGAGATGTCCTTTTCGCCCGCTCCCTCTATGACTGCGGACGAACTTCCCGCCGCCGGCAGTTATACGATGACGGGCGAGTTCATCATGAGCGCCGTGAATATCGTAAAGGACTAAGACTTAACGTTGCAAATGCGCAAACGGATGCGGGCTGTGCCGAGTCTGCGTCCGTTTTTTCGGCGATTGCCTATTTGCGGAAACGGCTCTACGGGCAAGCGAACCTGCTTTTGAATAAGTTTGCGTTATCGTCAAACAGTCGAATATATGCCGACGGCGGCTTGCCGGGACGTATAACGGGTATAGCCCAAGCAGACAAACGCATATTGCCGAAAGGGCTGACGGTAAAACGGCGCAAGCAAACCGGCGTTTGCGCCGATCGATAAAAAGGCTTGCAGATTTAGGGCGGCGGAATATGCGGAAACGCTTCAGCGTTAATGATATGCGCGCGGTATTCGAGCGGCAAAAGCGCGGGCTGAGGTTTGCGCCGGCAAGAGCCGGCGCAATGAAAGATTTTTGTAACGAGCGGTAAGTCGTATGAATAATTACCGTAAATATCCAAGATATATTGCATAAATATACAATCACGCGAATAAATTGATAGTAAAAGACAGGTATTTTTTGAATATTTATAAAAAATGCGCTCAAACGCTTGCTTTTGCGAGCGCATTGTAATAATATATCAATATCAACTCGGAGAGGTGTCTTATGGCAAACAAGATAAAGAAAGTGGTTTTGGCTTATTCGGGCGGATTGGATACGTCCATCATCATCCCGTGGCTCAAAGAGAACTACGACGGCTGCGAGGTCATCGCCGTCGCCGGCAACGTCGGTCAGGGCAAGGAACTCAAGGGATTGGAAGAAAAGGCGATCAAGACGGGCGCAAGCAAGCTGTATATCGCCGATCTCACCGATGAGTTCGTCGACGACTATGTGTTCCCGACGCTCAAAGCGGGCGCGGTATACGAAGGCAAGTATCTGCTCGGCACCAGCTTTGCCCGTCCCGTCATAGCCAAGAAGATCGTCGAGATCGCGCTCAAAGAGGGTGCGGATGCGATCTGCCACGGCTGCACGGGCAAGGGCAACGACCAGGTTCGCTTTGAACTGACGATCAAGGCGTTTGCACCCGACATGAAGATCATCGCGCCGTGGCGTATTTGGGATCTCAAATCGCGCGACGAGGAGATCGATTATGCCGAGGCGCACAACGTGCCGCTTGCGATCAACCGCGAGACCAATTACAGCAAGGACAAGAATCTGTGGCATTTGTCGCATGAGGGGCTTGATCTTGAAGATCCCGCAAACGAGCCTCAATACGACAAGATACTCGAACTCGGCGTCAGCCCCGAAAAGGCTCCCGACGAGCCGACCTATGTGACGATTTCGTTTGAAAAGGGAGTGCCTGTCGCGGTCGACGGCGTCAAGATGAAGGGCAGCGACATCGTTGCCAAGCTCAACGGACTCGGCGGCGCCAACGGCATCGGTATCGCCGATATCGTCGAGAACAGACTTGTCGGCATGAAGTCGCGCGGCGTCTACGAGACCCCCGGCGGCACGATCCTCTATCACGCTCACGAGGTGTTGGAGACGCTGTGCCTCGACAAGGAGACGATGCACTTCAAACAACACGTAGCGGTCAAGTTCGCGGATCTCGTCTACAACGGTCAATGGTTTACCCAGCTGAGGGAGGCGCTGTCCGCGTTCGTAGACAGCACCCAGCAGACCGTCACCGGCGACGTCAAGCTCAAGCTTTATAAGGGCAACATCATCAACGCCGGCGTCACTTCGCCCTATTCGCTGTACGACGAGGACATTGCGACCTTCGCCGAGGACGACGTGTACGATCAAAAGGACAGCGCGGGCTTCATTAATCTGTTCGGTCTGCCCATCAAGGTGCAAGCCAAGATGAAGCAAAAGCGCAAGGACGTCAAGTAATGGCAAAACTCTGGAAGGGCAGATTTTCCAAAGAGCTGGACTCGAGGGTCAACGACTTCAACAGCTCGGTGTCGTTTGACAGCGCGATGTACCGCGAGGACATCACCGGCAGCATAGCGCACGTCTCGATGTTGGGCAGACAGGGCATCATCGACGACGGCGACGCCAAAAAGATAGCGTCCGAACTCGCCGCGATACTCGGCGATATCGACGAGGGCAGGCTGACGATTGACCGCGAGGCGGAGGACATCCATATGTTTGTCGAGGAGGAGCTTACAGAGCGCCTCGGATCGACGGGCAAAAAGCTGCATACCGCGCGCTCGCGCAACGATCAGGTGGCGGTCGATCTGCGTATGTATCTGCGCAAGCGCATCGACGAGATCTGCGGCGAGTTGCGCAAGCTGATCGCCACGCTCGTCGGCATCGCGGAGAAAAATCTCGAGACGGTCATGCCCGGATATACCCACTTGCAGCGGGCTCAGCCGATCACGCTCGCGCACCATTTAATGGCGTATGTCGAGATGTTCAAACGCGATATGACGCGCTTTTTCAACTGTTTCGAGCTGATGAACGTCTGTCCGCTCGGCAGCGGAGCGCTGGCGACGACGACATATCCGATCGACCGCGAATACACCGCGAAGATGTTGGGCTTTGACGCGCCGTGCGCCAACAGTTTGGACGGAGTGTCCGACAGGGATTATTGCGTGGAATTTTGTTCTGCGGCGGCGCTGACGATGGTACATCTGTCGCGTCTGTCCGAAGAGATCGTACTGTGGTGCAGCTGGGAGTTTAAGTTCGTCGAGCTTGACGACGCATACGCGACGGGCAGCAGCATAATGCCGCAAAAGAAGAATCCCGATATATGCGAACTGATCCGCGGCAAGACGGGGCGCGCTCTCGGAGACCTCACGACGCTTTTGACCATGCTCAAAGGGATTCCGCTCGCGTACAACAAGGATATGCAGGAGGACAAGGAGGCTGTGTTCGACAGCGTCGACACCCTCAAACAGTGTCTGTCCGTCATTGTACCAATGTTGGAGACGGCAAAGTTCATCCCCGCAAATATGGCTGCGGCTGGCAGACGCGGTTTCATCAACGCGACCGACTGCGCCGACTATTTGGTCAAGAAGGGGATGCCATTCCGCGACGCTTACGGCGTAGTCGGCAGGCTGGTCGCAAAGTGTGTGGAAAGCGGAGTCACTCTCGACGAGCTACCGATAGACGACTATCGAGAAGAGAGCGTGTTGTTTGAAAAGGACGTCTACGAGGCGATCGATCTCGTCAATTGCGTCAGGGGACGCAACGTTGTCGGCGGTCCCGCGCCTCAAGCGGTGCAAAAACATATCGATACGATCAAGAACACGGTACTCAAACCGTTGGAAGAGAAATGATAAAAGCAGGAATAGTGGGAGCGACCGGCTATGCCGGCGCGGAGCTTGCGCGGCTATTGTGTACTCATCCCGAGGCGCGGCTCGTCGCGGCGTCGTCGGTCAGTTTCGAAGGTAAAAAATTGAGCGACGTCTATCCCAATCTGTACGGGATATGCGACATACCGCTCGAAGGAGAGGACGCGGTCGTCGAAAAGAGCGACGTCGTGTTCGCGTCGCTGCCGCACGGACTGAGCGAGGCGCTCGCCGGCAAGTGCGTAGCCGCAGGCAAAAAGCTGATCGACCTCGGCGCGGACTTCCGACTCGACAGCGAAGAGGAGTACGCGAAGTGGTACGGCAAGGCATATCTGCGCCCCGATCTGCACGCGCAGTCGCTTTATTGCATTCCCGAACTGCACCGCGCACTCTACGGCGGACAGCCCATAATAGGCAACCCGGGCTGCTATCCGACCTCGGTTGCGCTGGGCGCGGCGCCGCTGCTCAAAGCGGGACTCAACCGCGGCGGGATTGTCATAGACAGCAAGTCGGGCGTCACAGGCTCGGGCAGAGGGCTTTCGGACACCACGCATTACCCCAATTGCAACGAGGCGTTTTCCGCCTACAAGGCGGCGGCGCACAGGCATACGCCCGAGATGGAGCAGACGCTGTCCTCGCTTGCGGGAGAGAGCGTCAAGGTGACGTTTGTCCCCCATCTTTTGCCCGTCAACAGGGGTATTGAGACAACGATGTATTTCGACTTGGCCGCGGACGTCGCCGCCGAGGAGCTGCACAAGCTGTATTGTGACTTCTATCGCGGCGAAAAGTTCGTCCGCGTACTCGCTCTCGGCAGGGCGGCAAATATACGCGACGTCAGAGCGTCCAATTTCTGCGACATAGGCGTCTTTGTCGACGCCCATGCAGGCAAGGCGGTCATTACGAGCGCGATCGACAATATGGTCAAAGGCGCCGCCGGACAGGCGATACAGAATATGAATTTGATGTTCGCCATCAAGGAGGATTGCGGTTTGGACTTTGTGCCGCCCGCGTTTTGAAATGAGGGATATAAAAGGAGGCGTGTGCGCGCCGCAGGGCTTTAAGGCGGCGGGCGTACACTGCGGGATAAGGAAAAACAAGAGCAAGCGCGACCTCGCGCTGATAGTCAGCGACCGCCGCGCGGCGGCTGCCGGCGTATATACGCGCAACAAGGTCAAGGGCGCGCCCATCGCGGTCACCAAGGCTCATATCGCGGACGGATATGCCCGCGCGATCGTTTGCAACAGCGGCAACGCCAACACCTGCAACGCCGACGGCGTGCAAAAGGCGGAGGCGATGTGCCGTCTCGTTATGCGCGATCTCGGCGTTGACGAGAACGACGTGATCGTCGCATCGACCGGCGTTATAGGGCAGATCCTGCCGATAGAGCCGATAGATAAAGCGATGCCGGCGCTCGTCGAAGCGCTCGACGTAAACGGCAGTTCCGCCGCCGCCGAGGCCATCATGACCACCGACACCGTCAAGAAGGAGTTCGCCTGCGAGTTTGAGCTGGGAGGCAAGACCTGCCGCATAGGCGCGATCGCCAAGGGCAGCGGAATGATACATCCCAACATGGCGACGTTGCTTTGCTTTGTAACCACGGACGCCGCGATCGTGCCTGAGATGCTTGCAGCGGCGCTAAAAGAGGTGATCGACGACACTCTCAATATGGTCAGCATAGACGGCGACAGTTCGACCAACGATATGGCGATGCTGGTCGCAAACGGAGCCGCCGGGAATGCCGTCATAGACGGCAAAAACGACGACTACGACGCATTCAAAACCGCGCTTTTGCACATCATGACGCGCGTATCGCGCGCGATCGCAAAGGACGGAGAGGGCGCGACGAGGCTGATCGAATGCAAGGTCGCCGGCGGAGCGGACGTAAAGTCTGCCAAGGCGATAGCAAAGAGCGTTGTTTGCAGCTCGCTGCTCAAAGCGGCGATGTTTGCCGCAGACGCCAATTGGGGACGCATACTTTGCGCTATCGGATATGCGGACGCCGTCTGCGACATCGAAAAGGTGGGCGTGACGCTTTGCTCGCGCGCCGGCGCCGTCGTTGTCTGCAAGGACGGCAACGGAGTGGAGTTTTCGGAGGACGAGGCAAAGAAAGTATTGTCCGAGGACGAGGTCGCCGTCGAGGTGCGCTGCGGAGACGGAGACGCCCGCGCGACCGCGTGGGGCTGCGACCTCACATACGACTATGTTAAAATAAACGCGGATTACAGGACGTAAACATGGATATCGCAAGCAAGGCGCGCGTACTCAGCGACGCGCTGCCAAACATAAGGAAATACAACGGAAAGGTCGTAGTCGTCAAGTACGGAGGCAACGCCATGCTCGGCGACGAACTCAAACACGCGGTGATGAGCGACATAGTAATGCTGTCGCTGATCGGCGTCAAAGTCGTACTCGTTCACGGCGGCGGACCGGAGATCTCGGAAATGCTCAAACGCGTGGGCAAAAAGTCCGAGTTTATAGGCGGGCTGCGCTATACCGACGGCGAGACTGCCGAGATTGTGCAGATGGTGCTTGCCGGCAAGATCAACAAAAACCTCGTGATGATGCTGGGCGAGAGCGGCGGAAAGGCGCTCGGATTGTCGGGTATAGACGGAGGTATGCTCAAATGCGAAAAGCATAACGGCGACGTCGACCTCGGCTTTGTCGGCGATATCGTCGACGTGGACGCGGGACCGATCGAGGACGCGCTCGCGGGCGGGTACATTCCCGTTGTTGCGACCGTAGGCACCGACGGAGAGGGCAACGTCTACAACGTAAACGCGGACACCGCCGCGGCGCGTATCGCCGCCGCGATGGGCGCGGAAAATCTCGTGCTCATGACGGACATCCGCGGGCTTTTGATGGACAAGGACGACGAAAACACGTTGATAAGCGAGGTGTATGTCTCCGACGTTCCGTCGCTCAAAAAGAAAGGCATAATAAGCGGCGGTATGATCCCCAAGGTCGATTGCTGCGTAGAGGCGGTGCGCCGCGGCGTCAAACAGTCGATCATCATCGACGGTCGCATCCCGCACTCCATCCTCATCGAGATGCTGACGAACGAAGGCGTCGGCACGCTGTTCAAGTGATATGAAGGACATAAAATCGATAGACAGGCAATATGTGATGAACACCTATGCGCGCTTCGATCTGCTGATCGAAAGCGGCAAGGGCGCCGTCTGCCGCGACGACGAGGGCAAAGAATATATCGACTTCACCTCCGGCATAGGAGTCAACTGTCTGGGGTGGTGCGACGACGAGTGGGCGGACGCGGTGTCCGCGCAGGCGCATCGTCTCAACCATACTTCCAACCTCTATTTTACAGAGCCGTGCGCGGCGCTTGCGCAAAAGCTGTGCGAGCGCACCGGATACTCAAAGGTCTTTTTCGGCAATTCAGGCGCGGAGGCGAACGAGGGCGCGATCAAACTCGCGCGCAAATATTCCTATGACAAGTACGGCGAGGGACGCTCCAAGGTCGTCACTCTCGTCAACTCATTTCACGGCAGAACGATCAGCACGCTGTCGGCGACGGGGCAGGACGGATACCACAAGTGGTTCTTCCCGTTCACCGAGGGCTTTGAGTACGTCGCCTCCGGCGACGTCAAAGCGCTCGCAAACGCGCTCGACGGCGCGTGCGCGCTGATTGTGGAGTTTGTCCAGGGAGAGGGCGGAGTCGTCGCGTTGGATAGAGATTTCGTCGCCGAAGCGTATGCGATGTGCACGGCGAAGGACGTGTTGTTCATCGCCGACGAAGTGCAGACGGGCATGGGCAGGACGGGCAGATTGCTCGCGTCCGAACACTTCGGCGTAAAGCCCGACGTCACCACGCTCGCCAAGGGCTTGGGCGGCGGTCTGCCGATAGGCGCGGTGCTTGCGGGCGAAAAAGCCGTTTCTACGCTCGGCGCGGGAATGCACGGCAGCACTTTCGGCGGCAATCCCGTCGTCTGCGCGGGTGCAAACGTCGTGTTGGACAGGCTGGATGATAAACTGCTTGCGGACGTAACGCGAAAGGGCGAATATATCCGCTTGCGGCTCGAAAGCTGCGAAGGAGTCGCGTCGGTAGGAGGTCTGGGAATGATGGTGGGCGTGCTGCCAAAGCGCAAAAAGGCTGCCGATATTGCAAAAGAGGCGATCGGACGCGGACTTTTGGTGCTGACTGCAAAGGACAGAGTGAGGCTGCTGCCGCCTCTGACGATAGACGCCGTCGCGCTCGAAAAGGGCATGGATATCTTGACGGAAATACTCAAAGGCTGAGGAGACAATATGAAACATTTGCTCAAAATGGCGGATCTGGACAGCAAGGACATTATGTCCGTACTCAATCTCGCCGACCAACTCAAATACGAACAAAAACACAACATCACTCACCATGTGCTTGCCGGCAAGACGCTGGGCATGATCTTCCAAAAGGCGTCGACGCGCACGCGAGTGTCATTTGAAGTGGGAATGTATCAATTGGGCGGCTCGGCGCTGTTCCTCTCGTCGTCCGATCTGCAGATCGGCAGAGGAGAGCCTATCCGCGATACCGCGCGCGTGCTTTCGCGCTATCTGGACGGCATCATGATCCGCACGTTCAAGCAGAGCGATCCCGAAGAACTCGCCCAATACGGCAGCATCCCGATCATCAACGGCTTGACCGACTATGCGCACCCCTGCCAGGTGCTTGCCGACCTCATGACCATCCGCGAACAAAAGGGTGCGTTCGACTCGCTCAAATTCTGCTATGTAGGCGACGGCAACAACATGGCAAATTCACTGATCGTGGGCTGTTTGACGATGGGTATGCAGGTGTCCGTCGCCTGCCCCGACGGATATCATCCGGACAAGACGGTACTCGACTTTGCGGCAAAGTACGGCGACAAGTTCAGGCTGACCGCGTCGCCTAAGGAGGCTGCCGCAGACGCGGACGTCGTCTATACCGACGTCTGGGCGTCGATGGGACAGGAAAAAGAGGCCGAGATGCGCCGCAAGGCATTCAAGGGCTATTGCGTAGACGGCGAACTTATGAAGTGCGCCAAGAGCGACGCCATGGTGTTGCATTGCCTGCCCGCGCACAGAGGAGAGGAGATCACGGACGAGGTTATCGAGTCTCACCTCGAGATCTTCGACGAAGCGGAAAACAGACTGCACGCCCAAAAGGCGGTGCTGGTCAAGCTGCTCGCGCAATGAAAAAGAACGAGACGTTTGAGGTCGTCAAGCTGACCGCGACCGATTATGACGAAGAACGCGCCTTCCTGACAAAGTGCAGGAAGGCGTTGCGCCGCAAAGCGTTCTTTTATCCCTACACAGACGATCAGCTGCGCGCGGTCATGGACGGCGGAGAGGCGTTCGGCGTCCGAGGCGAAAACGGACGTCTTGTAGGGACGTTCAACATAGACCTCGACGAGGAGTACGCAAAGGAACTCGCCGCCGGCATCCGCAACAGCACCGGCGGAGCGGTCGACGTCCACGCCTGTTATGAAGCGAGCGGGCTTATGGTCGACGGCGGATATCGCGGCAAAGGGTTAGGGAAAACGCTGATGAGAGCGGTCACGACGAGAGCAAACGAGCTGAAGATAGACCTTTGCGGAGTCGTTCATATCGAGAATATTGCCAGCCTGAATACCTTTTTGGGGCAAAATTTCGTCATCGCGGGGCTGTTTGAGCTGAATTCGAGGTATATTTTCTTATATTTATTGAAAAAATTTGATTTTTCCTTTGAATTTACGCAAGAATGTGATAGAATAAGTATAAGGGAAACGGGCGCAGTAAAAAGGGCGCTTTCCATGGCAAAACTCGGCACCGCGATCGTCGGCGACGAGATTGTGTTTTCGAGACTAAGCCGTACGGGCTTAAAATAATGCAATAGGGCGAACGCCCGAGGAGGAAATGTTATGAACAAGAGCGAATTGATCGCTGCCGTTGCCGAGAAGGCCGGTGTTACCAAGAGCGCTGCGGATGCGGCTGTCAACGCGATGATCGATGCGATCGGCGGCGCACTCAAAGCAGGTGACAAGGTTGCGATTGCCGGATTCGGCAACTTCGAGGTAAAGGAGAGAGCTGCCAGAGAGGGACGCAATCCCGCTACCGGCGAGGCTATCACCATCGCGGCGAGCAAATCCGTTGCCTTCAAGGCAAGCAAGGCGCTGAAAGAGAGCGTTTGAGGTTTGTAACAAGCAAAAAGAGGACGGAGAGATCCCGTCCTTTTTTCTTGCTTTCGCGTTTGCTCTTGCGCTCGTCTTAGTTTGCGCACGCTATATGTTGTGGTTGTTGCACAAAAATGCGTTTTGATGTTGTGCAAATGCAACATTTGTATTTTTTACACCACAATATATTGTGGTAAAGTTTTTCAAAATTGTGGTAAAAAGGCGTTGCTTTTTGCGAGCGGCTATGATATCATAATAGTGCAATATACGAGAGCCGCGTGCGACTGACGGTTTGACATGGTTTACCATGGTGGAGTTCGCGGTGGATTGGTCGACCGTCTGGGCAACGAAAATAATTTTGCCGAGGCGGTATTTTATTGCTTCGGAAGGAGATGTTTATGAGAGATGAATGGCAGGGTTTCCGCGAGGGCAAGTGGTGCGACTCCATTGACGTCAGAGACTTTATCGTCGCTAACTACACGCCCTACGAAGGAGACGCGTCGTTCCTCAAGGGGGCGACAGACAGAACGAAGAAGATCTCCGTCAAGCTCAACGCCTTGCTCGCCGAGGAAGCGAAGAAAGGCGTGTTGGACGTCGACACCGAAAACGTGTCGTCCATTTTGACGTACGCTCCCGGCTATGTCGACAAGGATCTCGACATCATCGTCGGTTTGCAGACGGACGCGCCGCTCAAGAGGGCGGTCAATCCCTTTGCCGGTATCAGGATGTGCGAGAAGGCTTGCGACGCCTACGGTTACAAGATGTCCGACAAGGTCAGGACAGAGTTCAAATACCGCACCACGCACAACGACGGAGTGTTCAGGGTCTACACCGAAGAGATGCGCGCGGCGCGTCACGTCGGCGTGATCACAGGGCTTCCGGACGCTTATGCCCGCGGCAGGATCATAGGCGACTACCGCCGCATCGCTCTGTACGGCATGGACTATCTGATAGAGTGCAAAAAGCGCGACAAGCGCGAATACGGCATGAAGGACATGAGTGAGGAGAACATCCGTCAGCTCGAAGAGCTTTCCAAACAGCTCGACTTCATGGAGCAGCTCAAGACGATGGCCGCGCAGTACGGCTGCGACATTTCCCGTCCCGCACGCAACGCAAAAGAGGCGGTGCAGTGGCTGTACTTCGGCTATCTCGGCGCGGTAAAGGAGCAAAACGGCGCAGCCAACTCCATAGGCAGGATCACCACTTTCCTCGATATATATTTCGAGCGTGACATCAAGGCTGGCTTGTTGGACGAAAGCGCCGCGCAGGAGATCATCGACGACCTCGTCGTCAAATTGCGCCTGGTGCGCCATCTGCGTACGCCCGAATACAACGATCTGTTCGCGGGCGATCCGACATGGGTCACGACGTCCGAGGGCGGCGTGTGCGAGGACGGCAGACCCATGGTCACAAAGACCTCTTTCCGCATTTTGCAGACGCTGTACAACCTGGGCAGCAGCGCGGAACCCAACATCACCGTCCTGTGGGCGCAGACGCTGCCGCAGGGCTTCAAGGACTTCTGCGCCAAGGTCTCGATCGACACCGACTCCATACAATACGAGAATGACGACGTGATGCGTCCCGCCTACGGCGACGACTATGCGATCGCGTGCTGCGTCTCGGCGATGAAAGTGGGCAAGCAGATGCAGTTCTTCGGCGCAAGATGCAACCTTGCTAAGGTGCTTTTGATGGCGCTCAACGGCGGCAAGGATGAGATCTACGGCATCCAGGTCGCGCCCGAAGGTCAGATCTTCGACGAAGGCGTACTCGATTACCATAAAGTTTTGGAGGCATACAAGCAATATATGAGCTGGATGGCCAAGCTGTACGTCAATACCCTCAACGTCATCCATTATATGCACGACAAGTACGCTTACGAGCGTTTGATGATGAGCCTGCACGATACCGACGTCGACAGGTTGATGGCTTTCGGTATCTGCGGATTGAGCGTGCTTGCAGACAGTCTCAGCGCGATCAAGTATGCAAAGGTCACCGCGATCAAGGACGAAAGGGGATTGATCACCGACTTCAAGACGGAGGGCGACTTCCCCAAATACGGTAACGACGACGACAGGGTAGACAGCATCGCAAAATGGATCGTCGAGAGCTTTTTTGAAGAACTCAAAAAGACGCCGACATACAGAAACGCTAAGCATACGCTGTCCATATTGACGATTACTTCCAATGTTGTCTATGGCAAAAAGACAGGCTCCACGCCCGACGGCCGTAAGCGCGGCGAGCCGTTTGCTCCGGGCGCAAACCCGATGCACGGCAGAGACTGCGAGGGAGCTCTCGCATCGCTCAATTCGGTCGCCAAGCTGCCTTACAGCTGCTGCCGCGACGGCATATCCAACACCTTCTCGATTACGCCGGACACCCTCGGCGAGAACGACGCCGACAGAGTGAACAAGCTGACCGCGATGCTGGACGGTTACTTCATCCAAGACGCGCATCACCTCAACGTAAATGTACTCAACAGGCAAAAGCTGATCGACGCGATGAACGATCCGACGCTCTATCCCAACCTGACGATCAGGGTCAGCGGCTATGCGGTCAACTTCAACAAGCTGAACAAAAATCAGCAGCAGGAAGTCATCAACCGCACCTTCCACGAAAAGTTCTGATGGACACGCCTCGCAGAGGAAATATCCATTCCGTCGAGAGCCTCGCGGCTCTCGACGGCAAGGGCATCCGCTATGAGGTCTTTTTTATGGGCTGCCCGTTTCGCTGCGCCTACTGCCACAACCCCGACACGTGGGAGGGAGAGGGAGCGATGCATCCTACGGCGGAGGAACTCGCAGTCAAGATAGCGCGCTACAAGCCCTATTTCGGCAAGGAGGGCGGCGTAACGCTCAGCGGCGGGGAAGTACTTACCCAGAGCGCTTTTGCCTGCGAATTGATCGATCTGCTGCACGAGAAGGGCATCAACGTCGCGCTCGATACCTGCGGCGGAGCGCCGCTTAGCGGAGAAGTCAAGCGCACGCTGTCAAGCGCGGACATGATCATTCTCGACCTCAAATTTTACGACGAGAACGGGTATAAGAGATATTGCCGCGGCGATTTCAATGCGGTGATGAACACCCTCGGCTTTCTCGAGGAGAGAGACGCGTATGTCTGGATACGTACAGTCGTCGTGCCCGGCATAAACGACAGCGAGGAAGAGATCGCAAAGTACGCCGAGATAGTCAAAAAGTATTCGTGCGTCAAACGGTGGCAGCTGCTCGCGTTCCATACCATGGGCTTTGCCAAGTATGAAAAGATGGGGATTCCCAATCCGCTCGAGGGCACGCCCGCGCTATCCAAGGACAGGTTGGAACAGCTGCAACGCTTTGCTGACGAGCGTTTAGGAGAATTATGAACAGAAAGCAAAAGGCATACGACTACTTCAAGAACGGCTACGGCTGCGCGCCCGCCGTGCTGATGGCGTTCGAGGACGTGCTGCCGCTCGACAAAGCGACGCTCGAATCGGTCGCGGTCCCGTTCGGCTGCGGCTTTGGATTTACGCGCAACCTCTGCGGCGCGGTTTCGGCGATGGGCATGGCGCTAGGGCTTGTCAGGCGCAGGGCGGACGGAGCGCCTATCGACAAGACGGAAGTGTATCGCTTGATCTCCGAGATAGACGGCAAATTCAAGGCACGCAACGGCGATACGGACAACTGTCCCGACCTGCTCAAAAAGGCGCGCGTGCTGACGGAAGGCTATGTCCCCGACGTTCCGTCGCCCGCTCCGGACGGCGTCAGACCATGCATAAAATACGTACTCGACTCGGTCGATCTGATCGAAGAAGAGTTACGCAAAGAGGGGCTGATCGACTGAGTGCAGATTTGCCGAACACGTCGCCGCGGAGAATGAGATCCGCGGTGATTTTTTAATGCCTGTGTGCGTAATATGCGTTTGATCGAGAGCGCGGATCTTGCGCATACTATATATGTGAAGGCGCTGTACTATCCCGTTAAATTCGCAGGAAACCTCTATTGGAAGCTGTTCGGCGGAGTTGCGTTGTGCGTGATCTGGTTTGCGCTCGGCGCGATCGCCGCCGCTACGATCGTGGGCGCGCCGTTTGCGGCGGCGTTCTTTCGCGTCGGAAGATTTGTCTACAAGCCTTTCGGCAAGAGGGTCGTAATTGTCCCGTCCACACCGGTACTCGGCATACTTTGGGCGGCGACCGGCGGTACGGTCGTCGGCGTGATCTCAGTGGTCGCGGCGCTGCTGTCGGCGGCGACCGTCGTCGCACTGCCGATAGCCCTGCAATGGATCAAGGTTGCGGTCGTTTCCGTATTTCCTTTTTCGGTCGGAATAAACAAGACTTAGCTATTGCATGCGCGCGCGTAAAATGTTATAATAAAGCAAGACGAATACGGAGGCGCGCAATGCTTTACAGATTCTTCCACGATAAGTTCAACGATCCCCGCATCTTCGAGGACAACAGACTTCGGCCGAGGTCGTATTTTATTCCGTTCGCGTCGCGCGAAGAATGCGACGGCTGCGACTATCTCAACGAGAGATCTTCATCGTCCTGCGTGCAGCTTCTCGGCGGCGAGTGGGACTTCCTGTATTATTCCAAGATCGGCGATATGCCGGCAAAGATGGACCTTTACGACATCAAGACGGACAAGATCGAGGTGCCGTCGTGTTGGCAGTTCTGCGGCTATGAAAAACCGTATTATGTCAATATACGCTATCAATTCGACTACAAATTTCCCTACGTTCCCGCAGATGAGAGTACTTTGGGAAAAAATATGCCCTCCAACGACAACAAGGTGCATCGCGTGTTCAACAGCGTCGGCGTATATCGGCGCAAGTTTACGGCGCGGCGCGGGTTCAAAAACTTTTTGACTTTTCTTGGCGCGGCGTCGTGCGTGCAGGTCTATCTCAACGGTATGTATATAGGCTACGGCGAAGGCTCGCACAATACCTCGGAATTCGACGTAACGCAGTTTATGCTGGACGGCGAAAACGAGCTTGTCGTACTGGTCTACAAATGGTGCAGCGGCTCATATCTCGAAACGCAGGATATGTTCCGCAACAACGGCATCTTCCGCGACGTATATCTTACGACTCACGACGGAGCGTACGTCTGGGACGTCAGGACCGACGTCAGGCGCGTCGGCGCGACGCGGTGGAGGCTGGACGCCTATGCCGACGTAAGAGGGGAGAACACCTCGCTCGAATATGTGCTGGAGCGCAAGGGCGAAGTGGTCGCCTCGGTTAAGGCGAGGGCGGGAAGATGCTCGATCGAACTCGATCAGCCCGACCTGTGGTCGGCGGAAATCCCCGACCTGTATCTGCTTTATGTCATATTGCGCAAGGGGTCAAAAGTCGTGGAATGCATTCGCCGCGAGGTGGGATTCCGCGAAGTAGCGATAGAGGGCAACATATTTTTGTTCAACGGGCGGAAGATCAAGCTCAAAGGCGTCAACCACCACGATACCAACGAGACCAAGGGCTATGTGATGAGTGCGTTCGACTACCTCAAAGACGCGATGCTGATGAAGGAATACAACGTCAACGCAGTGCGGATGTCGCACTATCCGCCCGATCCCGTATTCCTAAAGATCGCAAACTATCTCGGTCTGTACGTCATTGACGAGGCGGACATCGAGACGCACGGCGCAAGTGCGCGTAAAAACTTCTATACTCCGAATGCGATCAGCAACCATACCGCGTGGAAAAAGTTTTATTGGGACAGAGTGGAGCGTATGTACGAGCGCGACAAAAACGAGCCTTGCGTGGTCATGTGGTCGCTCGGCAACGAGGCGGGCGGATGGCGCAATCAGGACTATTGTTACGCGCGGCTCAAAGCGGTCAGTCAGCTACCGATACATTACGAGGGAGTCGTGCGTACGCCGAGGTTCGCCTATGACGTCATTTCGCAGATGTATCCGTCGACGCAATTCGTCGATAAATATGCGGACGGAGCGGCGTTTGCCAAGTTTTATACAAAGCCCTACTTTATGTGCGAGTACGCGCACGCGATGGGCGTCGGCCCGGGTTCGTTGGAGAGATATTGGCAGGCGATATACCGCTGCGACAGCGCGATGGGCGGGTGCATTTGGGAGTGGTGCGACCATGCTGTCAAACATTCCGACGGCACCTACACCTACGGCGGCGATCACGGCGAGTACAACCATGACGGCAACTTCTGCGTGGACGGGCTGTTCTTCCCGAACAGAGAACCTCACACGGGAGCAAGACTTATGCAGGCGGTCTATCGTCCCGTGCGCGCGACGTATGTGTCGTCCAACAGATACGCTTTGACCAACACCAACCGCTTTGCGGATACGTCGGGCTTAAAGATAGAATGGCAGTATTCCGTGGACGGCGAGCCGCTCGAGAAGGGCGAGATCGTGAGAACGATCGCGCCGTGCGAGACAGAGGAATTCGAACTGAAACACCGTGCGATAGATACGACCAAGGACTGCTATATCACGTTTACCTACACCGACAAGGGCACGGGCAAGGTCGTCGCAAAAGAGCAGATCATGATGTGTCAAAGCATGATGCAATTACGCAAACCGGCAGACAAAGAAGACCTCGTGTTTATAGAAGGACAGGACGATATAAACGTCGTAACAAACACGGGTAGGATAAAAATAAGTAAAAGCGACGGCGCGATCGACAGCTGGACATTGGGCGACGTCGAATTGATCAACCGCAACGCGGAGCAAAAGGGATTCCGCATTTCGCTGTACGGAGCGCCGATCGACAACTATATGTACGTCGACAGACATTGGAAGAAAGAGGGGTTCGACAAGGTCCGGTGCGTATATCGCGGTATGGACAGCGAAAAGACGTTCGGCAAGGTAGTGATCGCATGTCGTTACGACGTATTGCTCAAGGGGAAAAAGAAATTCGACTTCGTGTTGCAATACACCGTGCATGCCGACAACGCCATCGACGTCAAGACGCTGTTGCAGCCGTTTGTCAGATGCGATTTGCCCAAGTTCGGCTTGACGCTCGAAATGCCGTCGTGTTTCGACAAGGTGTGCTATTACGGCAGAGGCGAGCGCGAAAACTATTCCGACATGAAAGAGCATGCGCTCATGGGGATATACCGCGTGCCCGTGACCAAGATGTACGAAAACTATATCAAACCGCAGGAGAGCGGCAGTCGCAGCGATACGCGTTGGGCGGAGGTGACCGACGAGTCGGGCGCGGGGCTCAGATTCATCGCCGAAGAAAAACCTTTCGCGTTTTATGCCGTGCCGTACAACTTCAACGGCATTTACGAAGCAAAGCACCGAGGGGATATCAACTTTTCGGGGACCACTTGCGTACACATCGACACCTTTGTCAGAGGTATCGGAAGCAACAGCTGCGGACCCGATGCTCGTCCGGAGTTCCGTCACACGGGCAAAGACAGCCTGACATATGCTTTCAGAGTGTGTCCGATCGCATCTAAGGCAAAGTGACGCGGCGCTCCGTTTTCGCAAAGATCGGCGCTGCTGCTCTATCTATCTATATATAATAGGCGCGCGGGCGCGCGTAATATTTTTTAATAAAATTAAAAATATTATTGAAATAGGAGTAAGACTGTGTTATAATAAAGAAAAAGGTCGCCGCGCGCGACGGGAGGAGAATTTATATGCCGAGAGAATTCGAATACGAAGTCGTCAAGACCTACGGCAGCCTGTCCGAGTCGGACAAGGGCTGGAAGAAGGAAATAAAGCTCATCAGCTGGAACAATAGGGAGCCCAAATACGACATCCGCGAGTGGTCTCCCGACGGAGAAAAGATGGGAAAGGGCGTCACGCTCAGTCGCGAAGAGATCGAGAACCTCAAAAAACTTCTCGATGAAATCGTCGCCGAATAAGCTTAAGAAAGAATTGTCCGCAAGGGCAATTTTTTTATGCTTTTTTTGCGCGTATGTTTGACAAAACCGTAGGCGCGGCATATAATCGATAGGCGGAGATAAGATATGGATTATTCTGTCTTTTTGCATTTGGCGGTAATACTGCTGCTCAGCAAACTGCTTGACATACTCGTGCGAAAGATCGGGTTGCCGCAGGTACTCGGTTCGCTGCTTGCAGGCATAATCATAGGGGTTTCGGGGCTTGTCGCAAACAAGCAGGAACTCAAGCCTTTTGCGGAGATCGGCGTCGTGATGATCATGTTTTCGGCGGGGCTCGAGACCAATTTCAAAGAACTTAAACGCAACGGCGCCGCGTCGCTCTTGATCACGTCTCTCGGCGTGATAGTTCCGCTTGCGGCGGGGCTCGGAGTGTCGTTCATGATCCCGGGGCTGGAATTCAAACAGAGGCTGTTCTTCGGCGTAATCCTGACGGCGACATCGGTCGGCATTACGGTATCCGTTTTGCGGGAATTGGGTAAACTGCACGGCAAGGTCGGCGCGACGATCGTCACCGCGGCGGTGCTTGACGATATCATCGGCATCGTCATCCTTGCGTTCACGGCAGGGCAGGTTGAGCCGTCCACTTGGGGATATCGATTTATAGAGCTGTGCGCGGGAGATATGGGCGGCGTATCTGAAGGCGTGGTCACCCTTGTCAATGTGCTGCTCTTTTTCGTAATGGCGATCGCCGTCGGCGTCGCGGTGCATTTTTTGTTTAAACTGCTTGCAAAGAGATTTCCGCATACGCGCCGCCTGTCCATCTTCGGGCTTGCGATGGCGTTTTTGTTCGCTTGGGGCGCAGAGGAGCTGTTCGGCGTCGCGGCGATCACGGGCGCGTTCGTCGCCGGTATGATGATGTCCAATATGAATCAATCCGAGTATGTGGAACGCCGCGTCGATATGAGCGCATATATGTTGTTCGGACCTATATTTTTCGCCAACATAGGCATTTCGCTCGATTACGGTTCTTTGGCGGATAACTTCAATTGGACGGTCATAGGGTTCAGCCTCGTATTCATCGTCGCAGGGCTTGCGGCAAAACTGCTCGGCTGCGGCGCGGGATGCCTGATATGCAGATACAAGTTCGGCGAAAGCACGGAGGTCGGCATAGGGATGATGGTCAGGGGAGAGGTGTGTCTCATCGTAGCCCAAAAGGGCGTCGAGCTGGGACTCATAGACAGCGCGTATATGCCGGCGGTGATCTTGCTCGTCGTGGTGTCGTCGCTACTCACTCCCGTTTTGCTCAAAGTCGCGTTCCGCAAGTTTCCGCATTATGACGACGACAGTATGCAGACGCCGCCCACGCCTATCGCGCGGGAGGATTTGATCGCGTCGCTCGAGGGCGGAAACGCGTCCGGGAACAGGGCGGATATGCCTCATTCGGACAACGCGCCCGCAGACGGCGGATCACGATGAGTGCGGAAAGAACGGGCGGCTTGCAAGCCGTCCGAATTTTTTTGCGCAAAATGCGCATACCGACCTCGCGGCGCGTGCGCTTGCCAACGCGCGCGCAATGTGGTATTATAATCATATGAAGAAAAAACTTTTTTCGACGATGATCTTGATCATGGTCGTGTCGGTGATTACGCTTTCTGCTGGCTGTCAATTGTCGGCGCCGTCCTCACCGAAACTGTCTTATGACGACAATTCGGGCGTCGTGTATTGGAACAAAGTTTTGTTCGCAAGCGATTACGAGGTCACGGTCGTCGATTCCGAGACGGGGCAGACGATCGCCGAGACGACTACTTCCGCGACGCAATATGCGATCACGGAATACGGAGTTTTTATCGTTACGGTCATCGCGGTGTCGAAAAGAGGAGAGTCTTTACCTTCGTCTATTTCTGTGACTCGCGTCAACACTCAGACGGATGCGATCGTAGATTGGCAGGTGAACGGCGCAGCCATTCTTGCGGAGATGCCCGCGATCCCGTTTTATCTCAATTATTATTATCCCGGATGCGGCGAGCTGAGCGTGCCACTCAACTCCGATTTGCCTCCGACGCAGATCGCGGGAGATATGTTCGGAGTACTCGTACCGACGGAGGAGTGGCGGTTTGAAAACGGATGCATCATCATCTCAGAAAATACGCTTGACGCGCTCGATCCCGGGCAATACGAGGTATTCCGTGTCGCGCTTTCGGACGGAACGATCGAAAGTTTTCGCGTCGATCGAACGGAGGAAGCCGCGGTAAGGGTCGCGCTTTATTCTGCCGCAAGCGACGGCAGTGTGGAGATCGCCGTCGTACCGGCGCCGGTGTCCGTGCTTTTGGAAGGAAACGAGATCGATTGGAAGTATGAGGAAGGCAATGTGGTCGTTGCCGCTTTCGAGCAGTATTCCGACGACGTCACGCTCGAATTGACGATGGTGTTTGAGGACGGTTTTGAGTTGTCGCAATTCGTACTCGTTTCGGATAACGCCGCAAAGACGCTTTCGCTAGGGGGCGGCGCATGTATCGGTTACGACAAGACCGACGGCGGAGATATTGTGATCGGATTGGGTAATTCTGAGCGCAGCGGCAATGCGGCGTACGATTCCCGATATTACCGCCTCGCCGTCGACGGCAAATTGATCGAGGTCGGGTCAAGCTATGACGACGACGCGAAGTTCGGCATAAACAGAGATACGCTGACGATATACGAGGAGTATTTGCAGACGCTGACGAGAGGCGTACACAAGCTGGAGATATTCACCCGCGACGGCGTTGCGACCGCATATATTTATGTTTATTCTCGCAATCTGATGTGTTACGATCTCGATTTCGACTTTGACGAAAGCTGGCCGGATATAGTACTCGAATACGAGTGCGACGCCTATGTTGACGAACTGATCGTGGTCGTGGACGGCGTGGAATATTCGAGCAAAGAACACCCCGAGATGTTTGAAAAAGGCAGGATCATCTTGACCGATAAAATTCAAAAAAACGATCCCGTGTCGATTAAAAGCGTTTATGATGGACAAGAAGCGAGCAGCGAAACCGTGACGTTCGCCGTAGATACTGACGAATTGGAAAAGTATCTCGATCCGTCTAAAGGCTATACTTGGTTGGGAGAAGAAGTCAACCTCTATATCGACAGCATCGAAGAACTCGATATGCTTGCGCAATATATGCTGCTTTATTATGACGAACTCGAGACGGAGACATTTTTGATAGAAGGCGGCGGCACGCCGACGGAGACGGAAATGCACTGCATTACGGCGTACTTCGATTTCAGCGAACTCGGATTTTCTCGCTCGCAGCTGTTGACCAAACTTGTCGCCGCCGACGGAGCATTTAGTTCATACAAAGAGGCATACAAATTGAAAGCAGCCATAAAGCCGTGCGATTCTGCCGAAGAGAATATGATAGGCGTCTTGCTTAGATCTGCGACGGAGCCGTCGATTGCGCCTTCCGACCGCGACGGTTTCGTCAAATATACCGAGAATGATAGCAACGTATTTCATCTCACGCGTTCCGATCGAGGATCGAATTTTGACGATTTTCCCATCGACGACAGGGTGCAGACGGCTGTTGTGACCACGTCGGACCAATTGTTTTTTGCCGTCGAGCAGGGATACAGACCCGAGCCGGTCCCGGGGAGCGCTGCCGAGAGGATATACGAAAAGGCGCTCGACGTCTGCCGGACCTATATCGACGACGATATGTCGGAACTTGAAAAGGTACACGTCATTTATGATTGGTTGGGCAAGAACGTCGTTTACGACTATTCGGCTACGGACGAGATGCGCGGAATATCCACCGGCAGCGATGAGTATAACAAATTTTACAGATACAATTGCTTCTTTCTCGAAGGAGTATTCGACGACGGCGTCGCCGTATGCAACGGCATTGCCAAGGCAGTCTCGCTGCTGTGCGGGATAGAGGACATCACCTGTCTCAAAGCAGGAGGTTCGTCACGCGGCGAAAAGCATGCGTGGAACAAGGTATATGTCGACGGAGTGTGGTATATTGTCGATTCCACCTGGTCGAATGTAAGGAACTCCGGATCGAATGCGGAGAGCTTTACGCACGACTATCTGTTGATGTCAACGCCGCAGGCGGCGTCAAATCACAACGAAGATACCGCCGATACGCTGCCGTATTACGCGTCCGACGGCGAGCGCAATTACTTTGTCGAGATGAGTTTTAGATACGGCGATTATGCAGGCAATTACTACATCTCCGACGCGGAAGAACTGCGCAGACTCGTCAATTATGCAAAGAGCGAGGGGATCGCCGAGTTCAACGTGTTCTGTGCAAGTCTTGCCGACATGGAGGAGTTTGAGAGCGATATGAGCGACGCGGGCGTGACGATACAACCGTGCTGCCCGCACTTTGCCGACGAAGATCGGAATATTCAATGCGACCGCTGCAGGAGCGGGAACGGCTTCAAAATCACGATCGGTTGAGTATGACCGCAGACGAATTGCTCGCAAAGATAGAGTCGATTGCCGATGACAAAAACCGCGAATTCTTTTCGCGGCTTTCGCATACTCGCTACAAATTGTACGGCGTGCGCGTTCCCGACTTGCGCAAACTCGCAAAGCAACTTATCAAGGAAGGGGAGGCGGACGACGCGCTCGCGCTGCCGCCGCAGTGTTATGAGCATGTGATGCTCAAAGGCATCCTGACCGCGACGGCAAAGATCCCGCTTGCGCAAAAGACAGAGATGTTGGACGCGTATGCGGCGCTTATCGACGATTGGGCGCTGTGCGACGTCGTCTGCGCTTGTCTCAAATTAAAGAGCAGAGAGGAGTTCGACGCCATGAGGGAGTTTGCCGCGTCGGCTGAGCCGTTCAAAGCGAGGCTGGGGCTGGTCGCGATAGAAAGCTGTTTTTGCAATGAGCAATACGCGCGGGAGATAGACG
>CALWKU010000065.1 GCA_944381345.1 uncultured Christensenellaceae bacterium
AGGCGAGCCACGCGCTCGTCCACCGCGCGCTGATCGGCGCAAAACTCGAGAGCGCCGAGATAGTCACCGAGGCGCTCGAGGGATTGATGCACAGCAGAATCTACTATGATTCGCTGATGACCAACCACCATACCGACAAGAACAGCGGTTATTGCACCGACTTTGCGATCGGCTATGTCGGCATCGTCAACGAGAGTCTCGTATTTTCCGAACCGGGCGCCGTACAATTGCTCCCCGCGCTGCCGCTCAGCGGATTCGACGCCGGCAGTATAGGCGGACTCAGGTTGCGCAGCAGTGCCGTGCTGACCGATATGAAGTGGTCGCTTGCCAAAGGCACGGTCACCGCGACGATATCTTCCGAAAAGGCGCAGACGATCGTCGTCACCTGCGGGCTGTCCGGGCAGAGCGAAACTCTCAAATTCAGAAAGGCGGGTGAAAAGACGGTGACCTTCAACATCGCGAGATAATGTAAAATTTGTGTAAAATATCGTCTCCCGCCATTGACAAAACGCGCATAACGCAATATGCTTGAATTGAAAGAGCGCATCTTGCGCACGGGAGGCGCATATGACATTCGAACAGGCGCAGCTCCGCAAGACGGAGCTTGACGAGATTCTCGACTTTCTGTTCAAGGGCGACGATCTCAAAGACAGGCTGATGAGGCTCAAGGTCGCACGCAACGAGATGAACGATCCCCGTTATCGTGCGGACATAGCTATGGTCGCGGTCACCGATCCCCGCCATCCCAAGGTGTGGCGCTTCAACGAGTGCTGCCGACGAGAGAAGGAGATAGGTGAGGCGATCGAGGTCTACGAGACGTTGCTTGCGGGCATTTGACGAACGCTTGCCCGCTATCGCCGCTGCGTCGGCGCGGCGGATGTGGTTTTTTGCGGCATGCCGAGACGGCGAGCCGCCTTTTTTTGCGAGATTCATTGATTGACGGCACGAAATGTTATATAATATAGCCATGAAACCTTTGCACGGAACAGCGCTGCTCGGAGGGGCTTTCGATCCTCCGCACGCCGCGCACATTCAGATGGCGGAGCGGGCTTTGCGGCTCGGCTGCGAGCGCGTGGTGTTCGTGCCGTCAGCCAACCCGCCGCACAAACGCTGCACCGCCGATTTTGCCGATCGCGTCGCCATGCTGAGGGCGGCGATAGGGGACAGGGCGAATATGTCCGTAGACGTCATCGAGGGCGGCGACGGCGGCGTGCATTACAGCTATCTCACTCTGCCGCGACTGGTCGCAAAGTACGGAGACTGCGTGTTTGCGATCGGCGGGGACAGTTTGATCGATCTCGGCAAGTGGAAGGAGCCGGACAAGGTGATCGCCGAAGTTCCGCTGCTCGCTTTCCCGCGCAAGGACAGGGACGAACAGTTTGCCGCCGCGCTCGAATATTGGAGGAGCAGGGGAGCCGACATCTATGCCGACGATTTCACTCCGGACGGCGTGTCATCCACCGCGGCGCGCTATCTGGCGTCAATGCGCGACTATTCCGCGCTCTCGCCCGAGGTCGCCGGATATGTCGAGGCGCACGGGCTGTACGGTTGGTTCACCCCGCTTGCGGACAAGCTTAAAGCGGCGGTGCTGCCAAAGACATACGAGCATATTAAGCGCACAGTGGTCTGCGCGCTCGGTCTGGACTTCGAGTGCGGGCTGGGACTTGATCCGGACAAGGTGTTCCTTGCGGCGATGCTGCACGACTGCGCAAAGAAGATATGCCGCGAGCCTCACGAAGTTTCGCGCGTGCCTGCCGACAGCGTTGGCAGCGAGGTAGAGCATCAATTTCTGGGCGCCGCGCTTGCGGAGACGGAATACGGCGTCACCGACCGCGAGGTACTCGGCGCGATCGCATGCCATTGCACGGGCAAGCCCGGCATGAATACGCTCGACAAGCTCGTCTTTTGCGCCGATATGCTCGAATCCGCGCGCGACTTCGACGGAGTAGGGGAACTGCGCCTTTTGATAAGGCGCGATTTTGAGCGGGGTTTCCGCGCCTGTCTTATGCGCTCTTACGACTATTTGATCGAAAAGGGCGCGGACATCTATCCGCTCACGCTGCGCGCGGCGGAATACTATCGCAACGATTGAGGAGAACATATGCAGACAACACAACTCAAAGAGGAAATTTGCAAGGCGCTCGATTCCAAAAAGGCTCTCGACGTGACGTGCGTCGCGCTCGAGGGGCTGACGACGATCGCCGATTGGTTCGTGATCGCAAGCGGACGCTCGACGACTCAGGTCAAGGCGCTCGCCGAAAATCTCGAGGAGATAATGGAAAAGCAATACGGCGTGACCGTACTGCGCACCGACGGCAGAAGCGGAGGAAAATGGGTCGTACTCGACTACGGCAGCGTCATCGTCCACATTTTCGAGGAGGAGACGCGCAAGACCTATTCGCTCGAACAGCTTTGGGGCGACGGATCCAACGTCGCGCGCTTTGAGGGCGACGCCGAATAAACTCCTCAAAGTCGGGCATATTTTCGGTATGGATATCGACATTCATACCGCTTTGGTGCAATATGTCGGAGTGGAGGGATACCTCGCTTCGCTGGACAACGTGACGGGGTGGAGTTATTCCGCCTCGGGCAACGACGCGATCATCGTCGGGCTTTCGACGGGACCGATGTTTTCGCTGACCGCAAGGCGCGCGTTCTTCGACGACGTGCGCGATGGACTGTTGGCGACGGGCTTTGCCCGAGCCGAGGTCACCGCCGACGCAGACCTCGTCTACGAGATACGCAAGACGGGCAAAGAAGCGGCTCTCGACGCGGTCAACGCTCTGTGCGACAGCGCAGCGCGACGACGGGGAGGAAAATGAATATTACCGACATCATCGCCGCCAAGCGGCACGGCAACGCGCTGACCGACGCGCAGATCCGATTTTGGATAGACGGGCTGGAGAGTTTTGCCGACTATCAAAATTCCGCGCTGCTCATGGCAATCGCGATGGGAGGCATGGATGCGCGCGAGACGCTTACTTTGACCGACGCGATGGCGCGCAGCGGCGATATGCTCGACCTGTCGCGCTACGGCGACGCGACCGTAGACAAGCACTCTACAGGCGGCGTCGGCGACGGCACCAGTTTTATCGTCATGCCGGTAATGGCAGCGACCGGTAAGGTCTGCGCCAAACTCAGCGGCAGAGGTTTGGGTCACACCGGCGGCACTCTCGACAAGCTGGAGGCGGTCGACGGCGTACATACCGACATCTCCGAAAAGCGATTTTTCGAGATCGTCGACGACATAGGCATTGTGATCGCGGGGCAGACGGCGGCGTTGTGTCCCGCAGACAAATATCTGTACGCGCTGCGCGACGTGACTTCGACCGTGGACAGCGTCCCGCTGATCGCGTCGTCGGTGATGAGCAAAAAGCTCGCCGCAGGCGCGAAAAACGTCGTTCTCGACGTCAAGACCGGGAGAGGCGCGTTTATGAAGACGGTGGACGAGGCAAAGGCGCTCGCACGCGCGATGGTGGACATCGGCAGGGGTGCGGGACGCAACGTCTCCGCACTTGTCACGACGATGGACGCTCCGCTCGAGAGCGCGGTCGGCAACGCGATCGAGGTCAAGTGCGCTCTTGAAGTTTTGGCGGGCAGGGAAAGAGGCGACGTATACGAGGTCGCAAAGGAGCTTTGCGCCGCTCTCGGCACAGACGGCAAAACGTTCGACAGGGCGATATCGTCCGGCGCGGCTTACGAAAAGTTCGAGCGCATGATCTACGCTCTCGGCGGCAAACGGGGATGTCTCGAAAGGCTGCCGGCAGCGAGGTATCAAAAGACTGTTTTTGCGTCAAAAAGCGGATACGTGTCCGACATAAACGCCATGACCGTAGCGCAAGTCGTGCTGGACGCGGGCGGCGGCAGACGCGTCAAAGAGGACGGCGTCTTGCCGGAGGTCGGCGTCAAATTGCATGTCGTGCTCGGCGACGAGGTCGTCGTCGGACAGCCGCTCGCAACGCTGCATTATACACGCGGCGGAGACGAAGCTCTTGCGGATAGGCTGTCGGAGGCGTTCGACGTCTCGGACGTCGGATTGCAAAGGCGCAGCCGTATCGTATGCAAAGTGCAATAGGAGGAGTTATGGAACTCGCACGATACATAGACTACACCAACCTCAGACCAGACGCTACGCGCGCCGACATCGAGGAACTGTGCGCGACCGCAAAAGAGCGCGGTTACGCCAACGTCTGCGTCAACGGCGCGTATGTCGCGCTTTGCAGGCAGTTGCTTCGCGGCAGCGGCGTGGGCGTAGCATGCGTGGTGGGCTTTCCTTTGGGCGCGGCAGCGACCGAGGTCAAGGCTTTTGAAGCGGCGAAGGCGGTCGCCGACGGCGCGGACGAGATAGATATGGTAATGGCGATCGGCGCGCTCAAGGGCGGCGATCCGGATTATGTCGCCGACGATATCGCCGCGGTTAAACACGCTTGCGGTGTTACGCTCAAAGTCATCATCGAAGAGTGTCTGCTCACCGACGAACAGATCGCCGAGGCTACGCGCATATGCGTGCGCTCGGGCGCGGACATCGTCAAGACAAGTACCGGATTTTCAAAGGCGGGCGCGACTTTGCGCTCGGTCGAGATCATCAAACGTAACTGCGCCGGTCTCGGCATCAAAGCCGCGGGCGGCATCCGCGACGCAGATACGGCGCGTGCATTCATAGAGGCAGGCGCGACAAGGATAGGCGCCAGCGCAAAGCTGTGAAAGAGAAAAAGACCAACAAAAAGATATTGTTCGGCGCGTCCGATCCGCGCGTCGCAAAGATAGCCGACGCATTCGCCAAGTGCGGCAGACGCGGCGCGACGGCGGCAGCGTATGCGATCGCCGCAAAGTACGTCAAGCTGTACGAACTTGCCGAAGAAAAGCGCACCGACAAAGTCCGCGTCGCCTACGGCGCAGGCGCGCTGTGGGCAAAGGGTACGATCAAGATGCCCGAGGCGCGGATCAAGATACTTGCCGCGCATTCGGCGGCAAGGGCGGCGTACAGCCCCGTCGCACGAGCTGCGGCACGCGCCGTCGCGCAGGCGGTCTCGACCGTCCATACAGCGAAACACGCGATGGGCGTCGTTTATTACGGCTTGACCGCGATCGCCCTGGCGAAAGGCGGCGACGTAAATTGCGACGAGATTGAGCGCGAAATCGAACGTATGCTCGCAGTCATTGGCGGCTATGCCGACTCCGAACCGACTCCGGACGGATGGGCTGAATTTATGCTGACCAAAGAGGAAAAGGCGGAGCGAAAGGCAAAGCTGAAAGAGGCTGTCGGTAAAGGAGAAGTGCAATTTTCGCCGCAGGACGAGGTGTTCAAGCCTCTCGATAAAGACGCGGAGATTGTCGGCAAGCCGCGCAGAAAAAACAAAACCAGGGGCAAAACTTCCGTCGAAAAAAGCGGATCGGACGAGAGCGCGAGCGCCAAGCCCGATGCCGGCAAAACTACCGAGTTTGAGAAAAAACAGCCGCAGCCTCAAACGACAGACGCCGCGCCCAAGCAAGAGGCAAAAGCCGGGCGTGCGGGAGCGTCCGAATAAGCGGCATATCGGCAATATAGCCGTCGCTCGGCAAAGGAAGGGAGGTCTTTTTTAACGCGAAGATCGTTGCGGTAATGGGCGCACGAGGCAGCCGAAACGGGCATAAATTGAAAAATAGTGCATATCAACATATTTGCAAAAGCCTGTTTTGTCAAGAAATACGCATTTTCGCGTTGATTTTCAAAAAGAAATGTAAAATTTTCGAAAAGGGTATTGAAATTTGTCACGCCATACGCTATAATATAATTGACCGAAGCGATGCGTGTAACCGCAGAACATCATACGGGAATGCGGAGTTGACGGAGGGATGGCGTGCCTCC
>CALWKU010000066.1 GCA_944381345.1 uncultured Christensenellaceae bacterium
CTACCGATTACAACCTGCAGCTTGCGGTCGACCTCGATCCCAGCGTGATCGCGGAAGGCAACCTGCTCACCACTGCCTATGTCATTGACGGCGAAGGCAATGGCGTCTATGTCGACGCAAACAAGAATGGTCAATATGATACCGGCGAAGAGAAGACGGTTACAGCGATCAACTTTGCGGCAGGAGTCAATGCTTACGATACTATCCTTAGCATGATCAACAGCCTCTACCTCAAGATCGGTCCTGTGGATGATTCTACTGCTGGTTTGAGCGTCAACTTGACTGATAAATATGTGAATCCAACCACTGATGCAGTTGAAACTTTCAAAGTCAATTTGAAAGGTGCAGATTGGGCGATCAATTTGATCGAAGCCTTTGGAGTACAGCTGGATGAAAGTCTTAAATCTACACTTATGGGTATACTTGCCAGCGATGACCCGAATGGTAAAGAAGTAGACTTTGGTAATAGTACAATCAAGGAAACACTTCTAGGAATTCTCAGCGGTTTCATTGTAAATGGTTTCGCCTATGATACGCCCACCTCTTGGGTAGCCGAAGCTGCTGCTCCTGCCGACGACACTGCCGGTGACACTGCCGGCGACACCACCGGCGACACTGCTACCGACAGCGAAGCTTCCGGCTTTGACATCGGCGCTTTGATCGACACGATCATGGGCTATGTCGACCTGTTCACCTTCGACACCAGCGTTGCAGATCAGATCGGCATTGCTACCAACGGCGAGGCTGACTTCGCAGGCACGAAGGTCTCCTTCGACGCTACCGGCGCTGTGCTCAAGGACGCTCAAGGCAAGGTCAATGGCGTGCAGCTCTCGCTGAGCAATGACGGCATTGTGATCAAGGGCGCTGACAGCGTCAACACCACCGTGAAGCTCACCAAGCCTCTCAAGATCGGCGGCGATGACAACTTGTTCAGCGTAGAAGTCACCGTGTCTCAGACCGGCACCGATAAACCGCTCAACCTGACCCTCGGTCTTGACTTGAACGGTATCGGCTATGGCATCGCTCCCAACACTCATGGTGCGCTCACTGCCGAGCAGTTCAGCGCGCTGTTCCAGAACAGCAATATGGCGGTAGCCAAATAAGCTTTCTTTGAGGGGAAACCCGAAAATAACGCTTCGAATCAAACAACGGTTGAGCTTCGGCTCAGCCGTTGTTTTTCATACTCGCTATTTTCGTTTTTCCCCTCAATTCTCCCCTTCCCACGGGACAAGCGCTCGCTCACCGCTCGCGGTCCCGCAAAGGGAAGTCACCGAAGAGCGCGGTCATTCGGTGACTTCGTTATCGTGTCGCGCGTAAGCGCGGTTCCGCGCGACAAGTGTCATCAGTTTATCCGCTTTGAGTAGGTTTGGTTCTTGACTGTTAATGCGGATTTTCGGTTTTCGCCTCGTGGAGGCGGCATAGTTGAGAAGAGATGCTCTTTTCGCTTAATGTCGCTTTTCGTTTCGCGTTATGTTTTATAGAGTGTTGCCAAAAAAGGGAAGTCACCGAAGAGCGCGGTCGTTCGGTGACTTCGTTATCGTGTCGCGCGTAAGCGCGGTTGGGCGAGATGAAAGAGTAACCATATTCATAAAAAGTAGCTTTGCGGTTTGACTTTTGAAATGTAGATAAAATGATGATGTTCAACTATGCTGCCTCCACGAGGCAGTGTTGCAAAAAGGGGAAGACACCGAAGAGCGCGGTCATTCGGTGACTTCGTTATCGTATCTCGAATTATAGCGGCGAATCGCCGTGCAAAGCCGACAAAAGCGATATCGGCATCGTGACGGCGTTGAACAGCATATTGTATTGACAAGGCATAAAAACGGCGTGCCGCGGGGCGCGCCGTTTTGTGTACCGTTTATCAAATCATTGCGCAGGGCGTATCAGCCGTCATGCGCGCTTCAAGCCAAGCCCGTCTTTCATAAACTTCGCAAACGCTGCCTGACCTATTTCGTCGTTCTTGAATACGGCGGTGCATTCAAGGATCTGAACGCAGGCGTCGTTGACATAGTCGGCGACTGCCTGTTTCGCCGACTTTGCGCTCAAAGCGCTCCCGTGTGCGGAGAGCAATGCCTCTATCATGCCGCCGTGCTTGCGCATCGGATGATCGTCTGCGGAAAGAGCCTCTTTGTTGAACGTATTTTCGCCGGTCAGATATTTCTCGACCTCGGCAAGTTCTTTTTTGAGACGCCCCGGCAAAATGAACAATCCCATAACCTCGATGATGCCTATGCCTTCTTTCTTTATGTTGTGCAGCCTCTCCTCGGGGTGGAAGATACCGTAGGGATGAGCGTCGTCGGTGCGGTTGTTGCGCAAGATCATGTCGACGATGTAACTGTCGCCTTCCTTGCGCACGATCGGAGTGATCGCGTTGTGCTGATCGGTCGTCTTGCAGATAACTCCGACCGACTCGTCCGTCCAACAGTTCCACTTGTCGAGTACGAGGCTTGCGGCGGCGTGGATCTGCTTTTTGTCGGAAGAAGTTAGTCTGACTACGCTGTTGTACCAATCGGCGACCGAAAATTTGACCTCAGGGAACGCGTCGCTGCGATATTCGGCGCGGCTGCCGACGCTCATCATCGGCAGCACTTTGAGTCCGCCCTGATAGTGGTCGTGCGTCAAAATAGAGCCGCCTACGATGGGGAGCGCGGCGTTGCTGCCCATAAAGTAGTGAGGGAACAGATCGACAAAGTCGAGCAGACGCTCAAAGCTTTTTGGCGTGACAGACATCGGGCGGTGTTCATCCGAAAAGGCAATCGCGTGTTCTTCGTAATATTGATAGGGCGAATATTGCAGCCACCACGGTTCGCCGCCCAATGTTATCGGAATCGTGCGCAGCGTTTGGCGTGCGGGATGATTGAGATTGCCCGCAAAGCCGACGTTGCTTTCGCACAGCATACATGCGGGATATCCGGACTTTGGCTGCAATTTTGCGAGCGCGATCTGCTTGGGGTCTTTTTCGGGCTTGCTGAGATTGATCGTGACGCCAATCTTGCCGAACTTGCCGACATACTCCCACTTGATGTTCTTTTTGATGTCGGTCATGCGGACATAGTCGTTGGCTTTGGAGAGCGAGAACAGCCAATCTGTCGCCGACTTTACGCCGCGCTCAGATTGCAAAGCGTAAAACTTGTCGGTCACCGCCGATGAAAGAGGGGTGACGACGCCGAACATACGCGTTTCAAACAAAATACGCGACGCTTCGTCCGTGATGCCGCTGTCGACCGCGTATTGAACGAGCGGGTCGGCGATGTCCGTCTGAAAGTCGCAATAGTCGGGCGTGTCCTCTGCGGGCGCGGTCTGTTTGAACAGATCGAGCAGAGTGTTGAGTTTGAGCATTCTGTCGCGCGGATCGAGGTCGAGAGCCTTTTGCGCGTAGTCGAGAAGCTGGTTGATCTTTTGTCTGACTTGTTGATCGCTGAGCATGATTATCCTCTCGTGATTTGATCACCTCTATTATACATCAAAAGCGGCGTCGAGGCAATCGTCTTGCGACAAAACACAAACGAACAATTTGTACGCGTATACGTATGCGCGCACATGGGCGCGCGAGCGCTCACGCGCGCGCCCGCGCATTGTTCAAAAATTCATTAACGTAGTTAAAATTATTATAAGTGATTATCAATTATATTTAATTAGAATAGAAAAATTTTTTCGGGCGGCGACAAAACGTTGACATGGTGTGTTAGTTTTCCGAAAGCGGTGTTTGCCGTGCGGACGCGTCCAAAAGCCTCCGCTAAAATCCGAACCGGTTTGAGTGATGTCAAGCAGTCCCGCGCAGATCGGCATACCGCTTAAAATCAATATGAGAGCGCAAAGCGCGTAATTGCTTGATACCTATTTGCGCGTGTGCTATAATAATTAAAACAATGTGCGCGTGCGCACCGGAGGTTCTATGGCATTGACGGCAAAGCAACTCAAAGACAGCAAACAATTCCGCGATACGGTCGCGTCTCTGTACGGGGGCGGTCTTGATTATCAGGCGGAAAGATATGCGATGCTCTTCAACAAACACTTGTCCGATTTCGGCAAGGAGGGCGCGTTCTTTTCTTCGCCCGGCAGGATCGAGGTCATCGGCAACCACACCGACCACAACAACGGCAAGGTGCTTTGCGCGTCCATAAGCGTGGACAATCTGGGCTGCGTGACTCGGATGGACGGCAAGATCGTAGTCGCGTCGATAGGGTATCCCGTTGTGGAGGTCGATATTGACGATCTGCTGCCCAATGCGGACGAATACGGCAAATCGGAGGCGTTGGTGCGCGGCGTCATCGCATACTATAAGGAACACGGCTTCAACGTAGGCGGCTTTGCCGCGACGACGACGTCGGATGTGTTCAACGGCGCGGGCGTCAGTTCGTCGGCGAGTTTCGAGCTGTTGATCTGCGAGATACTCAACGTCATGTACAACGACGGCAAGATCGACGCCGTGACCAAGGCGAGAGCGGCGCAATATGCCGAAAACGTCTACTTCGGTAAGCCGTGCGGTCTGCTCGATCAGAGCGCTATCTCTTTGGGCGGCGTCAGCTATATCGATTTCAGGGACATAGACGACCTTGAGATCGCCAACGTGGAATGGACATTTTCCGATCTCGATATCGTGCTTACGAACACGGGCGGCGACCACGCAGACCTTACCGATCAATATGCGTCCATCCGTTCTGAGATGGAGGGCGTTGCGGCGGCTATGGGCGCGGAAAAGCTGCGCGGAGTTGACGAAACCGAATTTTGGAAGTCGCTGCCGCAATTGCAGCGCAAGGTCAGCGGCAGGGCGATATTGCGCGCGATACATTTCTTCAACGAAAACGAGAGAGTGGAAAAGGCTCTCGACGCGGTGCGCACCTGCGATGTCGTCAAATTCGGCGAAATGATCGAGTCGAGCGGAAGAAGCTCGTATGAATTGCTGCAAAACTGCTATCCGCTCGGCGACACCGCCCAGCGCATCCCGCTCGGCCTTGCGATCGGCGGGCGTATGAGCGGTGTACTTGCTACGCGCGTACACGGCGGAGGTTTTGCCGGAACGGTCATAGCCTATGTGCGCCGCGCCGATACCGACGCTTACGTCAATAGGATGAAGTCGGTGTTCGGCGACAAAAACGTCTACGTGATCGGCGTGCGCAATTGCGGCACGCGGGCGGTGAAACTCGATGTATAATATGCTCTTGGCAAACATTTTCGACGATCCTGTCGCATTTTCTATAGGGGATATTCATGTCAGGTGGTACGGTATATTCGTCACCTGCGGGATCATTCTCGCATACTTTTTGTATCTGTATCTTTCTAACAGGCGCGGTATAGACCTTGACTTTTCGCTCGAAGCGTTTATCTGGGTGCTTTTGTTCGCGGTCGTTTGCTGCCGGTTGTTCTATGTACTGCCGAGGGAAGAATTTTATCCTATCGACAGCTGGGAGGCGTTCGTCCGATATTGGGACATCACCAAAGGAGGTCTGACCATCGTAGGCGGCATCGTCGGCGGGGCGACGGGCTTGCTGCTTTGCTGTCTTAAAAACAAAAAATATTCTTATGCCAAGATCGCCGACTGCGTTGTGCTGTGCGTACTCTTAGGGCAGATCGTCGGCAGATGGGGCAACTATGCCAACCAGGAACTGTACGGCAGAGTCGTCACCGATCCCGCCTTTCAGATGTGGCCGTTTGCCGTCTATATCGACGCGACGGGGCAGTGGCACCAGGCGTTGTTTATGTATGAAGGCGCGCTCAACCTGATAGGCTTGATCATAGGACTTTTGCTGTTTTTCAAGTACAAAAAGCTGCGCAACTTCACGATCTCGGTGTTCTATATTTTTTGGTACGGCGTCGTCAGAGGCACGCTCGAGTTCCTCAAGATCGACCATGTTACCTTTCCGGGGACGGAGATCGGCGTCATTCAAGTAATATGCTATTGCGCGAGCGTCGTCGCTCTTGTCGTGATGATCCTCAACCAATGCGGGATCGTGCGCTTTCAAAGCAAAAGATTTACGACGACGGGAGATCTGTTCAAGCCGACGATCGTCCCCGGAGACTATTGCGAAAACAGAGAAAAATATCTCAATGACGGCATCCCCGGCAGTTCGTTCGCGGGGATAGGTAAGCCGCGCGTCGGAGCTTATCCCGAAAAGATAGTCCCGACGATCGTCCCCGCAGATTACTGCGCGCGCAGGGAGTATTACCTCAAATACGGCATCCCCGGCACTTCGTATTACGGCGAGGGCAGGGATCGCTTCGGAGCGCGGATCGAAGATTGACGACGGCAGCCTCGGGCGCCGGTCGGAGCAAGGAGACGGCATGCCGCTCCGCCATATGAATTTTGCAGGTAGAATATGAGAAATTTGACACTTTTGACCGACCTTTATCAATTGACGATGATGTACGGTTACTCCAAGAGCGATCTTATGAACAAGAACGCCGTCTTTGACGTTTTTTACCGCGGCGTCGGCAATCACTACGCGGTCGCGTGCGGGTTGCAGCAGGTTATAGAATATATCGAAAATCTGCACTTCGACAAGGACGACATCGAGTACCTCCGCTCGCTCAGGCTTTTTGACGAGGACTTCCTCAAATTGCTCTCCGAGCTTCGCTTTACCGGCGATATTTACGCCGTGCCCGAGGGGACCATCGTTTTTCCCCAAGAGCCGATACTTACCGTCAAGGCGAGGCTGTTCGAGGCGCAGCTCATCGAGACCGCGATCTTGTGCATCCTCAACCATCAAACGCTGATCGCTACCAAGACCGCAAAGATAGTCTACGCCGCTAACGGCGCGTCAATCGCAGAGTTCGGTTTGCGCCGCGCGCAGGGGCCGGACGCTGGCATTTACGGCGCGAGGGCGGCGATTATTGCGGGCTGCACGTCCACGTCCGACGTGCTTGCGGGGCGAATGTTCGACGTCCCGGTTTCGGGCACGCACGCGCACAGCTGGGTGATGAGTTTTGAAAGCGAACTCGACGCGTTCCGCGCATACGCCGGAATGTATCCCGACAGCTGTCTGCTGCTCGTCGACACCTATGACACGCTCAAGAGCGGCGTTCCGCATGCGATCGAGGTGTTCAGGGAATTACGCGCCGCCGGACACGAGCCGCTCGGCGTCAGGCTGGACAGCGGAGACCTCGCGTACCTGAGCCGAGAGACGAGGCGTATGTTGGACGAGGCGGGATTCCCCGACGCCAAGGTGTTCGCTTCGGGCGACATCGACGAATATGTATTGCAGTCGCTTGCGTCGCAGAACGCGCGCATAGACTGCTACGGTATCGGCACTAAGCTGATCACTTCGGCGGACTGCCCGTCGCTGGGCGGCGTATACAAGCTCGCCGCGATAGAAAAGGACGGCGAACTCGTTCCCAAACTCAAGATGAGCGACACCCCGGCAAAGATAACCAATCCCGGATTCAAAAAGATCGTCCGCATCTTTGACAACAAGTCGGGCAAGGCGCTCGCCGACCTCATAGCGTTGAGAGAGGAAAGCTTTGACGGGTTGGACAAACTGGAGATCTTTGACCCGTACTTTACGTGGAAACGCAAGACGATCACCGATTTCTTCGTCAAGGAACTGGACGTGCCCGTCGTGTTGGGCGGCAAAACGGTCTACAAGTCGCCGTCCGTCAAAGAGATCGCCGCCTACCACAAGACGTGCATGGCTTCGTTCTGGAACGAGTATAAGCGGCTGCTCAATCCGCACATCTACAAGGTCGACTTGTCGCAAAAGCTGTACGACCTCAAACAGAGTCTGCTCGACGGCAAAAAGGCGTAAAACAAGCGCGGGCGACCGCGCGTGATACGATATACGAAAAGCGGTTCGGTACAAATTGTTCGAAGCCGCTTTTGTATGTGTTCCGAGGCGTTTGGCTTTTCAAGACCGAGCCGAGCAATTTTGACGCAAAAGCCGACGTCCGCATTCAGCGAGTCCGTCGGCTTATCTTGTTTTACGCATTCATTAAATACTTGTTTTGCCGCATACCGCGTCAAAATGTTTCGGCGGGGTTTGAACGCGGGTATTTATTCTGTTTCCGTTTCCGCCTCGCGCGTTTCGCAGTCGCGCTCGCGGTAGGGGCGGGCGGTCTTTTCGATCCGATCGCGGATGTCGATAAAGTCGACGAAGTGCATACCGCATATGTAACGGATCTCTTTGGCTACGCAAGCCGCGGTCGACAAAACTTTGAACTTTTTGCCTCTCGCGCGCAACATCTGCAAAGCTCTCTCAAAGTCGCTGTCGCCGCTGATAAGCACGGCCATGTCGTAGGTGTCGATCGTCGAGAACATATCCATAACGATCTCGATGTCGAGATTGGCTTTGGCGGACGAGGTGCCGTCGTCGTTGTAGTAGTGTTTTACGGGTTTTGTTACGATCGCAAAGCCGACAGATGTCAAAAAGTTAAAAAAGGAGCGCTGGCTGTCGTTTTCACCGTCCGAACCGTTGTAATAATACGCGTCGGTGATCTCGCCCCATTGCGAGCAAAAGTCGAGAAGTTTCTTTGCGTCGATCTTCCATTCCAACTTCTTTTGGGTGTAATAAAAATTTGAACCGTCAATAAAAACCGCTATACGCATAAATATACCTCCGAGATCAATTATACATCAAGCGGCGTGACAGCGCAACGGTTTGACGGCGGAGGACGAAAGTAAGTGTACGACGAGTTAAGAAATAAAAGCGTACGAGGAGATCATGAAACCACGACGGAGATAAATACAATGAAAACGGATAACAAACACCTGCCCGAAAAATCATCGATACGCTCGTCTATGCCGGCTTTTCGGGCGTCAGGGTCTGATAGGGCATTGCCGACGACTATCGGTATTTGAGCTGCGCAAATCGTCAAAGAGGATTTTCCGATTTTCGGCAAAAAACGGGCGATCTCGCGTTTGTCGGACAGACGAAAAGTGGTATAGTGACCAAAGGAGGACGATATGGCATTGTTTGCTACCGCAAGACGCGGGTATGACAAAAAGCAGGTGGACGATTACATCTTCGAGACGAGCGGGCGCACCGATAAGACGATCGGGCAATTGCGCGACCGCATCGCCGAATTGGAAAAGAAAAACGAAGAATTGAACGCGCGGCTCGGCGCGTGTCTTTCGCGCGAGGACAGCGTGTCAAAGGCGTTGATAGGCGCTATAGACAAGGCGAAAGAGATAGAATACGCGTCCAAGATCAGGTACGCCATCGAGGGCGAGAGACTAAAAGAATTCGAGGACAAATGGATTGCCTATTGCAAGACGAAGATCAACAACGTCGCGCCCGCATTGCGCGACGAGACAAAGGCGTTCGTCGCCGCCATGAGAAAGTCGCTCGACGAAGTGATGACGCGCTCGCTCAACCTCGGAACATATGTCAACGAGGCGGTGATAGACCACGAAAACGAGGAAAATAGACTTAAAACGCTTGAAGAAAATTTAACAAAAACCGCATAAAAATTAAAAAGATTTTGAATGAGATATCAAGTTTTTTGCGGAAAACAAAGAAAATTTGTTAAATAATTGCCTCTAACGGAAAGCAGCGCATACGCAGGTATGCCTTCAAATGGCGAGGCAAACAGTAGTTACCGCACGCAATCGGAGTAAAATTTTTGTTGAAAAGCACCTCAACTCGGGGTGCTTTTTTGATGCTCGTCCTTGGTAGGCTTGCGGCGTGCCTTGCGCCGCTCGACAGAGGCGACTACACGCGCCTTGGCAGGGGCGTAGAAACGACGAAGCAGGAGATAGATGACGTAGAGAGCGAAGAGGGCGAGGGCGGCGCAACCGTTACCCGAAGCGTCGAACTCGGCAAGCTCGGGCAATTGTGTAGCAAACGAGTGGTATGAGTTAAAGCTGACATACCACGAGGCAAGCCAACACAAGAGGAGCGAGACTGCCGGCAACCACGCCTTGCGACGGAACATAGCAACAATCAAAAGAGCAATAGACGACAACGCCAAGACAAGCCATAGCAATACATACAGC
>CALWKU010000067.1 GCA_944381345.1 uncultured Christensenellaceae bacterium
CTACATTCAAGTGGCAATGACGATCATGGATCCGGTCACCGAAGAGAGAGAATATCGTCCGTTCGAGCGCATTCGGGACAACTACCCAAAATATCTGTTTACATTGGATACGCTGCGTCAAAACCGCGACGGCATCAAAAACACGGACATCGCCGCATTTATGCGCGACGGCAAAGACCTCGGCTGAACTGTGAAAAGGCATCGAAAAAGCGCGGAAGCTTCCGCGCTTTTTCATTATATTTTGCGTTTTTTCTTACAATTTCACGGGCATCCCCGTCTCCAAAGACTTCTTCGCGGCGATGCCTATCACGACCGCCTGCAAGCCGTCCTCTATGCCGACCGAAACGGGCTTGTCGTTGACGATGCAGTCGACGAATTCGGTGATCTCCTTGACATACGCCTGCATATATCTTTCGAGGAAGAAGTAGAGCGGTTTTTCGGCGGTGACGCCGCTTTCGTCCGAGATGACCGCGCTCGACTTGCAGTCGTTGGCGATCGCCACCTGACCGAGCGCGCCGAACGCCTCCGCCCTTTGGTCATAGCCGTAAGTCGCGCGGCGGCAGTTGTCGATGACCGCAAGCGTGCCGCCCTTGAGTTTCATTGTGATGATCGCGGTGTCGATGTCGCCCGCCTCTCCGATCGCCTTGTCGACGGTGACTCCGCCGACCGCATAGACGCTCTCAACCTCATCGCCGGACAAAAACCTGACCATGTCGAAGTCATGGATGGTCATGTCGAGGAAGATGCCTCCGCTGACCTTGATGTACTCGACCGGAGGCGCGCCGGGGTCGCGCGAGCAGATCTTGAGTACGTCGAGGTGTCCTATCCTGCCGCTTGCGATCGCGTCGCGCACCGCCTCGAAGTTGTGGTCGAAACGGCGGTTGAAGCCAACCTGATATTTGACGTTGCTCTTTGCAAGAGCCGCCTTGACCTCAAGGATCTTGTCGACGTCGTGGTCTACGGGTTTTTCGCAAAAGACGTGCTTGCCCGCCTTGATCGCCTCGATCGAAATTTGGGCGTGGGTGTCCGTAGACGAACATATAAGCACCGCGTCTATGCTCTTGTCGGCGAGGATCTCCCTGTAGTCCTTTGTGACCTTTTCGGCGCCCAGAGCCTTGATAGTCTTCTCCGTCTCGGCGTTCATAAACGGGTCTGCTACGCAGGCGACGACCGCGTCTTTGACATATCTTCCTATCGATTCGCAGTGGACCTTGCCGATCCTTCCCGCGCCGATGATACCCAGTCTCAACATACCGCGCCTCCTCAAATCGTACCGTCCCAAGTGGTAACGTGGGTCGACTTCGCCTCATGCTCGTCGAACCAATGGGTGGTGACCGTCTTGCTGTCGGTGAAGAACTTGAAGCTGTCTCTGCCAAGGCAATGCAGGTCGCCGAAGAAGGAATGCTTGTGCCCGGTAAACGAGAACACGCCTACCGGCACCGGTATTCCGACGTTGACGCCGACCATGCCGCCGTCCGTATTGCGGACGAACTCGCGCGCATAGTAACCGTTTTGAGTATAGATGACCGAGCCGTTGGCAAACGGGTTGGCGTTCATCACCGCAAGCCCTTCCTCGAAGGTCTTGACGCGCTTGACGCACAGCACCGGTCCGAAGATCTCGCGCTGTCCGACGGTCATCTCCGGAGTGACGTTGTCGAGGATGGTAGGACCGAGATAGAAGCCCTTCTCATAGCCCTTGACGACGGTATTTCTGCCGTCGAGGACAACCGTCGCGCCTTCGTCTATGCCCTTTTGTATCCACGCGCTGACGCTGTCCTTGTGTTCTTTGCTGTAGACGGGACCGAGCTTGGTCGTCTTGTCGTAAGCCGGACCGACCTTGATGCCCTGCGCAAGCTCTTTGATCTTGGCGACGAGCGCGTCGGCTATGCCCTCCTGCGCGACGACTACGGGCAAAGCCATACATCTCTCGCCCGCGCAGCCGTAAGTCGCGTTGACTATACCCGCAGCGGTGCGGTCGAGCGCGGCGTCGTTGAGAACGAGCGCGTGGTTCTTAGCCTCGCACAGGCATTGCACTCTCTTGCCGTATTTCGCGGCGGTCTCATAGATGTATCTGCCCACCTTAGTCGAGCCGACAAAGGTGATGCCGACGATCTTGTCGTTGCTGATCAGCTCCTGAGTGTCGTTGCGGTCGCAGCTGACGATGTTCAGCACGCCGTCCGGAAGCCCCGCCTCGCGGTACAGCTCGGCGATACGAAGCGACGTCATCGGCGTCGCGCCGGCGACTTTGAGTACGATCGTGTTGCCGCACGCAATACATACGGGCGTCATCCAGCCCATCGGGATCATCGCCGGAAAATTGAACGGCGCGATGCCCGCGAACACGCCCATGGACTCGCGGTAGAGCACGGTATCGTAGCCGCTCGACGCGTCCATCAGGCTCTCGCCTTGCAGCAGCGACGGCATTGAGCAAGCCAGCTCCGTTCCCTCTTTTGCTTTGAGGATATCGCCCTTGCTCTCGTCCCAATTTTTTCCGTGTTCGGTCGCGCACAGCTCGGTCAGTTCGTCCATATGCTCGTCGAGGAGCGCGCGCAGTCTGTACAATATCTGCACCCTTTTGAGTACCGGGACTCTCGACCACTTCTTGTACGCCTCGTGCGCGTTGTCGATGACCTTGGCGATCTCCTCCGTCGTGCAACGCGGCATTTGCGCTATCTGCTCGCCGGTGGACGGATTGAACACCGGATAGTACTTTTCAGTCTTGGACTGAACGAATTGATTGTTGGTAAAATAGCCCAACGTCTTGATTGCCATATATCTTCTCCTTTGCGGTCAAATGCCCGCTTTGTCTTTGATGTAAGCCCTCGCCTTGAGAGCGTATTCGAGCGGATCCGCCTTGGCGGGATCCTGCTCCGCCTCGACGACCATCCAACCCTCGTAACCGACCTTTTCGAGTTCGGCGAATATCGGCGCAAAGTCGATCGCGCCGTCTCCGGGGACGGTGAACGCGCCCATACGTACGCCGTCCAAGAAAGACTTGCCGCCACGCTTGACATCGTCTACGACGTCCGGGCGGATGTCCTTGAGGTGGACGTGTCTCACTCTCTTGGCGTGCTTTTTGAGCGTAGCGAGCGGATCTTCGCCGCAATACGCGAGATGTCCCGAGTCGAACAGCAAACCGAACGTTTCGGGGTCGGTCATCTCCATCATCCTGTCCACTTCCGCGGCGGTCTGCACGACCGTGCCCATATGATGATGATAGACGAGTTTAAGCCCCATGCTCTTGGCGATCGCGCCCAATCCGTTCATCCCGTCGGCGAACCTTTTCCACTCGGCGTCATTCATTACATATTTGCTGCCGAACACGGGCGCGTCTTTTTTGCCCTGTATGCTATAACTCTGTTCGGACGCGCCGATGCAGTCCGCGCCCATCGCGCGCAGAAACTCGCATTGCGCGACAAACGCCCTTTCGACTTCCTCAAACGGCAAGGTCAGCACAAAGGACGAAAACCATTGATTGCAGATTTTCAAGCCCCTCATGTCAAGCGCCCGTTTGAGTACGGCGGGATCTTTGGGATATTTGTTGCCCACTTCGCAGCCCTTGTATCCCGCGAGCGCCATTTCGCTGACGCATTGAGCAAACGTGTTCTCCGCGCCGAGATCCGGCATATCGTCGTTTGTCCAAGCGATCGGAGCGATCGCAAGTTTTACCTTATTTCCGTCCATAAAACGCCTCAATATTTTCTCGCCTTGGCGAGCATTTTCTTTTTGTTGTCCAAAGCTTGTCTCTGCTTGTCGCAGCGCGGCGCGTTGCTGACTCCGACGTTCCACCAGCCGCCGTAGCCGTGAGTCATCGACTTGGGCGCGACCTTGATGTCGATCAGCGTGGATACGGTCTGCTTTTTGGCGTCGTCGAGCGCGGCGCGCAGCTCGCTCTCGTTGTGCGCGGTGTATCCCTTAAACCCGTACGCCCTCGCGCTCATGGCAAAGTCGATGTTGAGAAACTCGCCCTCGCGTATCGGCTTGTCGCCGTCGCGGTAGCGCAGTTCGGTGCAGAGGCTGTCCACACCCTGCTCCATCTGCAAGTTGTTGATGCAGCCGAACGACGCGTTGTCAAACAACAGCACGTTGATCTTGAGTCCCTCTTGAACGGCGGTGACCATCTCGGTGTGAAGCATGAGATAACTTCCGTCGCCGCACATGGCATAACACTCGCGGTCGGGTTCTGCGATCTTGCTGCCGAGGCAGCCGGCGATCTCGTAGCCCATACACGAATAGCCGTATTCCATGTTGTAACTGTCGCGCGCGTCGCTGGTCCACATACGCTGCAAGTCGCCCGGCAGCGAACCGGCGGAACCTACGACGATCGCGTCGGAGGCGATCTCCTCGCGGATGACGGCGATCGCCTTTGTCTGCGACATTGCGCCGCCGTGAGCCTTGGCGAACGCGCCGACGGCGTCCGGCATACGGCTGTCTATCTCGGGCGTATAGCCTTCGCCTATCTCGATGTTGGCAAGGCGGTCGTATTCTCTCTGCCATGCGTCCTTTGCCTCGGCGATCTCGCCGTCGTACTTGGCGCGATATCTGCTCAAATGCTTGTCCAGCGCCGCGATCGTCGCCTTCGCGTCGCCGACCGCCTTGACCGCGTCCAGCTTGGACGCGTGGAAGTCGGATGCGTTGACCGTCGCCACCTTGGTGTCGCCAAACAGCGACTTCGACGCCGTTGTAAAGTCGGTGAACCTCGTGCCGACGCCAATGATGAGATCGGCATTCTCTGCGATCGTATTGGCGGCGCTGTTGCCGGTCACGCCAAGCCCTCCGAGATTGAGCGGATGGGACGACGCGATCGCCGTCTTGCCCGCCTGCGTCTCGCAGAACGGAATACCGTGCTTTTCGCAAAACTCGGCGACAACCTCTCCCGCCTCGCTGTATTTTACTCCGCCGCCCACGATTAGGAGAGGTTTTTTGCTCTTGCGGATCGCTGCGGCGACTGCCTTGAGCTGCTCGTCGGGCGCAACCGTACGTACGATCGGCGTGACCTTTTTTGCAAAGAACTCTGCCGGAAAATCAAAGACCTCGCCCTGTACGTCCTGCGGCAGCGCGATCGCTACCGCGCCGGTATGCGCCGGATCGAGCAACACCCTGATCGCATTGCGCAGCGACGGCATCAGCATTTCGGGACGCGAGATACGGTCGAAATAGCGCGTGACCGCCTTGAACGCGTCGTTTGTCGTGACCGACGGATCGTATTGATGTTCGATCTGCTGCAGCACCGGATCGGGTTGGCGTGTCGCAAACGCATCTCCCATAAACAGCAGCAGCGGGATGTTGTTCGCCGTCGCCGTGCCCGCGGCTGTGACCATATTCGCCGCACCCGGACCTATCGACGAAAAACAAGGCATGACCTTGCGGCGGTTGCATTGCTTGGCAAACGCCGTCGCCACCTGCGCCATACCCTGCTCGTTCTTGCCCTGATAGACTTTGATCGAGTGCCGAGCCATGGACAGCGCTTCGCCGACGCCCAACACGCAGCCGTGTCCGAAGATGGTAAACACTCCGTCCACGAGTTTGTTTTCCTCGCCGTCAAACGAAACGTATTGCGCGTCCAAAAAACGGACGATCGCCTCTCCGACGGTGATCTTGATGGTTTTTTTCATATCTTTCCCTCTCTTTTTCGAGATATGTATCGAGTTATTTCTCCCAATGCGCGAATCGCGGATCGACGATACGGGTCTTGTCCCACGGGTTGCCGGGTAAGTGCCTGATCATCCAGCAGCAATACATCTCATAGCCCGGCGCGGTGACCTGCACGTGCGTCTTTCCGCCCGGAAAGCAGCCGACGCTGCCGTCCTTGACCGTGTGCGGTTCGTCCTCTCCTATGAAACACGCGCCGAACGCCTCCGCCGCCGGCATCTTGTAATAATACACCTCGGGCTGCGGGTGCGAATGGGGCAAATAACTCCACCACCTGCCCTGACGCGCGATCACCTCGCCGACAACGAGATTGCTGTACGGAGCGTTGGAGAAGTCGAACACCGTGTTGACGTCGCGGACGGCGGTATTTTCCCACAGTCCCTCGCACGACACCGTGCGGATGACATCCTCTTTGCGGTAAAACTTGGCATGAAACTCGCGGTCGTTGGTCGTGGACACATATATAAACTCGCTGTCTGCGATCGCTTTGACCGTGACCTCGGTGCCCTTGCACGCATGCAGCGTGATCGGCAAGTCGCGGTAGACGTCGCTGCGCGCCGCTCTTCCCGACGCGCCGCCGCCCGAAAACTCCGCCTCGCCTTCTGTCAGCATCACGCATATCTCTTTGTCCTTTTGAAGATAGCTCACGCTCTTGCCCGCGGCTAGTTTGACGACCTTGATGTCCATCATCATGTCGGAGTTGACGCCGTTCATGTCGGTCAGCACCTTGACCCCGTCTTTATCGAATTTGGGATAGCCGAATGCCATAAAAACCTCCTGCGCGCTCAGCCGCGCGCGACCATTTCACCGTATTGTTTTTTCTCGTCCGCAATGAACTTGTTCAGCTCGTCCGGCGTGGGCATGAACTCCGAGCAGCCGTGCGCCGCGACCAGCATGGACGCCGATGCCGACCCGAGTTCCAGACAATCCATGATGTCCTTTCCCTCGAACATGCCGTACAAAAACGCGCTGCCGTAACCGTCTCCGCCGCCGAACGACTTGAACGCCTTGACCGGGAAAGGCTTGATCCTGTATCTCTTCCCGTCGCAGGTGTGCGCCTCAGATCCCTCCTTGCCGTGCTTTATGATGACGATCTTGGCTTTGCGGGCAAACCAATGCGACGCGGTCGCCTCGTCGTCCGCCCCGGGCAGAGCGATCGCCTGTGTGAGGTCGTACTCCTCCCTTGACCCCATGATGATGTCCGCGTGTTCCGCGACCGCGGTATAATAGACCGCGATCTCGTCCGCGCTTTTCCAATTGTATGGGCGGTAATCTATATCGAAGATGATGCGCACGTCGTTTCTCTCGGCAAATTGCATCGCCTTGAGACATGCCTCGCGCGACGGGCTTTGCGCCAATGCCGTGCCCGAGATGAGCAGCGCCTTTGCGGACGCGACATACTCCTCGTCCACGTCGGCGGGATCGAGCGAGAGATCGGCTATACCGTCGCGGTACATCAAAATACTGCTCTCGGTAGGAGACAAGATCTCGGTAAACGTAAGCCCCAGCTTTTCGCCGTGTTCGGCGCGCCTTACGCGGGACACGTCTATGCCTTCCTTGGCAAAAAACTCGGTCACATAGTCGCCGAAGCGGTCGTCCGAAACTCTGGCGATGAAGCCCACCTTCTTGCCCAGTCTCGCAAGTCCGACCGCAACGTTGGCGGGCGAACCGCCCAAGTACTTACGGTACTCTTTGCTCTCGGCAAGCGTCTTGAAATAATCGATCGGGTTGAAATCGATAGCGATCCTGCCCATGGCGATCAAATCGTACTTTGCATTTTTTTTGAAGTTGACGTATTGCATTTTTGCCTCTCCGTTTTTCGTATCCGTGTCGATAAATCGACTTATCCTCTGTTTGCCGCGCCGCACAGCGCTATGATCCGCTTGACCTCTTTTTTGATCTCGTCGATCGCAACCGGCATATATTTTTTGGGATCGAACGCGTCCGGGAACTTTTCGAATCCCTTCTTTATTCCCGCAGTGTAAGCCTGTCTCAATTGCGTAGCGAAGTTGATCTTGCGTATGCCTGCGGCGATCGCCGCTTTGACGACGTCGTCCGCGAGTCCGCTCGCACCGTGCAGCACCAACGGCACATGCACTTTCGCCGCTATTTCCTCAATGCGGTCGATCGCTATATGAGGCGTGCCGTGATAGACGCCGTGCGCGGTGCCCACGCCTATTGCAAGACTGTCTACGCCCGTGCGCGCCGCGAACTCCGCCGCCTCGTCGGGATCGGTATATTCTATCTTGCCCTGCGTCTCCTCTTTGCCTCCGATCGAACCCAGTTCGCCCTCGACGGACACGCTTGCGCGGTGCGCGAATTTGACCACGCGCCCCGTCAGCGCAACGTTCTCCTCGAACGGCAGCGCCGACCCGTCGATCATCACCGACGTATAGCCGTACCCCACGCAGCGCGCGCAAATCTCCTCGTCTCCGCCGTGGTCGAGATGCAGCGCGATGTCCGCTCCTCCCTCGTACAGCGCGTTGACCAGCGCGACATAGGTCGCCTCTCCGCCATAGCGCAAAGTCGCCGGTATCGTCTGCACGATGACCGGTGCCTTGGTCTCCGCGCTCGCCTCGAGAACGGCAATCACGCTTTCCAAATTGTCCACATTGAGCGCCGGGATCGCAAATCCGCCCAAAGCGGCACGTTCCAGCAATTGAGAAGTTGTGACTATCATGATCTCCCTCCGCCATATTGCGGGTGTTTGTCCGAATACGGAGCGTCCTCAAAAGGACGTTCCGCATTCAAGACATTCCAAACCGCGCCGTCTCCCTTCGGCGCGCCCGAGCCTTCGCTCGTCCCTTATTTATAATTTTACACTCGCGCACGCGTCAAGTCAATATTTATCCGAAAATTTACCGCATTTTGTGCATACCCGCCTTTTACATCCTTTATTTGAATTACATTTACGAATCTCGATTTTTTATAAAAATTCACCGAATCCGCGCTCAGCCTCATCATACCAAAACAAAATTATATACACAAAACCGCTCTCGCCCTTTTTCGACATTAGCCGTTTTGTGCATACTCTCACCAAACATAAGCGGCCACTCGCTGCGTCTCCCGCATTTCCGCCCATCTACCACATCGTCTATCCCCGTTTACACCGCTCAGCACCTGCAAAAATAGAAACACACGCGGCATTTTGCCTCCGACATCCCCTCGCAACGCGATCCTTATTTGCTCCGATCAACACCCGATTAAAACAAGGTTAAACTCCGACAGCTTTGCGCCGCCTCAGTCGCGTTTCCGCCGCACAACCCCGCCTAAAAACAGAGAAAACCCGCAGCGTCTCCGCCACGGGTATCCCCTGAGCCTTTACTCATCCCTTCAACCACGCTCTCTGCAATATGATCTCCTACCCTCAACACACGGCATTTTACATATATTCCCTTGCAATGTCAACACTTTTGAGCAATGTTTTTCTCGTTCGACAAAA
>CALWKU010000068.1 GCA_944381345.1 uncultured Christensenellaceae bacterium
ACGGTGATCGTGATCGTCGCACTCGCGCCGGAGCCTTTTTTGAGCGACACAGTGACGGTGTCGTTGCCGACGACCAATCTGTTTATGTCGCCGTTCACGACGGTGAATTGATATTCGTCATTGACCAAAGCCGCCGAAGTTCCGTCGCTGTAAGTCGCGGTGACGACAACGCCTGTCGGGTCGAACGCTTCGTAAGCGACGTAATTGAGTTTGTCGGGTTGAGTTGTGACCTCGATCGCGGTGATCTCTTTCTCAAACACCGTGAGCGTCACGCTTCCGTTTACGGTTTGATAGTTGCTCGAAGTCGGCGTCCATGTCCAATAATATGTCGTGACATCCGCACTCAACGTCTGACCTTCGCCCCATGCGATCGTACCCTCGATGTCCGCCGGGACGGTGCTTGTCACGGTCAGTTCGGGCATCTCTCCGCCCTCGTAAAGTTGAGTCGTCGGCACAGACGGAGTGACCGTCACCGACATGGGGGTGATGGTGTAGCTGAAATTCTTGCCGAGGACGAACGTCTGCGCCACGCCGTTGACGATGATATTGCCCGGCGAATAGACGGTCGTGCCGTTCACCAAATAGACCGCTCCGTTGTATTCGACGGGGGTGTAGCCGCTCAATTGGCTTTGGTCGTATGTGAACACCTTTGCCGAGCCGTCGCCGACATTGGTCAAGTCGCTCGGCGCGCTCCATGCGTTGATCGTGGTGTTGTTGACGCTGATATACGGCGTGCTCAATGTCTGTCCGTCATAGACCTTGCTGCCGTTATAGGCGCTGCCGTCATAGGAGGAAATGACAGCATAGTTCTCGACGGAGTAGGAGGAAGCGGTGGAATAGTTTACCAAAAGCTCGTAATCGTTGCTTCCTGTCGTTGTCAATTGCGGCAATGTTATCCATACCAATTGCCCGACCTCGGATTCGTTTTGTGCCACAAATTGCGAAGTCAAACCGCTCTCCGTCCAATTGATTTCATCAACACTTTGAGCCGGATTGGCAATCGAGATTTGATGCTGATATATCTCCGCTACGATGTCGGTCGCGTCGGTGGGCGCTTTTTTGGCAATGGCAAACATCGGCGTCCCGTCTGAAGAGAAGCGCACCGCTTCAACGACGTCGCTCGGATATGTGACTCTGCCCGACCATATGCCGTCATTGCCGACAAGCCATTCATTTTCGTACACCGCGCCGTTACCGATCTTCGACTTGTCGTTGACTATGATCCCCGACATTGATAATGTCGGCGCACTGTTTTTATGCCCGACCACAAAGCCTCCGCTGTAAGTCGTGTTCATGTTATGTCCGGTAAACAACGTGCCGATTGCCCCGGGAACATCGATGACAAGTCCGGAAATGTCGACCGAACCATTACTCAAATAGCCGACAACACCGCCTACAAGTCCTTGATTGCTTCTGTTTCCGCTCGACGACTCTCCTACCGCAGAAATCTTCCCGGTTCCGTCTGTAGAATAGGTGATTTGATAGGCATCCAAATCTCCATTGTCCATAACATCGCCGACAAAGCCGCCGACGCTCAATTGGCTTGTACTATTACCAGCCCAGGGATCGGTCGTCCAAGATTGCGCCGAAAACCCGTATGTTCCGCCGGCGCTGTTGTGCACCGTAACGTTTTTTACGGTCGTTGTACCTTTTTCGACCTTGCCGACCAAGCCGCCGAGATTTATTGTTACGGAGTCCGATTGATTAGTATTGTACGCGTAGTTATCTTGATTGCTGTTGCTTGAATTGCTTGTGTCGTAATCGAGAATGACTTTGACATTTTGGATGGTGATATTCGTGCCCGAGGCATAGCCGGCTATTATTCCGGCATTTAACGTTTTACCGGACACACCGAATGAAAAGCCTGTGACTTTTATCGTCAAATTTTTGATTACAGCTCCGTCGCGCAAACCCATGAACAGACCGCCGACGTCCGCGTTCGACACGGTAGACGTTGCAGCAATAGTGATGGAACGTGCTGCTCCGTCAAGAGTGGCGTTGCCGAATGTATATTCGTCAGTCCACTCCGTCGAAGTATGAAATGACGTCACCGTGATATCGTCGGTCAAATAGTAACTCTTGTTGCTTGCCAAGCTGCTTCGTATCGTGGTGATCGCCGAGTTGGGCGTGCCGTTGTCGCTAATCTCTTCTATTGTTCCGCTCGGCTGATAGCCTTCCGCCACCGTTCCGTCCTCGGCAGGAGCGGCTGTCCCCAATGCGACGCCGCTGTCCGCGCTCGGGACGTACGGCGCGTCCGGATGGGCAAACCACACCGCCGCCGCGATCGCCGCGACCAATGCGACCGCCACGATCACGACCGCCGCCTTTGAAAGTCTCATATTTCTTTCCATGCCCTATCGCTCCTTGCCGGGACTTTGCCCGACCGCTTTGCTTGTTTCGCGCGCATAGACGCTATGCGCATATAATATTTTAGCATACACGCGCACTCCTTTGCAACCATAAATAAAATTTTTAACTCATTGTTTTTGGACAATCACGCCGCTTTTGTGCAAAAAATGCGATTATGCGCGCCGAAAAAACCGCCGGCGCATTGCCGGCGGCTGTCCTTATCCCACTATGAAAACCTTGCTTTCGTCCGGTTTGAGCTTGCACGCGAGAGCTGTCCCCTCGCCCGTATCCCCCGAAAACACTTCGCGGAAAGAATAGCTGTCCTTGACGGGCAGCGCGACATAGTCGTCCGCCGAAAGAGTCTTGAGATCGAGCGACCCCGCCGCGCCGAACGCCGTGCTTCGGTTGAAAAAGCACACCGCCGCCCTGCCGCCGGCAAGCGGTCTGACGAGTATGTCCAGCCTTACGCCGCGCTTGACGCGCTTGGCTTGTCTGCCCAACGGGTCTTGGTCGATAGCTATCAAATCCTTATGAGTGACAATCTTCAACACGTCGTCGGTGATCGTCCTGAGATCGTTGCCGAGTACGAGCGGCGCAGCCATCATGCACCACAAAGCAAAGTGCGACTTGTTGCGTTCGAGCGACAAACCTCCGTTGCCGACTTCGAGCATATCGGGATCGTTCCAATGCCCGGGCGACGCATATTTCCACAATTTGACGTTGTGTTCGTAGATCAGCTTGATCCACCTCCAATTGGGGTTGATGTCGGGCGTCGTACGCCACAGGTTGCTCGCGCTCGCACCCCACTTGTAGGGCTGATTGAGCCCCCACTCGCATATGGAGAAAGTGATCGGTTTGAGCGGAGCGCCCGTCTCGTCCGCCACCTTTTGAGCCGCCGCCTCGAGCGCCGCGCCCATCTTGCGGTATTGCAGCATTGCGCTGTCCGCGCGCGTCGAGATCGGGTTGAACATCTTGACGACGTTGACGCCCTTGCGCAAGGTCACGATCAATTGAAAACGGGCGGTCACGTTCCAGAATTTCTGAGGCGGAATCTCAGCCATGTAGTCCTTTTCGCCGTTGATTTGCACCATCAGCGCCTTTTCGTATAACCCCTTTTTACGAACACAGACAGTCAAAATATATTCGCCGTCGTCCTCTGCGTAGATATTGTTGAACTCCAACGCTCCGCGGCACGCGTCCAATCCGCTGACGTGATGGGCGCACTCCAACTTGCCGTCGGGCATGAACTTGGCAAGCCCGCTCACCCTGCCGTCCGTACAGGGATAGAATTTGCCGTGACGCTCGCCCCTCTTCGCCACCTCTACGCCGTAGACGAGAGGCGCGTATTTGGGAATTGGCACGTTGTGGCAAAAGTCGTATTTGAGATACTCGAAGCCCCACCGCGCAAACGTCAACGCGTCCTTATACTCGTTGCCGTAGCCGGCGGGCAAGTCCTCGCAGGTCAGCGTGCCGTTGGACGAATAGATGCCCGCTTTGAGCCCGAGCGCGTTGATCTTGGAGACAAGCTCCTTCATCCCGTGCGCGAACTTGGTCAAGTCGGGCTGAACCTCGCCGTTGGCGTCACGCAGCGACGAATGCCAATTGTCGTCGATGTTGATGCGGTCATAGCCCGCGTCGAGCAAACCCTTCTCTTTCATCGCCACGGCGGTCTCGTAGATCAGATCTTCGTCGATCGTGTTCTTGAACGTGTTCCAACTCGACCACCCCATCGGCGGAGTGGGCGCGTCGCCGCCCTTGTATTCGACATCGGAATAGAGATCGCTGACGCGCGACGGGCGCGTAAACAGCTTTTTGAGATAGCATATCGGACACATGCCGTTGCGTTTCATAGTAGTCCTCCCGAGATGTTATATCTTTATTCTACAATATCTCCCCCCAAAGGTCAACTCTCATTTTACGCAAAAAAACCGCGCCCCGAAGGACGCGGATCTTTGCTTTGAGTTCAGCGGGTGAACTTGAACGCCTTGAAGCCCGGCCAAACAGCGCCCTTGCCGAGATCTTCCTCGATGCGGAGCAGCTGGTTGTACTTGGCGACGCGCTCGCTCCTGCTGGGCGCGCCCGTCTTGATCTGGCAGGTGTTGAGCGCGACGGCGAGATCGGCGATCGTCGTGTCCTCGGTCTCGCCCGAACGGTGCGACGTGATCGCGGTGTAGCCCGCCTCGTGCGCCATCTTGATCGCCTCGAGCGTCTCGGAAACGGAACCGATCTGGTTGAGCTTGATCAAAATGGAGTTGCCGCAGCCGAGCTTGATGCCCTTGCTCAGTCTCTCGGTGTTGGTGACGAACAAGTCGTCGCCGACCAATTGAACCTTGCCTCCCAACTTCTCGGTCATCATCTTCCAGCCGTCCCAATCCTCCTCGTCAAGACCGTCCTCGATCGAATAGATGGGGTACTTGGAGATCAATGCTTCCCAATGAGCGATCAGTTGCTCGGAAGTGTATTCCGTCTTTGCCTTGGGCAGCACGTAGTGCCCCTTGCCCTTCTTGGCGTCCTTCCACTCGCTGGAAGCGGCGTCCATAGCAAGCACAAAGTCCTTGCCCGGCTCGTAGCCCGCCTTCTTGACCGCCTCGAGAATGTATTGGATAGCCTCTTCGTCGCTCGCAAGGTCGGGAGCAAAACCACCCTCGTCGCCGACCGAAGTCGCCAAACCCTTGGATTTGAGCAATGCAGCCAACGCGTGGAACACCTCGGTGCACCAACGCAAGCCTTCCGCAAAGCTGCCCGCGCCGACGGGCATGATCATGAACTCCTGTACGTCGACGGTGTTCGCGGCATGCGCGCCGCCGTTGAGGATGTTCATCATAGGAACGGGAAGTCTGTTGCCTGCAACGCCGCCCAGGAAACGATAGAGGGGGATGCCCAGCTCGTTTGCCGCCGCCTTGCAGCACGCAATGGACACCGCCAAGATCGCGTTGGCGCCCAGCTTGGACTTGTCCTTTGTGCCGTCCGCCGCGATCAT
>CALWKU010000069.1 GCA_944381345.1 uncultured Christensenellaceae bacterium
CCGAGCGCTATAAAAATTGCCATATCCGCTATCCGTTGAGTTTTGCTGCGCATAACGCACCTCCCGAATAAAAGATACGGCAGAGAGCCGACGAAAAACAATGTCGCTTGTATTCGCAGCGGACGCAACACAACACCGCAAGCCTGCGCTTTTCGTTTGAAGGCGACATCCCATCCCTCAACACTTAACGCGTCGTGTTTACTCTGCCGCCTGTAATGATAACACATCCGCGCGGCTTTGTCATCCGTTTTGAGCATATTGAGCAAAAGCGCATACTCCTTCTCCGAACGCGCACAATATCGATATGCTCACTTCGTTCGTGCGCACGCTCCTGATATATGCGTTTTTGTTGATCATTCTTCGGCTCATGGGCAAAAAGCAGCTCGGAGAGTTGCAACCGTTCGAGCTGGCTATAACTCTGGTCGCCGCCGACCTCGCGTGCATTCCCATGTCCGACACCCAAGTACCCATAGTCTATGGGCTGGTGCCCATATTCACGTTGTTTTTGATAGAAGTCGCAATCACTCTCGCGCTCAAAAAGTCCATGTTCCTGCGCCGTGCGATCAACGGCAAGCCCGTGATCGTCATCACCCCCGACGGCATAGACGGCGACGCGCTCGCCAAGCTTGAGATGACCGTGGGCGACCTGTCCGAAGCGCTGCGCGGAAAGGACGTATTTTCGCCCGTAAACGTGCGGTGGGCTATCGTCGAGACCAACGGCGACCTGTCAGTCATAACCGACGACCAAAGTCCCGCGCCGCGCGACATCCCGTTCACGCTCATCTGCGACGGCAAGGCGATGGACGACAATTTGGTCAAAAGCGAGATAGACCGCGCGTCGGTGGACGGTATACTCGCCGCAAACTCTCTCGGCATAAAAGATACGCTGTTGCTGTCCGTCTCCTCGGACGGGCTGTACTATCTTCAACCGCGCCGCGGTAAATGCGTCATCGGGAGCATGGCATGAGAAAACTCAATACGTTCTTTTGGGTCAAGATCTCGATTGCACTGGCGCTGCTGATCGGAATACCCGTCGCAGGCATAGTCGAAGAGGCATATATGCGCCGCTCTTTCGATGCTGTCGACGACGACTGCGTCGAAATAATAGCCGCGATCGAGGACGGAGACTGCAACGGCGCGCTCGACTTGGCGGAGGAAATGCTGTCCGAGTGGTCGCGCACCCGCGAAATGTTGGAATTCATCTATCCCAATGCCGACGTAAAGGAATTGCTGCCGCAGATGGGCGAACTTGTCGGCGACCTCAAAGCGGAACTGAACGACGACGCGATCGCGCGGGCAAAGATGATCTCAACCCTTGCCGAAAACAGTAAAAACCTGCTCGCTTTCAAGTGGAAAAATATATTGTGACCCAAGCCTGGCGAAAGACGCGGAGCGATCCTAAAACGTCTTTACATATATAACAAACACGGACACGGAAATTCGTGCCCGTATTTCAATATCGCTCTTTCATTGTTTATTTGCCAATCTCGGGATGAGATACCTGCCCGTTTCGCTTTTCGGGTCGGCGGCGACCTCTTCGGGAGTCCCTTCAGCGACGATCGTGCCGCCCGCGTCTCCGCCCTCGGGTCCCAAGTCTATGATGTGGTCGGCAACCTTGATGACGTCGAGATTGTGTTCGATCACAACGACCGTGTTGCCGTTGTCGGCAAACCTTTGCAAAATCGCGATCAGTTTCTTTACGTCGTGAGTGTGAAGTCCCGTCGTAGGCTCGTCGAGGATGTAGATGGTCTTGCCGGTGCCGCGCTTTGACAGCTCGGTCGCCAGCTTGACGCGCTGCGCCTCGCCGCCCGACAGCGTCGTCGCGGGCTGCCCCAGCTTGATATAGGACAGACCGACGTCGTTGAGCGTCTTGATCTTGTTGTAGATCTGCGGGATGTTGGCAAAGAAATCGCACGCCTCCTCGACGGTCATCTCCAACACGTCGTAAATGCTCTTGCCCTTATATTTGACTTGCAGCGTCTCGCGGTTGTACCTCTTGCCGCCGCACACCTCGCACGGAACATATACGTCCGAGAGAAAATGCATCTCTATCTTGCGTATGCCGTCGCCGCTGCAATGCTCGCAACGTCCGCCCTTGACGTTGAACGAAAATCTGCCCGCCTGATAACCCCTCGCTTTTGCCTCCGGAGTCTTGGCGAACAGTTCGCGTATAGCGGTGAACACTCCCGTATATGTCGCGGGGTTGGAGCGCGGCGTACGTCCTATCGGGCTTTGGTCGATACGTATGACCTTGTCGAGATGCTCGACGCCGTCTACGCCGTCGCACTCGATGTCGGTATAGCGCGCGCCGTTGAGTTTTTCGGCAAGTTCGGGATACAGTATCTCGTTGATGAGACTGCTCTTGCCGCTGCCCGACACGCCTGTGATCGCAACGAATTTGCCGAGCGGTATCTTGACGTCGATGTTCTTCAGATTGTTCTTGCGCGCGCCGCGGATCGTCAGATACTCGCCGCTTCCCGCCCTGCGCACCCCGGGAACGGGTATGCTCTCTCTGCCGGAAAGATACGCGCCGGTGATAGACTGCCTGCAATTTTTGACGTCCTCCGGAGTGCCGCACACGACGACTTCGCCGCCGTTTACGCCCGCTCCCGGACCGATGTCGACGATCCAATCCGCTCGCTCCATCGTCTCCTCGTCATGTTCGACGACGATCAGCGTATTGCCGAGATCGCGCAGACGGCAAAGCGTCGCCAACAGCTTGTCGTTGTCGCGCTGATGCAGACCTATGCTCGGTTCGTCGAGGATATACAGCACGCCCATCAACCCGCTGCCTATCTGCGTAGCCAGCCTTATACGCTGCGCTTCGCCGCCCGACAGCGTGCCCGCGGATCTTCCGAGCGACAGATAGCCTAACCCGACGTTGCGCAAAAAGTTAAGTCGCGCGTTTATCTCTTTGAGTATCTGATCGGCGATGATGCTCTCGCTCTTTCCGAGTTTGAGCCGCTCGAAAAACTCGATCAGTTTGACTATCGACAAATTGCACAGCTCCCAAATGTTTTTGCCGCCGATATAGACGGACAGCGCCTCGGGTTTGAGCCGCTTGCCGTGGCAGACGTCGCAGGGAACGTCGCACATATAGCGCTCTATCTCCATCTTGACATAGTCTGAACTCGTCTCGCGGTAGCGGCGGCGCAAATTGGTGATCACGCCCTCGAAATTGCGGCGGAACGACGCGCTGAAATTGGCTGAATCGAACTTGTACTCTATCTGCGTGTTGTCGCCGTAAAGCACGACGTTTTGCACGCTCTCCGGCAGATCTTTGAAGGGCGTGCGCAGGCTGAACCCATACTTTCGCGCAAGCGAGGACAGCGCGCTTTGCGACACTTTCTCCAAAAACCACCCGGCGACGTCGACCGCGCCCTCGGCAAGCGACTTGTCCCATTTGACGACCTTGTTGACGTCTATCTCCTGCGTAAACCCGAGCCCGCCGCACTTGGAACACGCGCCGTAAGGCGAGTTGAACGAAAATAGCCTCGGAGTGAGTTCTTCGATGCTGACGTCGCAGTCGGGACACGCATAGCGGGTGGAATGCAGCACGGTCACGCCGTCCGTCTCCGCCTCTACCAACCCGTCGGCGAGTTTGAGCGCGTTTTCGAGACTATCGGTCAGCCGGCGGTTGATGCCCTCCTTGACTACGAGCCTGTCGACGACGATGCCGATAGTGTGCTTTTTGTTCTTGTCCAGCTTGATCTCCTCGTCGAGATCGCGGTCCGCGCCGTCGACTATCGCGCGCATATAGCCGTTTTTGTGCAGCTGTTCGAGTTGTTTTGCGTACTCTCCCTTGCGCCCTCTGACTATCGGCGCGATGATCCGCACCTTCGCTCCCTCCGGCGCGGACATTATACGATCAGCGATCTGGTCGACGGTCTGCTGCTCTATCTTCTTGCCGCATTTCGGGCAATGCACCTCGCCCACACGCGCATACAAAAGGCGCAGATAATCGTAAATCTCCGTCACCGTGCCGACGGTAGAGCGGGGATTGTTGGATGTGGTCTTTTGATCGATGGAGATCGCGGGCGAAAGCCCGTCAATATAATCCACGTCGGGTTTGTCCATCTGCCCGAGAAATTGACGGGCATACGAGGACAGGCTTTCAATGTAGCGGCGCTGTCCCTCGGCGAAAATTGTGTCGAACGCAAGCGACGACTTGCCCGATCCGCTCAACCCGGTAAACACCACCAGCTTGTCGCGCGGAATGGACACGTCGATGTTTTTGAGGTTGTGTACCCTCGCTCCTTTTACGAATATGTCTTCTCTCATATCTCGATATATTATCCCCTTGCGGGGGCGTTGTCAAGCGTTTTTGCCACCGCGCTTTTTGCCCTCTTCTGCAATGCGCTTTTTCAGTTCCGCCGCCTGTTCGCGGTAACGTATGGCAAGCTCAAAGTCGAGCGTACTCGCGGCGACTTTCATCGCGCTCTGCACCCTGTCCAGCTCTTTGTAAAGCTCCGCGACGGTCTTTTTGTTGTTGTCCTCGGACAGCTTTTTTGTGATCTCGAGCGTATTGGTCACGGGCTTGACAATCGTGCGCGGAGTGATGTGATGCTCCTCGTTGTACGCGCGCTGTTTTGCGCGGCGGCGGTCCGTCTCGTCTATCGCGCGGCGCATGGATCCTGTAATCGTATCCGCATACATCACGACCTTTGCCTCGCTGTTGCGCGCAGCTCTGCCTATCGTCTGTATGAGAGACGTCTCGCTGCGCAAAAAACCTTCTTTGTCCGCGTCGAGGATCGCAACCAAAGTGACTTCGGGCAGGTCCAACCCCTCGCGCAGCAGATTGATGCCGACCAAAACGTCGAAGTCGCCGCGGCGCAGCCCCGAAATGATCTCGATCCTGTCGAGCGTGTCGACATCGGAATGCATATATTTGACTCTGACGTGCTGTTCGGAAAGATATTGCGTCAAACTCTCCGCCATCTTCTTTGTCAAAGTGGTGACGAGGACGCGCCCGCCCTTTTCGGTCTGAATGTGTATCTCGGACAGCAGATCGTCTATCTGTCCCTCTACGGGCCGTATGACCACCTCGGGATCGAGCAAACCCGTCGGGCGGATCAACTGCTCTACGACCTGCCCCGCCTCTTTGAGCTCGTACGGTCCGGGCGTCGCAGACACGCAGATCATCTGCCCCACTCTCGCGTCGAACTCATCAAACCTGAGCGGTCTGTTGTCGTATGCGGACGGCAGACGGAATCCGTAATCCACAAGATTGACCTTGCGCGCAAGATCGCCGTTGTACATCGCCCTGAGCTGCGGCAGCGTCATGTGGCTCTCATCGACGAACAATATGAAATCCTTGGGGAAGAAGTCAAGCAGCGTATATGGCGGCTGACCCGGACTGCGCCCGTCGAAATAGCGCGAATAGTTTTCTATCCCGCTGCAATATCCCATCTCGCGGATCATCTCGATGTCGTAGCTCACTCTCTCTCTGAGCCGCTGCGCTTCGAGCAGCTTGCCCTGCTCTTCGAACCGCTTTACGCACTCGACCATATCTTTGCCTATTTGATCGAGCGCGTTGTCCTTTTTCTCCTTTTCGACGACATAGTGGCTGGCGGGAAACAAATTGATGTGTTTAAGCTCGCTTATCGGCTTTGCGGTCAGCGGATCGAATTGAACGATGCGGTCGATCTCGTCGCCCCAGAACTCCACCCTGACCGCGACTTCGGAACTGTCGACCGGGAACACCTCCACCACGTCGCCGCGAACACGAAAACTCGCGCGCTCGAACTCAATGTCGCTCCGCTTGTATTGTATCTCGATCAGTCTGTCGATCAGCTCCTCTCTGTCCATAGTCATCCCGGGACGCAGCGAGACCGCGAGCGAATAGTATTCGAGCGGCGCGCCGAGTCCGTAAATACACGACACCGACGCGACGACTATGACGTTGCGCGACTCGCACAACGCGCCCGTCGCCGAGTGGCGCAGCTTGTCGATCTCGTCGTTGATGGATAGGTCTTTTTCGATGTATGTGTCTGTACGGGGTATATATGCCTCGGGCTGATAGTAGTCGTAATAGGAGACAAAATATTCAACTCTGTTGTTCGGAAAAAATTCGCGGAACTCATTGCAAAGCTGCGCGGCTAGCGTCTTGTTGTGCGCAATGACGAGCGCGGGACGGTCGAGTTTTGCGATGACGTTCGCCATCGTAAATGTCTTGCCGCTGCCCGTGACGCCCAACAGCACCTGCGTGCGCAGACCGTCCTCGACGCCTTGAATGAGCTGCTCTATCGCCTGCGGCTGATCGCCGCAGGGCTTGAATTTGCTGTGAAGTTCGTACATCTCAGCCGCCGACGATCAACGTGAGTATCCTGACAAGCGTCACCGAAAGGATCGCGCCCGCAACTGTCAGCACGATCTTGAACTTGATCGCCCTCTTCTCGCTCTCTATCTGGCGGGCGAAGGCGTATCCGTTTTGATGCAATGTGAAACAAAAGACGCGTTCTCCCTTTTTCTCGGTGTCGATCAACTCGAAATAGTCCTCGAGTACGAGTGTTTTGAGACACGGCTCTAAGTCCTCGCGGCGAAAATCCTGCGTATAAGGGATCTCGGCAAGCAACTCCGTCGGAGTCATAAGGCACTTGCCGTCCGTCTTGACGGCTTTGAGATAGACCGCCTTCATGATCAGTTTTTCCTTTTTGCCGAGCATATTTCCTCCTATGCGAGCGCAAAGTGCATGATCAACGCTGCGATAACTCCGCCGACGATGCCGCCGATCAAGCCGCCGAGCAGACCGAACACCAACGCGCTTCTGCCGCTTCCCGCTATCTTTTTGATCTGTCTTGCAAACCCTTTGTCCGCATTGTCATAGACGACGACCTGCCTGCCTGCGGCGTCGGTGCGGACGACCATGGACGCGTCGTCGCTCTTGAGCGCCATCGCCCTAAGCTCGCGCTCGGCGTTGCGCCCCTTGACCGTAACGGTGCAGCACACCGACTGTCCGTCGTCGTACTTTTTGATCGCATACCCTTCCGATACCAGCTCCGCCATGAGCGCGGCTTGCTCCTCGCCCGCCGCCTCCTCGAGATCGGACTTGTCGAACACCGCGTACTTGTCCTCGGCGATGTTTTCGCAAAGATATGACAGAAGTTGAAGCGCGTCCTTAGTCATACGAAAATTATTGCCCCGTATCGGCTTATCTTTCCACCCTGATGACGTTGCGCACGCCGATCACGTTGGCAAGACCGCTTATCTCCTCGATCGCGCTGCGCATATCGAATTCTTTGGTCTTGTGCGTAACGAACACGACGGGAATGATCTCCTTGCTGTCCGCCTGTCTCATCTGGCTGATCGAGACCTTGTGTTTTTTGAACACCGCCGCGATATCGGCGATCACGCCGACGACGTCGTGAACATCCAGCCTGATATAGTAATCGCTCTCATAGTTGTACTCTATGTCCGCCTCAGTCATGCTCGTGTTCATCTCCGCATAGCGCGCGTGTTTTTCCTGTCTGGCGCAGAACACGATGTCGCTGACGATCGCACTGCCCGTCGGCAGCGCGCCCGCACCTCTACCGTACAGCATGATGTCGCCGACGTTGTCCCCGACGAGGAATACGGCGTTGAACGAATCGTTGACGTTGGCAAGCGGATGATCCTTGGCAAGGAACACCGGAGTGACCCTCGCCTCTATCTTGTCGCCGTGACGCTTGGCGATCGCAAGCAGCTTGATGACAAAGCCCAATTCGCCCGCGACCTTGATGTCCGTCTTGGTGATCTTGGTGATGCCTTCGCGCGAGATGAGATCGACGGGCAGACGCTTGTTGAACGCAAGCGACGACAGTATCGACAGCTTGTAGCTGGAATCGTAGCCCTCGACGTCTGCGACGGGGTTCGCCTCCGCATAGCCGAGCGCCTGAGCGTCTTTAAGCACCTCGGCATAGTCTGCGCCCTCTTGGGTCATCTTGCTGAGGATGTAGTTGGTCGTGCCGTTGATGATCGCTTTGATCTCGAGTATGGAATTGGCTTGCATCGCCTGAGTCATCACGCGGATGATGGGCATGCCGCCGCCCGTGGTAGCCTCGTAGTAAAGCCCCGCGCCCGTCTTTGCCGCCGCCTTTTCGAGATCCACCCAGCTCTTGGCGAACATCTCCTTGTTTGAAGTGACGATGCTCTTGCCCGCGAGCAGAGCCTTGGTGAGGAATGTCTTTGCCGGCTCCAACCCGCCCATACACTCGACAACGATGTCGACGTCCGGGTTGTCGCAAATGTCATCTATACTGTCGGCGACGATACTCTCGTCAAGTCCGTATTTGAGAACCTTTTCCTTGAACTTGTCCAACACCGCGACGACGGTAAGATCGACTCCGTATTCGTCTGCGATCTGTTTCTTTTTTTCAAGAAGTATTTCGAGCGTTCCGCCCCCCACAACTCCGAGTCCGAGAATCGCAACTCCTGCCTTTTTCATATATTTCTCCTTGCTGCCGTATGGCAAAATTTATTTGTTTTCCGATTATTTTGCGTGCCTGTGTCGATATTCGACGTTTGTATGCCTTTTGACCTGTCTGCCGGTCGCCGCGATGTTGGCGTCGTAAAGCAGCTTGAGCCCTTTGAGCGTCAAAGACCTGTCGACAATGTCGAGTATCTTTTCTTCGCCCGACTGTACGAGCTGCGACAGACCGCCCGTCGCCACCACCTTTGCCTCCCCGAAGCCTCTCTCCCTGCGGAACTCGTCGATGATGTATCCGACAAGTCCGGTAAAGCCGTAGATGATGCCCGCCTGCAAGTTTGACTCCGTAGTCTTGCCGATTATGGACGCCGGACGCACTAACTCGACGTTTGTCAGTCTCGCGGTGTTGTTGACAAGCGACTCCATAGCCGACTTGATGCCGGGCGCGATACAGCCGCCGAGGAACTCGCCCTTTGCCGAAATGAGGTTGAACGTCGTCGCGGTGCCGAAATCGACCACTATGCACGGTCCTCCGTAGAGCTTATAGGCGGCGACGCTGTTGACGATGCGGTCTGCGCCGACCTCGTGCGGATTGGTGTATTTGACGTCAAGCCCCGTCTTGATGCCCATGCCGACCATCATCGGCTTGATGCCGATGTAGTATTCGCAGGCATGTTCTATCGTATAGTTGATCGGCGGACATACGCTGGACATGATCACGCCGTCTATGTCGTCGAACGTGACCCCGACGCCGGCGAACAGCTCTCCCATCACCGCGCCGAATTCGTCCGAAGTGCGCTCCACCTTGACGGACATACGCCACGACTGGACGAGTTTGTTCCCGTCGTAGACGCCCATCTTTATGTTGGTGTTGCCCACGTCAATTACCAGCAGCATGTTTGCCCTCCTGCGCGTTTATCGCATACACTATCGGCGGTGTAAGCAGAGTAAACGTAATCGCTTCTATCACAAAATTGATCGAGATCATCGCGCTCATAAACTCGGGCGTGATCGCGCTGTCTCCGACAGTCTTGCCGCCGTACAGCAGCCATATCATCCCCAGCACCAGCGCGGTGTTGCTCACGACTCCGATCGCGGAGCTGACCGCGTCTATCGCTATCTTCGCCGCCTTTGGAGGCACGCGCCCCTCTCCTTTGCCGCGCCCCTCAAGTTTGAGGAGCATCTTTTGCGCCCCGTGCGCGATCATAGGCGCTATCATCCTCGTCACGACGGACACGAGCGGATTGCGGAACAGCGGCGCGGTGACGTTGCCCGCCCCCGTCGTAAACGCTCCGATCAGGGACACAAGCCCCATGATAAGACCCGCCGTCAGCGTGATCTTCCAATCCTGCGTGAGCGCGAGTACCAAGACGGGCAGCAGCGTAAGCGCGATCGTCGCGGTGCCGAAACTGATCGGCATCAATCCGAAAACGACGATGAGCGCAAGTCCTGTCGCGGTGATCGCGATCCTTTTAGATCTCTTCATATTCCCTCGCTTGGGCTCGCCGTGCGATACCCATCAAGATGTAACGGCCGTTGCGTGCGGCTCGCTGCGGATGCCGCCGTTTTGATTATTGTACCAAAATTTTGCCCCGTTTTCAACCGAATGAACGCCCTTGCGCACAAATTATTGCGTGCGCGCATCGGCGTGTAAAAAACCGCCCCTTGCGGAGCGGACATATCAGCGCGTTTGGTCGCCGCTTGGAGAAGAAGGCTCGCCGGACGAAGCGTCTTCGGTATGCTTTTTGCGGTATGCCCTGAAGTTGAACACCTCCCACACCGTGTCGACGACGGCGACCGGCAGCACTCCGCACAGCGTAAAAGTCCAATACTCGTCCGGATAGACCGCAACAAACGTCACCCACGCGATGAACATCACCGGAGTGATAATCATTTTCCATATCTTGTACGGCAGAGGCTTTGGATCGAGATCGAGCCACCATGTGACGAAGTTGTACTTTTTCATACGCCTATCATACCACTCGCAGCCGCGTTTGTCAACCCGCGCGGACGCGAAAAAGCGGCAAAGCCTTTTGCCTTGCCGCCCATCGGCGCGCCGCGCCTTGCGGTATGTATTATTTGCAGCCGCAGTCGCCGCCGCAGCCGCTGAGCGCGACAAGCACCGGTATGATATTGTTGCAGCCGCAGCCGCCTTTGCATCCGCCGCAGCAGAGCATGAGCAAAATGATCCAGACCCAGTCGTTGCCGCCGAATCCGCATTCGTTGAAGTTGTTCATAATTGAGACCTCCCGTTATGATCGAGCGCTTGGGCGCTCTTTCTATTTCACAATACGCTGTTTTCGCACGAAGTGTTACTTGCGCGCAAAACGTTTGACAATCTCCCCTCCACTGCTTATAATCATTTATGCAACAAATTCATGCGCCCGTATGCGCAAAAGGAAGGACTTATCATGGGTCAACTCACAATGGATAAACTCGTCGCCCTGTGCAAGAGCAGAGGCTTCATCTTCCCGGGCAGCGAGATCTACGGCGGGCTCGCCAATACTTGGGACTACGGCCCGCTCGGCGTCGAACTCAAAAACAACGTCAAACGCGCTTGGTGGAAGAAATTCGTGCAGGAAAATCCGCTCAATACCGGCGTCGACTGCGCGATCCTGATGAACCCCAACGTATGGGTAGCCAGCGGACACGTCGGAGGCTTTTCCGATCCTCTGATGGACTGCAAAAACTGCAAGTCCCGCCACCGCGCGGACGACCTCATCGAGGACTATATGAAGCGCAAGGGCATCGAAGAGAGCATCGCCGGATGGGACAACTCCATGATGGAAAAGTACATCGCCGATCATCAGATCCCCTGCCCCGTATGCGGCAAGAGCGACTTCACGGGCGTCAGGCAGTTCAACCTGATGTTCAAGACCTTCCAGGGCGTCACCGAAGACACGGTCAGCACGCTGTATCTGCGTCCCGAGACCGCGCAGGGCATCTTCGTCAACTTCCTCAACGTCCAACGCACCTCCCGTCTCAAAGTGCCGTTCGGAATAGGTCAGATCGGCAAGAGCTTCCGCAACGAGATCACGCCCGGAAACTTCATCTTCCGCGTCCGCGAGTTCGAGCAGATGGAACTTGAATTTTTCTGCAATCCCGGCACCGATCTCGAATGGTTCAATTATTGGAAAAATTTCTGCAAGGAGTGGCTGATCGGTCTCGGAATAAAGGAGGAAAACCTCAAACTCCGCGACCACGATCCCGAAGAGCTTGCGTTCTATTCCAACGCGACGACCGACTTCGAGTTCAAATTCCCGTTCGGCTGGGGCGAACTGTGGGGCGTCGCCGACCGCACCGACTACGACCTCAAAGCTCATATGAATACAAGCGGCAAGAGCCTCGAATACCTCGACCCCGCGACCAACGAAAAATACGTCCCCTACGTCATCGAACCGTCGCTCGGCGTGGAGAGAATGGTACTCGCCCTGCTGTGCAACGCCTATGAAGAGGAAGAACTCGAGGGCGGAGACAGCCGCGTCGTCATGCATCTGCACCATGCGATCGCACCCTACAAGGTCGCAGTTCTGCCCGTCCAAAAGAAGGCGCTCGGCGAAGAGGCGGAGAAGATATACCGCGATCTTGCCAAGAAGTTTGCCTCGACCTACGACGAGACGGGCAGCATAGGAAAGCGTTACCGCCGTCAGGACGAGATCGGCACTCCGTTCTGCGTCACAATAGACTTCGAGACAGTCGAAAACGGCACCGTCACCGTCCGCGAACGCGATACCATGTCGCAGATACGCATCCCCGTCGGAGAACTGGACGCATACCTTGCGAACGCGCTCGACTATTGACAATGAACACGCGGTTTCGCTCGCGGAACCGCGTATTTTTTTGTTTCGATCTTTCCGGCGCGCAAAACTTTCAAAGCCCTCCCCCGTCTGCGCGCTCTGACGCACGCCGCGCAGAGCAGACCTTTAACCTTAAACGCCTTGCGCAAATCGCGCCCTTGTGCTATCCAGACTTATGAACAAACATAAATTCGACGGCAAGGCAACGCTGTACGCCGCCTATCGCCCCACCTACTCAAACCGATTGATCGACGATCTGACCGCCGACTTGCCGCAAGACGCGGCGATCGCCGACATAGGCTCGGGCACGGGCAAGCTGACCGAATTGCTGCTCGACCGCGGATACGTCGTATTTGCGGTCGAACCCAACGCCGATATGCGCGCGGCGGCGGAAAAGTCGCTTGGCAGCCGCCCTCTCTTCCGTTCCGTCGACGCGTCTGCGGAACACACAACTCTGCCATATGCCGGCGTGAGCTTAGTCACCGCGGCGCAGTCTTTTCATTGGTTCGACTGCAACGCGTTCCGCAGCGAATGCATACGAATATTGCGCCCGGGCGGAGAGGTAGCTTTGATCTGGAACGGCTATGACGAGCAAGCTCCCTCAACGATCGCCCTCGAAGAAACGCTGCTCCGCCACTGCCCGGAATTCAAGGGGTTCCGCGGAGGAGTGAGGTTGGCGCGCACATTCGACGATTTTTTTGAATCATATACGACAACGACTTACCCCGGCAGCGTCGTCTATGACCGCGAAGCATTCCTTGGCAGATCGCTCTCATCGTCGTATGCGCTGGCAGAAAATGACGCCGGATACGGCGACTATATCGCCGCTTTGAACGGATACTTCGACAAATTTTCAATCGGCGGCTCTCTTTCCCTGCCGCTGATCGCCGTCTGTCATAAAGGCGAACCTAAAACGTCCGTTACAAAAACGACTCGATAACGCGACAATCTCTTTGCCGCGTGCTCACTCGCTTTATCGAGCATTCCGGCTTGGCTAAAACCAAATCCGCCGGGTATGCGACTGAGCCGGACGCGTCCGAAAAAACGCCGCGCTGATTTCGCCTCCGAACATAATCGCCTCGGCGCCGCCGCTCAAAAGTCCGTCTGCTCTCAAAACGCCGTGCAAAACCGAATATTTACTTCGCCGAAAAGACGGCGGCAACGATATCAGGTCTTGCGTAAAATCGCAAATCGGCACAAATTCCCGCAAAACAATGACGACCGCATGATGTCTAACGCGATATACGGAACGGCGTATACGGCATACCGTCGCATTGACGAAATAAATTCGGCAATGCGTGCGGCCGAAACAGCCTCAAATACCTGCTAACGCAACGCGCAAACGCGACCGCCGCAATCTTACGACCAACGCTTTTTCTCTTCGGATATTCTGTAACGGCGCGAAATTTAGCAACAAAAAGCCCCGCAAACGCGGGGCAAAATCGAATCGACCGCTCACTTTGACGGCGAATCGTAACTGCGCCTCTTTTCAAAAGTGACCTTTTTGGCAAGCAGATTGACGTAAGTGGTCATATAGCCCGCTCTCATCCATGCGCGGGAAATGGTGTGCGTATCGGTGTTGCTCCAATACGCGCGGTAATTGTATGCCGACCGAGGCAGTTTGTCGCCGACAAGCTGCTCGATCTGATCGAAAGACATCGTGATCGTGTCGCCGCCATGCTCGTGCAAGTAGTCCGCAAGAAAACGATATTTGCCTTTGATGCCGATCTCAAAGACGGGCTGCTTCTCTCTCGTCTTTGACTGACGGGGCGCGGACGGAACGTCGGCAAGTTTCTTTTGAAGCAAAGTCTCCAGCTTGTCGAGTCTGCTTTCCAGCGCCTCGATGCGCAACATCAATTCCGAAATGTCGTCGTCGAACATAATTTACCTCCGCGGATCTTACCGCTGTCTATATGATACCATTATTTTTCGGTAAAAACAAGTAAACAACACTTTAAATTTATAATTCCTCGACGAATTTTCGTCGCGCTCGACAATAATTGCGCCTTATGTCACGATCAAACTCGCATTGTTTATTAGTTACAATTATTAGCGTGTATTATTGAGTATTATTTATGTTTCAATTAAGCAGCGAAGCGGCATACCCCTTCAAATTACTGCGCGGGCACTCGGCGATACAGACGCCGCAAACCGCTCCTCTGCCTATATCTCTATACGCGGACTTCATATGCGCGCTGCACTTGGCGACGTCTACGAGCACGGAAACATCGTCGCCAGGAACGTAATTTTTGCCATAAATAGCCCCTGCCGGACAAGCTCTCTTGCATATATCGCAATCCCCGCAATCGCCGTCGCAAAGCGCGCGCGAAAAATCAAACGCTTTGTCCGTCAGCACGCTTGCAAGCCTGACCTTCGCTCCGAAATCACGGCTGAGAAAGAGCGCGTTCTTACCGATGACCCCTGCGCCGCAAAGTCTTGCGCCCGTCTTATGCGCAAACGCGCCGTGAAACGGATCGCGGTCGGAGGACTGACTTGCAGGGATTCCTATCGACTCAAACCCTTGAGAGTTGAGATAGGCGGCGACGCGCAGCGCCATCCCGTCCAATGCGGCGTTGACGGTGCGATAGTGATGAAAATATTCGTATGTCGGAGCGCCGGCAATACCTTTGAGAATGCCGTCAAACAGCTTGAATCCTATCGTGACGCACGCGCGATAGCCGTGATTCCCATTCACGTCCGAGACGTCCGAAAAGCCCACGAACGCCGCGCCGCACTCAAACAGCATATCGCACACCCTATTATCGACTGCGTCCGCAGAACTCAAACCGTAGATCAATTGCTCTCTTGCTTTGCCGTATAACTTCATACGGATATTATATCACAAACGCGGCGCGCCCGCAAGCCGAAATTTGCTCGCGGCGCGCCATGCCTCTCCGTGCGCAAGCCGCCTCAAACCCGCCGACCGCCGCCGCGCCCGCCAAGCGGCTCGCGCCCGCATCGACGTCTCCGATTTCCCGCCATTTTTTAGTTAATGGCGATAATAAGATTCTAATGGTTATATTGCTTTTGAGCCGCATTGTCGATCGCGCAGTTTTTTGTTTCCGATGAGCGTCGCCGTCCTCATCGACAGCCGCACCTCGGATCTATCGGACGAGTCGTCCGTTTGCAAAAAAATATCCCGGCAAAACCGCCGGGACGTCGTTTGACGACGCTCTCAGCTTAGCTGCCTCTCTACGGTGGGCATGGGATTGAGTTTAGGGTCGATCGCCGTGATCGCGTCTTTGACGCGCGCCTCCACCTCCTGTTCTGTCAGCTTACCGTCATAGGGAATGGCTACGTCAAAAATGAGATTGATCCGGCTGACGCCGTTGACCACTCGAAAATCGTGTATGCCGTATGCAGGGTCGATAGCACGCACGACGCCGAGCGTCATCTCGCGGTATCTGTCCGCGACGGGATCGTCCACCGCGATCGGGTCGACGTGTACGACCATGACTATTTCGGTATTGGCGGCAAAGTCGCGCTCTATCTCGTCGGCAAGTTCATGTCCGTCGTTGATCGACATACGACTGTCCACCTCGACGTGAACGCTGGCGTACAGCTTTTTACCGTAGCTGTGGACGTTGAGATCGTGCAGCCCCAACACGTCGCGGAAGCCCGTCACCCGATCCTTGATGCCCTGCACCACCTCTTGCGAAGGCGCTTCGCCGAGCAGACGACTGAGTGTAGTGCGGAAAATACCTATTCCCGCAACGGCGATCAACACCGCTACTAACAGTCCCATGACTCCGTCTAGATCGACCGACGTAAAGTGCGATATGATCAGTGCGACAATGACCGCAAGCGTCGCTGCCGAATCGCTTATACTGTCGGTCGCGGTCGCTTTGAGCGCGGGCGACGATATCCTCTTAGCCAAACAACGGTTGAAGAAAAACATCCACAATTTGACGAGTACCGACGCTCCGAGTACTATGACGGCGGCGATCGAAAACTCGCTCTTTTCGGGCTCGATCAGCTTGCCGACGGACTCGACCGCAAGCTCGACCGCGACGACCAGCACGATGAACGCAACGATCATTGCCGCGACGTATTCCATACGCTGATGTCCGTACGGATGCTCTTTGTCCGCCGGCTTTTCGGCGACCTTGAAGCCTATGACCGAGACGACGTTACTGCCGCAATCCGTCAAATTGTTGAATCCGTCCGCCGTGACGGACAACGCCCCCGTCAGCGCCCCGACGACTATCTTTGCGGTCGCAAGCAAGACGTTGAGAATAATACCGACAACGCCCGCGAGAGTGCCGTACGCGGCGCGCACTTTGGGCGAATCGACGTCATCGGCGTCTTTGATAAACAATTTGACCAACAGTTTTCCCATATTTCACCGATACAATATATGTAGACAAATTATACCACGCACGCGTGCGCAAGACAAGATTACGCGATATTGTTTTTCAAAAACGAAAACGCGGCGACTGCCGCTGAACGCAAAAACCGACTTTGTCGACGCACGGGACGCCGCTCGCTTGCTCACTGCTTTGCAGGTTTTACGCACGCCGGCAGGAAAATTATTTTGTCATATCAAATAGGGATCTCGACGATAAACGTCGCGCCTTGCCCCTCTTTGCTCTCAAGGCGCACATTGCCCGACAGCCTTTGCGCGGCGTGTTTGACGATCGCAAGCCCCAACCCCGTGCCGCCGCTGCTGCGCGAGCGCGCCTTGTCGACACGGTAAAAGCGCTTGAATACGAGGTCGTGGTGTTCGGGCGCTATGCCTATGCCGGTGTCGGCGACCTTGATCTCGAGCGTCTTTCCGACGATGCGGGCAAAGATGTCCACCCTGCCGCCCTCGCGGTTGTATTTGACGGCGTTTTGGACGAGATTGATCGCGATCTCTTTGAGCAGACGCTCGTTTGACGTGACCTCGCCGACGCTCGAATAGACGTTGATCTCGACGCCTTTGGACGCCG
>CALWKU010000070.1 GCA_944381345.1 uncultured Christensenellaceae bacterium
CTGGGAAGCGTAAGGACGATATGCGCGGGATAGTCAAAGTCTTTGAGGGTATATGATTCAAAGCCGTATTTTGAACAGGTCTCGAGTTCAACGTCGACGAAGTAGTCGTTCTCGGAAAGAGCAGGAATGGGATAAACGCAAGTAGCGCCGCAAGCGCAGGAGAGCAACAGAGCTCCCGCGTCCGTCGTGGAGGGAGGAGACGATATCGAGAAGGAAGAAAAGTCGTGAGGCAGGAGAGGAGCCGCAAGGGAGGAAGGCGATACGGATATTGTGTCCTCGGGATGAGCCAAAAGGCAATTGCAGGCGGAACATATCCAATGTTCTTTAATGCCGTGAGACGTGCAAGTGGAGGCTGTTGCGGGACAAAAGACGGGAGAGTGCCCGTATCTGTCTATTACGTGATGCGAGAGTTCAACGGAACAATCCTCGTCCGCAAAAGCCTTTTTGCATTGAGAGCAAAGCCAATGCTCCACATGTCCGTCCTCCGTGCAAGAGGCAGCCTTGGCGGAGACAAAAGACGCGGAGTGACCGAGAGGGGGTGTAAAGGGATGAGAGGGAGAAGAGCAAGTCTCGTCCGAGAAGATATTGTTGCAAAGAGAGCATTGCCAATAGGCGCAGTTGCCCTGTTGAGTACAAGTAGGTTCCTTGGCTTGTACAAAGACGAGCTCATGCTCGCAATCGTCTTTGTCTTCCGAGGACTCGTCCTCGTCCGGCGGAATTTCTTCCGAGGGAGGGATGATAAGGGCATAGACGGTGATGTCCTCGAAAGAGCCTTGGGAAACATACAGGTGGAAATCAAAAGGGGAGGAGCAAGCTTCGTCCAAGAACCAACCTCCGAAAGAAAATCCATCATCCAAAGGAGGGGAAAAATCTACAAGCCCGGAGGTCTCCGAGACGGTCTGGGAGTGGACGATCTCACCGTTTACGGAGAAAGAGATAATAGCGGAAGGGGAGGAACAGGAGACGAGGCAAACGCAAAAAGATAACAAGAGAATAATCGTCCCGAAAACGGCAATTTTTCTCATAATAAACCTCCCAAGGGGAAATATCCCAAATTCAGTTTAAGGTAATACAAAACACAAGTCAAGCATTATTCGACAAGTTATTGAATTTTATTCAAAAAATCGACGCAAGGGAAAACGACGGCAGAGTATGAGCGGAAGCGCCGACTTCCTATCCCGGGAACAAAACTTGCGCCAAAGTACGGTGTTCTCTTGAATATTAGGTAAACCGATTTCGTCAACATCATGACTTTGTAATGATTGTATTGTAAACCTACATTGCGCGCCGCGACGGCGTTTTGGGAAAAAAGACGCCCCTTGATCGGGACGTCTTTTTTTCTGCGTCAGTCGCAGTTTTTGGTTCCGCCGCAATTCTTGCTGCCGCACGCCTTATCGGACGTCTTTTTGGCGGTATCCTTGCGGGCAGACGACTTTTGCTGCTTTGTCTGCTTTGCCATTTTGCACCTCCTTTGGGTTTGTCTATATTGTTGGCAAAGCGTGCGTTTTTATCCCGCAGGACAGATCGACCCGCGATGTTCGGCGAATAGAGAGGCGAGATCGCCGAAAAACTTTTCGTCGCCTTCCGTCGCGCGCAAAGAGTAAAGCCGTGCCGATTCTTTGCAATAGATCGAAGTCGTGTAATCGCGCGTGGACTCGAATTGCGAAAGCGGACGGCGAGCGTTTCCCGCGTTCGCGCCGCCGACCGTTGCCGCCTCGACGAGAGTGTAGCCGTATGGAGGCAGCGCGTCGCAGAAGTATGCAAACGTACATACCTGGGCAAGCGTTTCGTCTCTCCATGGCTCGTTGACCTGATCGAAACCGACCGAGTCGTACCACCACAGGTGCGCGGTCTCGTGGACGACGCAGGAGGCGGTTTCGGCGGCGGACAGAGCGTCCGATACGTAGACTAGACCGCAATATTCCATGCCGCCGGAATAAAACGGCAGTACGACTACGGTCAGCGCGCCGCGTACCGGCTCGCCTATATTTTTGCGAAAATATGCGGCGGCGGCAAGGGCGCTGTCTGCGGCTGAACGGGCGGCTGCTGAGTCGGCGGCGTACGCGGTGACCGCGAAACCGTCGTCGGACGCGGTCGCGGAGTGCGGATCGCGCAACAAGACGAGAGTGAAGTCGCGCGCAGACGGCAGATATATCGTCGCTCCGCCTTCGATCGCCGCGACCTCGCCGGGGGCGGCGAGGGTGAACTCGTCGGAGTACGACACGCGCACCCGATAGTCGGCGGTATCGAACGCGAAGGGATCGCCTATCGGCGCGTAGCGATCTTCGCGGAATCCGCCGCGGAACAGGCAAAGTCGAGGCAGAAAGTCGGCGAGGCGCATCGCAAAATCGTCACATCCGTATCGCATCTCGTTTAACGGAAGTCGGAGAGAGTAGTCGAAGCAAAAGGACAGCGCGCCGTCTTTCGAGGAAGGATAGACGCGCAATATCTCGCCGTCTTGAACGAACGCGGCAGCATCGCCGCTCACGCGCAGATCGGTCACCTCGCCCCCGACAAAGCCGTCCGGGCAGGCGAGGGCGAAGTCTTCGTCGGTCACCGGAAGCGTCGCGCGCGAGGAAAACAGCGGAGGATAGAATGCAAACGGAACATATTCCGCATCGGGCAGATCGGCGATCTCGATCCTGACCGATACGTCCGCACAGCCGAAAGAAGTGACTTCTACGTCGGCGTACACTTGCGGCAAAGAAGATTCGCCATCGGTCAAACAGCCGGAAAAAGCCATACATATCCCCAAAATCATAAAGGAGGCGCACAGTGCGGGCAATATCTTTTTCATACGATAGTGTACGTCGGACGGGACGGGCATATGCTATTTGATAAATGCCGGTCAGTCGCCCATACTAACCCGTGCGGAGGTGAAGATGGCGATAAGCAAAAGATCGGGCGCGGCATCGCTTGCTGTCTCGACGGCAGTATTGGCGGTCGCGTCGCTCGCGGGCAAAGTCCTCGGCGCGGTCTATCGTATCCCGTTGACTAATATGCTCGGCTCGGAAGGAATGGGACTATATCAGACGTTCTTCCCGGTCTACGCGCTGTTCGTAACGCTGACGTCGGGCGCGCTCCCCGCCGTAGTGGGAAGGTTTGCTGCGGCTGCTGCGGCAAGGGGAGAGGACGGAAGTGCGGTGTTCGCAGCGGCGCGCAGATTGAGTTATTGTCTTGCCGCGGCAGGTGCGGCGATGTTTGCCGCCGCTGCGCTCCCGATAGCGAGATTGCAGAGCGTCTCAGAGTATGCGGCGGGGTATGCGCTGCTTGTGCCGGCGGTCGCGGCAGTCGCGCTTTCGGGGGCATATCGCGGGATGTTCCTCGCCGACAGCGGCGCTTCGGTATGCGCGATCACGCAGACGCTCGAACAGGGCGTCAAGCTCATTTTCGGGCTTGCCTGCGTATTTTTCGCCTCAAAGAAAGGAGGGGCGTATGCGGTCTACGGAGCGCTTGCCGCAGTGACGGTTTCCGAGTTTTGCGGCTATGCCGTATTGGCGGCGACGTTTGGCAAGAAATATGATTTTTCAGGTGTCTGTGTCGATAAGACGTTGTGTAGGCATATGTTTTCGTCTATGCTGCCGCTGCTTGCTTCGGCTCTTGTCATCCCTCTTGTGACGTTTGCGGACAGCTTTGCGATCGTGCGGCTGTTGCAGGCGGGCGGCATGGACGACGTGCAGGCAAGGGCGCAATACGGGGTGTTGACGGGTGCGGTCGGGACGCTCATCAATCTGCCGGTGGTGGTGGCGCTGTCCGCCGCTGCGGCTGCTCTGCCCAAGCTGACCGCGGAATATGTGTCCGGAGGCAAAGACGCCGCGCACGCAAAGACGGCGGCGACTGCGGCGTACGGTTTGATGTTTGCGCTGCCGTGCGCCGTCGCGTTTGCGATCTTTCCGCGAGAGCTGATAGCCGCGCTCTACCCTGCGCTCGGAGACGGGGAACTCGAGCTTGCCGCCATGCTTTTGAGGGCGCAGTCGTTCAACGTGGTCTTGATCGTGGCTACGCAGCTGTCGTGCGCGGCGTTGCAGGCGATGGACAGGGCGAGGAGCGTGATGATCTATATGATCGTCGGAGGCGCGCTGAGACAGGCGTTGCAGGCGGCGCTTATCCCGCATATCGGCATCGTCGGCGCACCAATAGCGCAGGGCGTGATGTTCGGGACGGCGGCGGTTTTGGCGGCGCTCGCCTATCGAGAACTGACGGGCAAGCCGTCCATAGAGCGCAAAACATTTGCCAAGACAGCCCTTGCGGGTGTTATAATGGTAGCAGCGGAGACAGCGGTGTCTTTCACCGTTTTGCCCGTTTGGATAAAACTTGCGGCGGCGATCGCGGCGGGTGCGGGCGCATACGGCGGAGTATTGATCGCAACGGGAGCGGTCAAGTCGAGAAGTCTTTGCAGGGAGAAAGCAACTAATGACACAGGACAAAACAGAAAAGCAGACGGAAAAACTCGGTACGCTGACCATTGACGCGAGAGCGTTTGTCGCTGCGCGCGATTTCTTTTATGATACGCGTTCGGAACTGATCTTGACCGATGTCGACGAAGACGTCTTGACGGAAACGTCGGCAAAGTTGGCGACTGCGATAGGCAAAGACGCGGAGGTCGTATGCGACGGCGCGCTCCGTTCTGTCGAGAGGATGTGCGCGTGCAAGAAGGCGGAAGTCGCGCCTTTGTCGTTTAAGGGAAAGAGCCGACACGACTTTGCGGACCTTGTCAACATCATGCGCAGACTGTGCGCGGACGACGGCTGCGAGTGGGATAAGGCGCAGACGCACGACAGCATACGCGCCAACGCCGTCGAAGAGGCATACGAGCTGGTCGAGGCGATTGACAACCGCGACGTCGCCAACATACGCGAGGAGTGCGGCGACGTGATGTTGCAAAGCGTGTTCCATTGCGAGATCGCCGAAAAGAACGGAGAATTCGAACTGTCGGATATGTTGACGGATCTGTGTGAAAAGCTGATCACACGGCATCCGCACGTGTTCGGCAACGTCGTCGCAAACAACGCGGACGAGAGCCTTGCGTCGTGGGAAGCCGCGAAGGCGAAAGAGAAAGGCGCATACAGGGCGTCGGACAAGATGAAACGGGTCGCAAAGGCGCTGCCCGCAGTCGAGCGCGCGCTTAAAGTACAAAAGGCAGCGGCAAAGGCGGGATTTGATTTCGCCGACGCGAGAGCGGCGTCCGCAAAACTTCCGGAAGAAGTAGAAGAATGTCTGTCCGCAAAGGATGCGGAGGAAAAAGAGATCGAGTGCGGCGACTTGCTGTTCGCGGCGGTTAACGTGGTCAGACTGCTCAAATGCGACCCCGAGATCGCTTTGACGAGAGCGGTGCGCAAGTTTGAGGAGAGATACGCAAGGTTGGAAGAGCTTGCGCCAAAGCCCGTATACGAGCTGTCGCCTGCCGAGGCGGACGCGCTTTGGGAAGAGGTGAAGAAAAGTGAGCCCCGCCGAAATATTTGAAAGCCCCAAGGCGGTGCTTGCGCCGATCGCGGGATTTAGCGACGTAGGTTTTCGCAGACTTTGCGCGAGAGCGGGCGCGGCTTTGACTTATACCGAAATGATATCGGCTAAGGGATTGGTGTACGGCAGTTCCAAGACCGAAGACCTGCTGCACACGACCGACGCCGAAAAGGTCAAGGCGGTGCAGATATTCGGCAGCGATCCCGAGATCATGCTGGCGGCGGCTAGGCATAGGGCGCTTCAAAAGTTTGACGTCATAGACGTAAATATGGGTTGTCCGGTGCCAAAGATCGTCGGCAACGGAGAGGGCAGCGCGTTGCTCAAAACGCCCGAGCTTGCCGCAAAGATAGTGCGTACGCTCAAACTTTCGGGCAAATACACAACGGTCAAATTCAGGATAGGATTTGAGCAAAATTCTCGTACGGGTGTTGATTTCGCAAAGATATTACAGGATGCGGGAGCGGACGCGCTGACCGTCCACGGCAGGACAAGAGAGCAGTTTTACGCAGGGAGGGCCGACAGAGAATACATTGCCGAAGTCGTGCGTGCTGTCGACATACCGGTGATAGCAAACGGCGACGTGGACAGCGTCGATGACTATCGCGAGATGCTGCGCGTCACGGGCGCGGCGGGAGTGATGATCGCGCGGGGCGCATTGGGCAAGCCGTGGCTTTTTGCGGACATCGCAGGCGCGGAAAGACCGTGGACGACGCGGCGCGAGGCGGTGGGCGAACACATATCGACGATGCTCGAATTCCACTCGTCCGTCTATGTCGCCGCCAACATGAAAAAGCATTTGGCATATTATGTCCGCGGTCTTGCGGGTGGCAAGCAGTTCAAACAAAAGGTGTTCGAGAGCAACTCTCTCGACGAACTGAACGCCGCAATCGACGAATGCGCGCTTTTGGACGCGCCGATCGAATAACAGAGGCGCGCCATACATATATTTGTGCGTATGGACGCGCACGAGTTTGGCATAGGGAGCGGAGTGCGGAAGGACGCTCCGTCTTTTTCGGCATTCGGCAACATTGGGACGGTGGCTTTGCTGGTCGAGCCGACGAGCGACGACGAGCTTGTCGCAGCGGCTGCGAGGCTTGAAAACTTCGATCTGGTCGGCAGGGCGACGGACACGCTGTTCCCGGACGGGAGATACGACGCAGCGGTGCTGACGACCGGGGCGATGACCGGCTCGGACTTTTGCGGCGGAGAAGTCGTCGCTGCGGCGGGTGAAAGACTGTCCGCGCTGGCGAAAAAGGCGGCTGTACGAGGACTGTCCGGGTTGGAAAAGCTGTGTTCGATCCCGGGCAGCGCGGGAGGAGCGGCGGCGATGAATGCCGGAGCGTTCGGCGCTGAGTTCGCCGACCTCGTGAAGTGGGTGGACGCGCTTGCGGACGGCAAAAGAGTGAGACTTTCGCCGTCGGAATGCGGCTTCGGCTATCGAGCGAGCATATTCTGCAAAGACGTCATCGTGCTGTCAGTAGCGCTGAAATTGACGCGAAGTACGCCCAAGAACGTTGAGGCGGAGATGCGCAGAGCGGTCGCCGCAAGGGCGGCAAGCCAGCCGTCGGGCAAGTCGCTCGGCAGCGCGTTCAAGCGGGTTGACGGCATATCGGCGGGGTGGTATATTGAGCGCGCCGGGCTCAAGGGAAGGCGCGTAGGCGGCGCGGAGATCTCGCGCAAGCATGCGGGTTTCATCGTCAATGTCGGAGGGGGTTCCGCAAGCGACTACGTTTCGTTGATGAGGCAGGCGCAAAGCGAGGTCAAAGACCATTGCGGCGTTGTTCTCGAGCCGGAGGTCACGATCCTCGGAGGGGACAAATTTTGAGTAAGCGGCGCGTTTGCCTTTACTTTTGGACGGAGGTATCTTATAATATAATTCCGTAATAGCGCGCACGGGCGCGCATTCGGAAGGATATCATGAGGATAACAGCCGATTTTCACTCCCATACAAAATATTCGCACGGCACGGGGACGGTCGAAGACAACGTCGTAGCGGCGATGAGTCTCGGTCTGCGCGCGTTGGCGATCACCGACCACGCGGAGAGACATCCGCTGATAGGCGTAAAGCCGTCGCGCTTTGACGCGATGAGACAAGACGTGACCGCAGTCGCCAAGGAATATCGGTTCAAAGCGCTGCTCGGCATAGAGGCGAACATTCTCAGCCCGCTCGGAGAGATAGACTTGCTGCCCGAGGACGCGTCGAAACTTGACGTCGTGCTTGCGGGATTTCATTTGACCGCATATCCGCTCAGATTCAAGGATTATTTCAAGCTGCCTTTCAACGGCGTCACGCGCTGCGTATGCCGAAACACCGCAAAACAGCGCGCGCTCAACACGGAGGCGTTCGTCAGGGCGGTGACCGAACACGAGATCGACGTGCTGACCCATCCCGGATTCAGGCTGGATGTAGAACTCAAGCCGATAGGCGAGGCTTGTGCGGCGACGGGGACGTTTGTGGAGATCTCTTCGCGGCACGAGACTCCCGATATCGAGGGGACGGAACTTCTCGCGTCGACGGGCGCAAAGCTGATAGTCAACAGCGACGCGCACAAGCCCGCGAGTGTGGGAAAGTGCGAATACGCGCTGGACGTGGTGCAAAAGATAGGGCTCGGCGACGACGTCGTCGTCAACATTTCGGACAAGCCCGTCACTTTCCGCAGGGGGTTTACCGTATGAACATCACAGCCGAAGTGCGCAAACAGACCGCGATAGGCGACGGGGACTGCCGGCTCGCCCGCAAGGCATATCTCGCCGCAATAGTCAAGGCGGCGGGGTCGCTGACGCTCAAAAGCAACAAGGTCGGGCTGACCGTGGAGAGCAAGAGTATGCAGCCCGCGCTGATCTGCGTAGGTCTGATCAAGGAATTGTACGGCGCAGAGGTGGAATTTTCGTACTCGTCGTCGCAAAAGCTGTACGCTGCGTCTGTCAAACCTGACGAGACGAAGAAAATGATCGAAGATCTGCTGCCCGAGACCGCGGACGGCAAAGGGGGGTTGGGACGCAAATTCGAGAGCGACGAAGAGGCGTCCGCATACGTGCGAGGGCTGTTTGCGATAGGCGGCGGCGCCTATGTGCCGGGCGACGGTTCGGACGGCTATCACATAGAGTTTATTTGCGGCGACGAGGACGCCGCCAAGGATCTTGCGGACTATTTTGCCGGCAGGGATATCACGATGCACGTTTCGCCGCGCAGGGACAAGTTTTGCGCCTATTGCAAGTCCGGGGCGGACGTCAGCGGAGTATTGGCGTTTATGGGCGCGTACGAGAGCGTATTCGCGCTCAGCGACGTGATGATGCTGAGAGAGGCGAACAACAACATCAACCGAGGCGTCAATTGTTCGCTCGCCAATATGGACAAGACGCAGCGCGCCGCGCAGCAGCTTTTGGACGCGATCGCTAAGCTGCGCGCAAGCGGCGGGCTGGAGAGGCTGGACGACAAATCCAAGCAGGTGTGCAGAGCGAGGGAGGAACATCCGGATTTCACCATGGCTCAGCTTGCCGTCGCGCTCGGCATAAGCAAGAGCGGTCTCAATCACAGGATAGAAAAGATCTTGAAGGAGGCGGAAAATGGCTGACGAAACGACGCTTGTCGACATCGAGCAAGAGGATGAACGCCTGCTCGAACAGCTTGAAGAAGAGGACGCGGCAAAGGAGGAGACCGAGCCCGAACCCGCGCCGCCCGCAAAAGAGGGGAAAAAGAAAGAAGAAAAACCGCGTCCGCCCGTCAAACCGTTCGTGCATCTGCACGTGCATACGGAGTTCAGTCTGCTTGACGGAGCGACGCGTCTTGTCGCGCCCAACCACAAGGACTTCCCTCTCGTCGAGAAGGCGATCGAAAAGGGGATGCCCGGCATGGCGATCACCGATCACGGCAATATGTTCGGCGTATTCACGTTCTACAAGGCGATGAACAAAGCGGGGCTCAAACCCGTCATAGGCTGTGAGTTTTACACCTGCGACAATATGCACGAACAGACGGGGCGCAACGGCTCTTTCAATCACCTTGTGCTGATCGCAAAGAACAACGTCGGCTACCGCAATCTCGTTCAGTTGGACAGCATGGCGTACGTCGAGGGCTTTTACTACAAGCCGCGTATAGACATGGAGACGCTGCGCAAGCACAGCGAGGGCGTGATCTGTCTGTCCGCATGTCTTGCGGGACGCATTCCCGAACTACTGCTCGAAAACAATTACGATGAGGCTAAAAACTATGCGATAATGCTGCGCGATATGTTTGAGCCGGGCGATTTTTATATCGAATTGCAGGATCACGGCATAGAGGAACAGCGGCGCATCAATCCGCTGCTCGTCAAGATGGCGCGCGAGATCGGCGTAAAGGTCGTCGCTACCAACGACGTTCACTATGCCGAGAGGTCGGACGCGGAGATGCACGACGTCATGCTCTGCATACAGACGGGCAAGACCATTGACGATCCCGGAAGGATGCGCTTTGAGACTGATCAGTTCTATTTGAAAACATACGAGGAGATGATGCAGACGTTCTCGTGGTGTCCCGAGGCTGTTACCAACACCGTCGAGGTCATGGAGAAGTGCAACGTCGTCATCGAAAAGCAGGACTTGCAGCCGCCGTACGTTGCGGAGGACGGCTCGTCGTCGCCGGACTTTTTGCGACGCATGGCGTACAAAGGATTGGAGTGGCGATACGGAGAGATCACGCCCGAGATAAGGCAGAGAGCGGAGCGAGAACTCGAAGTCATCATCACAAAGGGCTTTGCGGATTACTATCTCGTAGTCTGGGATTTTATCAATTATGCGCGAACGCACGGCATTCCCGTCGGCGCAGGAAGAGGTTCGGGCGTCGGCAGCATCATCGCTTATGCGATCCGAATCACCGACGTCGATCCGCTCAAATACAACTTGCTGTTCGAGAGATTTCTCAACCCCGAGCGTGAGTCGCCGCCCGACTTCGACGTCGACTTTTGCTACGAAAGGCGCGGCGAGGTCATAGACTATGTCACGCGCAAGTACGGTTCGGACAAGGTATGTCAGATCTTGGCTCTCGGCACGATGAAGGCAAAGGCGGCGATTAAGAAGATCGCAAGAGTTTACAACGTTCCTCTTGCCGACGTCAACAAGCTGACCAAGACGATCGCAAACAATCCCAAAGTCACCCTTTCCAACGTCTTTCACAAGAGCGACAAGGAGGACGAGGTCAAGCTCTATTCTCCCGAAGCGGTCGAGATGTACAACACCGACCCGATGATAAGGCAGGTCGTAGATATGGCTTACAAGCTGGAAGCGATGCCGTGCAACTGCTCAAAGCACGCGGCGGGAGTCGTGATCTGCAAGGAAGTCATTTCCGACTATGTGCCGCTGCAGCGCAACGGCGACGATATTACCACGCAGTTTCAAAAAGAGGAAGTCGAAGAGATGGGCATGCTCAAAATGGATTTCCTCGGACTCAAGACGCTGACCGACATCGACAAGGCGCGGCAGTACGTCAAAGAGGATCACGGCGTGGACGTGGACTTTGACGAGCTGGGATACGACGATCCCGAGGTGTATCGCCAGATCAGCAGCGGAGACACCGACGCGGTGTTTCAACTCGAATCGGCGGGCATGAAAAAGTTTATGAAGGAGCTTCAGCCGACCTCGCTCGAAGACGTTATAGCGGGCGTGTCCCTTTATCGACCGGGACCTATGGACAGCATCCCCAAATATATCGCGTCCAAGAAAAACCCCGAAAAGGTGACATATCGCCACCCGCTGCTCAAACCCATACTCGAAATGACGTACGGATGTCTCGTCTATCAGGAGCAGGTCATGCAGATCGCGCAGCTGCTCGGCGGCTATTCGCTGGGGGCGGCGGATATGCTGCGCCGCGCTATGGGCAAAAAGAAAGCGGACGTCATGGAAGCGCAGCGCAAGATATTCCTCTACGGCGCGCCGCCCGAGCCGGCGAAGTATTCCACCGACGGCAGATTGATAGGGCTTGCCAAGCCCGCGATCCCCGGCGCGATCGAGGTCGGCATAGTCGACGAAAAGACCGCAAACGAGATATTCGACGAAATGGCGGGGTTTGCCAAGTACGCGTTCAACAAGTCGCATGCCGCCGCATATGCGGTGCTGTCCTATCAGACGGCGTTCTACAAGAGATATTACAACATCGAATTGATAGCCGCTGTCATCAACAACCGCATCACAAACGCCGAAGAAGTGCAAAAATATCTGATGATCCTGCGCGACGGCGGCACGCAGATTTTGCCTCCCGACATCAATAAAAGCCGTGTGCTGTTCAAGGTCGAGGACGGCAAACTGCGCTACGGGTTGAACGGCATCAAGAACGTCGGGGCAGACGCAATGCAGGCGCTCGTCGAAGAGAGGGAGAAAAACGGCGAATACAAAAGCGTATCGGACATGTTGACCCGTCTCGATACGGGCGTCATCAACAAGCGCATCCTGGAAGGGCTGATCAATGCGGGCGCGATGGATTGTTTCGGCTATACCCGCGCCGCGCTGACGGCGTCCTACGAGAGGCTGCTCAAACAGGCGGCGCGCGACCGCAAGGGCAGAGAGAGCGGGCAGATGAGCCTGTTCGACTTAATGGGCGAGGACGCCGCCCCCGACGACGACATCCCGCCGCTTGCCGAGTATCCGCAAATGCAAAAGCTCGCAATGGAAAAAGAGGCGCTCGGCGTATATATGTCGGGGCATCCGCTCGACGCGTACAAGGAAGAGCTCAAAAAAGAGGGCTTTACGCTTGCGCCGCTTGTCGACTACATCAAGAACGCCGCCGAGGCGGAGGATGATGAGGACGGCGACGAGAGCGGAGTCGAGGAACTGCTGCAGGTTCAGAACGCGTTCGACGGCAGGCAGGTTTCGCTGTGCGGGATGCTGCACGGCGTCAGCAAAAAGACGACCAAGGACGCCAAGATCATGGCGTACGCGACGATAGAAGACTTGTATTCTTCGATCGAGGCGGTGTTTTTTCCGAGGACGTACGACAAGTACCGTATGTTGATCGCAGAGGACGCGATCGTCCGTCTCAACGGCAGACTCAAATTCGAGAACGGCAAGGTGTCGATGTCGGTCACGGACGTCGTTCCGTGGGGAGGAAAAGGGGAATACGAGGAAGAAGAGGAGATTGAAACGGACGTCGCGCCCGTCACGCAATGTCTGTATCTGCGCGCCGAGAGCGACCGCGATCTTGAAACGGCGGAGGAGTACATCAGGCTCAATCCCGGCCGCCATGCGGTCTACGTGCAGAGGGGCAGGACGCTGTCGCGGCTGAGCGGCGTGGGAGTCGACCTTGCCGGAACGCTCGAATACCAGCTCAAAGCGGTACTCGGCGCAGCCAACGTCAAGGTGGGCGATCTGCCGGGCGCAAAGGCGACTTCGGGGCAATAATGCGTCAAATATTTGGCTTTTGCATTCAAATTTGATATAATGGCGTTGATCGAGGTGAATATGGACGAAACATTTTACGCAAGCGAAGAGTACATCGTCATCAAGGCGATCGATTCTCCGGTACAGATCATAGGATTGACAAGGGGCGACAGCACCAAGCCTCATCACACCGAAAATCTTGACAAGAACGAGGTGTTCGTGATGCAGTTCACGCAGAGGACTTCGGCGATCAAGATCAGAGGAAAAGCCGAGATCTATACCAAGCACGGCGTGGTCAGGAGCGGAGAATAATGAAGAGGATAGGAGTCTTGACAAGCGGCGGCGACGCGCCCGGAATGAACGCATGCATAAGGGCGGTCACGCGCTATGCCATCTACAGCGGGCTCGAGGTCTACGGCATCGAGCGCGGTTATGTAGGACTTATCGACAACCACATCTTTCAGATGAACAAGCGCAGCGTGTCTGACATCATTCAGAGAGGAGGGACCATCCTCAAGACAGCGCGTTGCGAGGAGTTCAAACAGAAGGAGTACATACAGCAGGCGGTCGACAACATGGAGGCGTACGGCATAGACGGGTTGGTCGTCATAGGCGGTGACGGCAGTTTCCGAGGCGCAAAGGATATGTACGATATGTTCGGCGTCAAGGTGATCGGTATCCCCGGTACGATCGACAACGACCTTGCCTACACCGATTTTACGCTCGGATTTGACACGACGGTCAATACCGTGTTGGGTGCGATCAACAACCTGCGCGACACGATGACGTCGCACGACCGCGTCTGTATCATCGAGGTGATGGGGCGTAAATGCGGCGACATCGCGCTGTACGCCGGACTCGGCGGAGGCGCGGAGATCACGCTCGTCCCCGAAGAAAACTTCGATCTGGGAGCGGTAGTCAAGAGCATCAAGCTCAATCAGCGCATAGGCAAAACATCCGATATCATAGTGCTTGCCGAGGGCGTCTGTAAGGCGGAAGAACTCAAAGCGCGGCTCAAAGAAAACGGAGTCACCGGTTCGATCAAGACGACGACGCTCGGGTATATCCAACGCGGAGGCAACCCCAGCAATCAGGACCGCACGCTCGCGGCGGAGTTTGCGATCAGGGCGGTGGAGCTGCTGCTTGCCGACAAGGGGGGCAGAGTGGTCGGCATCCGCAACAACGCGATAATCGACGAGGAAATCGGCGCGGCGCTTGCGATGGAGCGCAAGTTCAACGACGAACTGTACCGCAAGTCGCGCATCCTCAGCCTGTAAGTAAACAACCGTAAATACGGAAAAATATTCATCCCAAGGAGGATAACATCATGGAAAAATTGGTCGGAGCCTGTATGTTCGGTCAGTCCGGCGGACCCACTTCGGTCATCAACTCGTCCGCTGCGGGCGTGTTCACCGAGGCTCTCAAGCAAGACTGCATCACCGCCGTCTACGGCGCGGCTCACGGTATCAGAGGCGTACTCGAAGAGAAATTTTACGATATGTCCAAAGAGGACCTCAAAGAGCTGATGCTGCTCAAAAACACGCCGTCGTCCGCGCTCGGTTCGGTCAGATACAAGCTCAAGCCCGAGAAGATTGACGACACCGACTACAAGAGACTGCTCGAAGTGTTCAAGAAGTACAACATCCGCTATTTCTTCTACAACGGCGGCAACGATTCTATGGACACTTGCAACAAGGTCAGCAAGTTTATGAAGAAGTCGGGTTGGGAGTGCAGAGTCATCGGCGTGCCCAAGACCATCGACAACGACTTGTTCGGCACCGATCACTGCCCCGGCTACGGCAGCGCGGCGAAGTATGTCGCAACGACGATCATGGAACTCAAACTCGACGCCAACGTCTATGACACCCCGATGATCACCGTCGTCGAGATCATGGGCAGACACGCCGGCTGGCTGACCGCCGCGGCGAGCCTCGCCAACTACAAAGGGCTCGGCGCCGATCTCATCTATTTGCCCGAGATCCCGTTCTCGGTCGATAAGTTCAAGAACGACGTCAGAGAGGTGATGAAGAGGACGGGCGGCAAGTGCATGGTCGCCGTTTCCGAGGGTATATCCGACGACAAGGGCAACCTCATCGCCGAAGTGCTTGCCGGCGGAAATCTCGCAAAGGATTCGTTCGGTCACGCGCAGCTCGGCGGCGTCGGCGCGGCGCTCGCCAATATGTGCAAGAGCGAGTTCGGCTGCAAGACGAGAGCGGTCGAGTTCTCGCTGATGCAGAGATGCGCCTCTCACCTCGCGTCCAAGACGGACGTCGAAGAGGCGTTCAAGGCGGGTGCGGCCGCCGTCAAGTACGCCGTCCGCGGCACGACCGACAAGATGGTCATCCTCAAGAGGGATATGTCGAGCGGCAAGTACAAGTGCAAGATCGGCGTGATGAGCGTCGCCAAGGCGGCAAACGCCGAGAAGAAGGTCCCGCTCGAATGGATCGTTGACAACGGCACGATGCTTTCGCAGGACTATGTTGACTATGCGCTGCCTCTCATCCAGGGCGAGAGCAAAGCTCCGCTCGAGGACGGATTGCCCAGATTCGCGCACCTCAAAAAGGAACTCGTCAAGTAAGACGAAAAACATTGCCGAAGGCGTTTCGCCTTCGGCTTTTTGCTGCGCGGAGCATTTGTCCGCGATCTATATTTTTCGTTTCCGTGTTTGTTAACTAAGTTTATCTGTATCTGTAACCGACCTTGTCGGCGACGTAATCGCGTGCAAGTTCAAAGAACTTGCGGCTGATCGGACGGCGGTAGTGCCACAGGTGGAAACAGTGTTCTCCGGCGCCCTTTGCGCGGTATTCGCGGTAGGGGATGTTGAGCTCGTTAAGCCGCTTAAAGAGGAGCTTTTCGTTGCCTCCGACAAACGCGTCGAAACGTCCGTAAGCGATCATAACGTCCGCAAGGAAGTCCTTGTCCACAAAGTTGACGGGGTTCATCAGATCGTAGTTTTCAAACTCTCGGATATGTTTGCGTCCGAAGCCCGTCATTTCGAGGAAAAGTTTGTTTGAAAAGATATTCTTCGCCATACTGTCGGGATCGTACGCGCCGCACACAAGCATCCCTCCCTTGAATCGCAGCGGCGATTCGACAGCGCCGATACGAGCCTTTACCGCGGCGTTGTTTTGGATGGCAAGGATAAGACAGGCGAGCTGACCGCCCGCGCTGTCGCCGGTGATCAGCACGTTGTCGAGGTCGAGGCGGCGCTCTTCGGCATGGTCGCATATCCACTTGAAACAAGCGAAAAGATGCTTGACGCATTCGGGGTATTTGAAACGGGGCGACAGTCCGTAGTTTGGCGAGATCACGCACAGTCCCATGTCCGCGAACGCGCGGTTGAGCCCGCGCCGCCAATGCTTGTCGCCGGTGATCCAGCCTCCGCCGTGTACGTCGACGAGTACCGGATATTTTTCCCTGCCTTTGAGCGGGGGGCAATAGACGTCCAGAGTGCATACGTCGGGCAAGGCGTCGTCATAGACGATGTCCTTTTCGACCGCAATACTGTTGGCGGTCTTGATGTTGTTGGTAAAGACGTCCTTGAAGCGGTCGTCGAAGTCGAAAGCTATCTTGGCTATGTTCATGTCAGCCTCTCAAAGCGAGCAGGGCGGTCCTGTCGACGATCTTGCCCGCGAGTACCGTCGTGTCGACGGAAAAGTCGGGACCGAACAGATTGAAGTCCGCGAGCATCCCCGGGCGCAGGTCGCCCCTGTCGGTCAAGCCTACAAGCGAGGCGGGGACGAGCGTCGCCATAGTCAGCGCGTCTTCGGGCGAGTAGCCCTGTGCAATCAGGCGTTTTGCCATTGTCGAGATCGGAGTGACCGAGCCGGCATAGGTGTTTTCGGACGGCAGCACCGCAACGCCGTCCTCGACGCGTATGGATTGCTTGCTGTCGCCCGCGCCGATGTAGTAATCGCCCTCGGGCATCCCCGCCACGCTCAGCGAGTCGGAGACGAGGCATATCCCGCGTGCGCCTTTGAGTTTGAATATCATCCCGAACAGCGCGTCGGGGACGTGCCGGTCGTCGGCGATCACCTCGTCTACAAGGCGGCTGTCGATTAACCCTACTTCGGTCAAGCCGAGATGTTTTTTGGGATTGTCGCGGCGGGAAGGGCGCGAAGTGCAGTTGTACATATGTGTGACGCTTGTCGCGCCGGCGTCGACGCAGGCGTAGATCTCGTCGTCGATCGAGTTGTCGTGGCCGAGCGATATCTGTACGCCCGCAGGCGCGTATTTTGCGGCGAACGCGTCGGCGCCTCTGACGTTGGGCGCGACGGTCACGCGCGTGACGGCGTCGAGATTGCGCGAGACAAAGCCGTCGTCGTCGAGAGGAGAGATCAGCAGTTTGGGCGGATGCGCGCCCGCCGCTTTTTGCGACAGATACGGTCCCTCGAGATGCGCGCCTATCACTCGTGAGTACGGAGATGTGCGCCTGTATGCGCGGATGCTGTCCACCGCTTTGTCTATGTCGTCGGGAGACGCGGTCATCGTGGTCGGGCAATAAGAGGTTATGCCGGTGTAGAGGTGGTAAGCCGAGATAGCGGCAAGGCTCTCTTCGGTCGCCTCCATACAGTCGTGTCCCCATCCGCCGTGCGTATGGATGTCGACAAAGCCCGCCGCGCAGACTTTGCCGCCGCAGTCGACGACGTCGCCTTTACATACGTCGCCAACGGACGAAATTACTCCGTCGACGACGACGATGTTGCAAACGTTTTGCAGTTTTCCTCCGACGAGCGGTCGGATGTTTTTGAAAGTCACGGTCATTTGTCGTTTTTCCTCACTTCGTCGTATTGATCTATGTTTTTCCAAATATATGCGCCCTTGTTGCGGGCAAACGCGCCGGGATCGGTCAGCTTGTCTTTGGCATAGCCTACGCCGAGGCTGTCGAGCGTCGGTTTTTGAGCTTGCCACCGCTTTTTGAAGTCGTGCCAGCTTTTGTGCTGCGCGTTGGTCCAAGCCGTCTCCGCAAACGCGCACAGCCGGGGAAAGAGGTTGAAGTCAAGCTTGACGCGGTCGTAGACCCACTCCGTCCACATCGGCATTTCGACGCCGAAAAATCCCGCGTCCGTAGAGCCGTTTGCGATCGAAGTCGGTTCAAAGTCATATGTCTTCTTGAGGGGTATCATGCAATACGGTTGACCCGCATAATAGCGGTCGTAAGGCGCGACGATAAAAAGGCGTCCCGACGAGATCTCGGCGGCGACCGCTTTGCGATCGAGCGGAAGCCACGCCGTATAGGTGACGAATTTGCGCACTCCGCGAGGCAGACGGTCCGCCCAGATCACCGGCAGCTTGCCCTTTGCGGCGAGCATTTCGGCAATGCGGTTGACAAACAGCGGAAGCAGCTCGTGCTCGCCGCCAAGCCCGTTGTCGGCGATCGTCTTACGGCAATCAGGGCACTGTTTCCACAGCGAGCCGGCAGTCTCGTCTCCGCCGATGTGGAAAAGAGAGGAAGGGAACAGCTCGCACCACTCGTCGAGAAGCTTGTCCAAAAAATCGTATGTAGTCTGTTTGCCCGGGCAAAAGGAGCGGTGCAATGTGCCGAATGTGGTCGGCACCTCCGTCTTTTCGCCGGTGCAGCTCAAATGGGGATAAGCGGCGAGGATCGCCGAACAGTGCGACGGCATTTCCAATTCGGGGACGACGACGATGTTGCGCTCTTTGGCGTATTCGACGATGTTGCGGATCTGATTCTTGGTGTAATACCCCGAACTTGCAAGCCCGCGAAACTTGTCCGATCTGATGCCGCCGACCTGCGTGTCGTTGCGGTGCGACGAGATCGTCGTGAGCAGCGGGTATACGTCGCTTTCGACGCGATAGCCCTGATCGTCGGCAAGATGCCAATGCAGCACGTTGAGCTTGTAGAGGCACATCAGATCGAGAAGCCGTTTGACTTCCGTCTCTCCGAAGAAGTTGCGCGCCTCGTCCAACATGAGAGCGCGGTACGCAAAGCGCGGCTCGTCCTCGATGTGACAGCCGGGGCAGGACAGCGAAAGAGCTTTGTCTCCGCCTTCGGTTTTGAGCAGTCGTTCAAGCGTCACCAAAGCATACGTCCAACCCTCGGAACCCGATGCGGTCAGCACGATGTCGGACGCCCGTGCGTCGACGACATATCCTTCGCGAGGCAAAAGAGCGTCTTTTTCGAGTTTGATCGAGACGTTGCCGTTGTCCGAAAATATGACGGAAGGGCAAACTCTTCGCAGTAACGCTTTGAGTTTTGCCGCCGCGCTTTCCGCCTCGGCGCAGGCGGATATACCGACGCCGCCGTCAAAGTATATGTCTTCGCCAAAAAACTGCTCGCTGTTCGGTTTGGGTATGATGTCCGACATCGTTCAACCTCCAGGAATGTCGATTATATTATAATGCGCGTGCGCGACGTTGTCAAGAGATGACGCGGCAGGGGCAAAACCGGGAGAAGAAGAACATGAAAGGACAATGGAGCAAAAGCGAGCGCAAACAACAAAACGAGGCATTGTCCGACAAAGTATTTTTTCGTACCCGTGTCGATTAAACGCGATATATGTCGAATAATGTCTTATTGTGACAAAACGATTTGACGCAGTTGACAAACCGATAGAGCAAGGTGTAAAATTCCGATAGCACCAAAGGGGAGGCTATTATGGAAGGTTGGAAAGAGACAAGTCCGAGAGGGCACAGAGAGGCAAAACATACGGACAGACGACGCAGCGACGAACTGTATCGAATGGCTGCGAGGTACGCCCGCGCAAGGGCGATCGCAAGACGTATGCCGGGTTTTGAAGAGGAGTGCGAGAAGTTGGAGACGGCGTTTGTGCGGGCTTTGTACAACACTGTCGTCGGCGGATCAAGATAAAGAAAAATATGCAAAAAACGCGATTTTTGTAGCGGTATTTGGCGTATTTGCGATTGACTTACCGCCATTCGTATTGTATAATTGAAATGACGGGACGGGTAATGTCCCGATTTTTATACAAGGCGGTAAAATATGGCGTACGCTGCCGAAAAAGACTTCATTATCAAAGAATTGCACAAGGCTGCCGTCCTCTTTTGCGACAGTCCCGTTCCGAGCCGCGTTGACACCAAGAGCGCGTTCAACGTCGTGACCGACATCGATACCGACGTCGAATCCAAGTTGATCAAGGCGGTCAAATTTGCGTTTCCCGGCGACGCGGTGATCAGCGAGGAGAAGTATCCCCGCGTCAAACTCGGGGAGCGTACTTGGGTCATCGACCCGATAGACGGCACTTCCAATATGGCGCACGGGTCGCCGCTGTACGGTTTGCAGGCGGCTTTTTGCGTGGACGGCGAACCTGTACTCGCCGCGATCAATCTGCCCGCGCTCGGGCTGAAACTGTATGCGGTAAAGGGAGAAGGCGCGTTTCTCAACAATAAGCGCATAGAACTTAAACCGTTCGTTCCCGAGCTGAGTACGGTCAGTTTCGGCGATTTCAGCCACAAATCGGTCAAAGTTGCCAAAGCGCAGTCGCGGGCAATGCGCAAGCTCTATCCTCTGCTCGGCAAGATGAGGATGTTCGGCGCGGCGTGCATAGATTTTTCGTTTGCGGCGATGGGCGTGACGGACGGCGCGGTGCTGCTTGCCAAAAAGCCTTGGGATTTGCTTCCGGGCGCGCTTTTATGCGCCGAGGCGGGACTCAAAGTCACCAACCTGGACGGCGAACCGTACAGGGCGGGCGACTTCGGCATTCTCGCGTTGAGGGAAGAAGTTTACGACGTAGTCAAACAATATATGATCTTGTGACGCCACTCGCGGAGGGAATTGCGTGGCGTGTGCCGCGCAGAACGGCATACGAATGGAAAAACTTTTCGACAATTCCGACTTTTCACGATACAGACACTGCAAGACGCTCTTTGTCAAAGGGTGTCTGATGCCGCTTGCCGAAGGCGAGGCGTCGACATATCGCAGGTCAGAGTATGCGCGGCTCAAAGCGGAATTATTCAAGCTGCTGCCGGGCGGAGTCGACTGCATATCCGACGAGGCAGCCGACTCATTTCGGATGTTCGTCGAGGCTCTTGCGGACGGCGGAAAGTATATGCGAAACGTATGCTTTGTCGCGGGGGCGTTTTGCGCCTATGTCGACGAAGTCGAGGTTACGGAAAGCGGACTTGTCGTATACTATACGAAGACGACGCCCAAGATCTCGGACAGCGCGGTCGCCAAGGCGGCATACATCGCCGAGATCGCTGCAAGGAGCGGTCATCCGCTTGCCGCGATAAGGATTGCGACCTGCAACCGCAACTATGTCCGAAAGGGCGCGATCGAGCCTGAAAAACTTTTCAAGATCACGGACGTGCTTCCGCGCATAGACGAGGCGCGCGGCGTGGTGAACGCATTTTTGGCCGAGGGCGAAAGGCTGATCGCCGAGCCGGCGGTGAGAGAGATGTCCGTCAAGTGCGAGCGCCCCGACAAATGCGAATATTTCGATTCTTGCGCCGGCGTAAGCAGACCGTGTATCCTCGATTTCCACGGCATAGACGGCAACGCGATGTTCAGGCTGTTCGAGTCCGGCGTTAAGAGCCTCGACGACCTTTTGGACAACGCGCATCTGCTGCGTCCCGCGCAGGCGGCGATGGTCAGGATGTATTTGACCGACGACACGCTGCACGTCGACATCCCGAGGGTGCGAGCTTTTCTCGAAAAACTGCATTACCCGATGTGTTTCCTCGATTTCGAGGCATGCCAGCCGGCGCTGCCGCTCTATGACGGCACGCGTCCGTTCATGCAGATCGCTTTTCAATATTCGCTGCACGTCAAGCGTACCGAGTATTCGGAGCTGGAACACTATCAGTTTTTGCCCAAAAAGGGGGTTGATCCTCGTCCCGAGATGGCGAGGCGGCTGTTCAATCAGATCCCGCACGGCGCGTGCGTCGTCGTTTTTTCAAAAGGGCTGGAGTGCAAGGTGCTCAATCAGCTTGCGACCAGGTTCAAGGACTATGCCCACAAGCTCAACGCCGCGCGTAACGCCGTATGCGATCTGCAGGAGTTGTTCGCGTCAAGGGCGGTCTATTCCAAGGCGATGCTCGGTTCCACATCGCTCAAAGCGGTCTATCCGGCGATGTTTCCCGGGGACAAGAGCTGCGACTATTCCGCTCTCGATGTACACAACGGCGCAGAGGCTCTCAGATTGTTCACTCGCGCCCAATACGAGGACGACGCAAAGAGCGCGGAACATTATGCTCAACTTTACACCTATTGCGGCAAGGATACGCTGTCGCTCGCGCGCATGGTGATGTTGTTGCAGACGGTCACGGGAGCGGAGATAGGACAGCGCAAGCTGAGAACTAACAGGCGCAGAAGGCGCGAAAAATGCAGGGATAAATAAAAACATATCAAAAAATGCGGCTTCGCCAACGCGAAGCCGCTGATTTTTATAAGATCTTGGAAAGGAATTCTTTGAGTCGCTCGTTTTTTGGATCGCCGAACAGTTCGGCGGGAGGCGCGTCCTCTTTGATAAGTCCGTCGTCGATAAACAGCACGCGCGTTGCGACCTCCTTTGCGAAGTTCATCTCGTGGGTGACGATGACCATAGTCATGCCTTCGTCGGCAAGTTCCTTGATGACCTCCAAGACTTCGCCGACCATTTCCGGATCGAGCGCGGAAGTCGGCTCGTCAAACAACATTACGCGCGGATTCATCGCAAGAGAGCGAACTATCGCGATACGCTGCTTTTGTCCGCCGGACAGTGTGGACGGATAGACGTCCGCCTTGTCGAGCAGCCCGACGCGCGCCAAGAGACGCTTGGCGTTGGTCTTGGCGTTCTCGATGATCTCCAGCTTGTCGGGCAGGGCGGCGAGCTGCTCGGTCACGTCCTCGTGCTTGAACAGCTTGCGCTTGAGCAGCTCTTTGCGCTTTGCCGCGAGGT
>CALWKU010000071.1 GCA_944381345.1 uncultured Christensenellaceae bacterium
AGGGAAGAACCAAGCGCGAGCGTCTAGTAACCCGCTTGGACACGACTTGGGAGGGTAGGACGTTGCCGGTTACCAAAAGAAGCGATAGCAAAAGCTGTCGCTTTTTTGGTATTAAAAAGGCAACGTCTCTCCCGAGTCGCAACTCAGTACGGAATAGCGAGCGTAAGAAGAAGGAAGAGGGAGTGAAGAACCAAGCGCGAGCGTCTAGTAACCCGCTTGGACACGACTTGGGAGGGTAGGACGTTGCCGGTTACCAAAGGAGACAGCCAAAACGGCTGTCTCCTTTGGTAAGACGCGCGGATAAGCGGCGTAACCTTATTCGCAAAATGTCTCTTTGTGTTTTGACTTTGCAAAGCGGATAATAATGATGTTCAACTATGCCGCTTCCGCGAGGTCGTGTTACGTTGTGCCTCAGATGCGGAATAGTGAACAAAAGTCCGAAAAATTGTAGAGGTTAAAATTTTTGAGGCATTTTGAATTTGCGTTTTGCACAATAATATGATATAGTAATGACAATTCGGAGGCGGAAATGAAAAGGATACACGTTTTTCTCATTGTTATACTTGCTTTGATCGTGGCAATGGCGTTGGGCACGGTGATCTTCACGGCGTGTAATGCGCCCGTTCCCGACGACATCGAGGGTATTGAGATCGGTCTTACCTAAGCCGCAGTGCCTCTTGCCGAGGCTAAAGGCGCGGTGCGGGGAATGCCGCCGCTTAAGATCTGATCCAACGTTCGGTCGCGCAAGCGGCCGTTTTTATGTCCAAAAGCACGGGATCGCCCAAGCGAAACGAGGCGTCGAGCGGTATGTTGCAAACGCGCTTTATGCGCGCCGTGAACGCATTGCACCGAGCGAATAAGCATAGATCAATCGCGTACGCACCGCGGTTTCGGAAAATCGCAAAGGCGATATATTGCCGCAATGGTTGCGGCGGTCAGGCCGCCGCCGCTTTTTTGTCTCAACGGTTTGCGTTTTCGTAACGGTGTGGTATAATAACGGTATGGACACTGTTGTTTGGCTTGTCATTGATATTGCGGCTTTTGTGGTCTTCGCGCTTGCGGGAGTCGCACAATTGAGGCGCAGATATGACGCTCCCACGCTTGACAAGACGGATCGCTTGCCCGATTCGGGCGAGACCGACTTTGCGCCGGCGTACAGGTTTGCGCTAGGCGTCGGGGTCGCGTCGCTCGTGCTTGCGGTCGTGATGTTCGTTGCCGTGCCCGTAGTGTTGCGGCTGGTTGACGTCGCCCCGTCCGTTATCGTCGGCGTGGTCTGCGGCGAGGCGGCAGTCGGAGCGGTGTTGCTGTTTTTTGCGGACAGGTTTTTTCTCAAATCCGCGGAAGAGGAGACGAAGAGATGAAATATCCCTTGACAAAATATCAAAAGATATTGTGCGCCGTCGCCGCCGCCGCATTTGCGGTGTGGATGATCGTCACCGCCGTACTCGGCGCGGTCACGGACATCGGTACGAAGTGGCATTGGACGGTCGCGGAATCGGTTGTGTTCACCGTTGTCTTGTGTCTTGTGCTGTGCTTCCCCGCCGGCGAAAAGAAGAAAAGCTATTCCGAGAGGATAGAGCGCGAGTATGTCGACCTCAGGCGCGATCTCGTCTCGCGGCTGCTGGTCATTGAGAACGTGTTTATGTTCGTCATGGCTTTGACGCATATGCTGGGCTGGACAAAGGAGGGTACCGTGATCGCCAAGGTCGGCGTGATCCATCTTGTAGGTATGGGGATGATGATCGCTATCGCGGCGTGTGCGGTCGATTTTGCCGTCAGGGCAAAGAGGCTCAAATTGACGGACGTTGTCACGTCCTGCGAGAGCGACGGGCGGGACGACAAAAAAGACTTTTGAAAAGTCACGAAAAATCGTTGACAAACACGCGCGTATGTATTATTATATTTTAGCAATCGGCGAGCGATCGCCCCACATTGCTCCTTAGCTCAGTAGGTAGAGCATGCGGCTGTAAACCAATAGCAGCTCTGCGGAGAAATCCGCAGATGACAATCCCGCTAAGTCGGTGAAATCTAAGTCGGAAGATAGGACAACGCCGAGCAAGGGACTTCGGTTCCGTGTGTAGAGACTTTATACGGGATGCCTAAAGGGATGACCCACGGCAAAGACAAAGTCCGGACCACAATGTGAAAACGATGTGGTGAAGTAACCGCAGTGTCGTCAGTTCGAGTCTGACAGGAGCAGCCAAACCCCGCAACGCGAGTTGCGGGGTTTTTGTATGCGTCATTTTTTGAGCAGAAAATCTATGATGTTGAGGTGCTTGATCCTTTTCTCGAGAAGTCGGGTAAATCGCCAGAGATCACGAATTTGGGGTAGTTGTCGTCGACACGTTCCAAGTTGCCGAATTCGCGGTCGATCGTCTGTTCGGAAGAGAGGGAATAGCAAACTTGCAGATATATCCTCTCGTCGTCTTTGAATGCGACGAAGTCGACGTCGAAATTGCCGTATCTCAATTGCAGTCGGCAAAAAACCTCAAGTCAACGATTTTGCCGAGTGCAGGCGGACAAAATTGTCTAAAACGCCGATTTTATCGGGTGCGGCGGATAAAATTCCCGTGCGGAGCATATGCGCGCAAAAAAGAGGGCGGCATACAGAGCGAAGGAGAGAGCCGGGTTTTGCCGACGTAGCCCAAGCGTTGCTCCGGGGGCGAGTTTGCCCCTCAAAAAGCCGTTTTGCAAGCCCGTAATGCCGTCCATTCACTTGCTTTATTCGCGCGCAAGTGATATATTATTATAAAATAAAGTACTCGGAGCGGAAAATGACTGTCGACAGGGATACGGTGACATATCTTTCCAAACTCGCAAAACTCAATATCAAGTCTGACGAGATAGAGCAGGCGACCGCACGTCTGGAAAAGATACTCGGCTATATGGAGTCGCTCAAAGCAGTCGAGCCGACGGGGGGAGACCCGGAGGCGACGCTTGCGCTGCGCGACGACGTCGTGCTGCCGTCTGCAGACAAGGACGAACTGCTCGCAAATTGCGCGGAGCGCACCTATTTTGCGCCGGTCGTACCCAAGGTGGTGGAATGATGGGACTTCTCGATCATACCGCGTTGGAGTTGGGCGCGATGATCGCGCGTGGGGAGACGACCTCTGCCGAGGTGACGGACGCCGTCTTTGCTGCGATCGCCGCAAAGGATAAGGATATCAACGCTTACATCGGAGTGTCGAAAGAGCTTGCCGCGGTTCAGCTTGCGGCGCTCGATAAGGCTGCCGACGGACCGCTCAAAGGCGTGCCGATCTCGATCAAGGACAATATCTGCACCAATGGCGTCAAGACGACTTGCGCGTCCGCGATGTTGGCGGACTTCGTGCCTCCCTATGACGCTGCGGTAATCGAAAAGATAAAGGCGGCGGGCTTGCCCGTCGCGGGCAAGCTCAATATGGACGAATTTGCGATGGGCTCGACCAGCGAGACCTCGCATTTCGGCGCGGTAAAAAATCCGCACGATCTCACTCGCGTTCCCGGCGGTTCGTCGGGCGGCGCGGCGGCGGCGGTCGCTGCGGGAGAGGCTGTCTGCGCGCTCGGTTCGGACACGGGCGGCAGCATACGCCAACCCGCGTCCTATTGCGGCGTGACGGGCTTCAAGCCCACATACGGCTATGTGTCGCGTTACGGCTTGGTCGCATACGCGTCATCGCTCGATCAGATCGGACCCGTTGCCAAAGACGTTGCCGACTGCGCTGCGATCATGGACGTGATCGCGGGTCACGACGGGCGCGATTCCACGTCGCTCAGAGTCAAGCATCCGTCCTATCTTGCGTCCCTCACCGGCGACGTCAAGGGAAGGACGATCGGCGTACCGGAGGAGTGCTTCGGCGACGGCGTGGACGAGGATGTCAAGAGGGCGGTGCTCGACTGCGCCAAGACCTATGAGTCGCTAGGCGCAAAGCTGCTGCCCGTCAAGCTTGACTTTATGCAGAGCGTCATCCCGACATATTATATAATTGCGACCGCGGAGGCGTCGTCCAACCTTTCAAGGTACGACGGCGTCAAATACGGTTTTCGCGCGGACAAGGTCAACTCGATCGACGATCTCTATGCCGAATCTCGCAGCCAAGGCTTCGGCGACGAGGTCAAGACGCGCATTTTGCTGGGTGCGTTCGTACTCTCGTCGGGCTACTACGACGCCTATTACAAAAAAGCGAAGAACGTGCAGCGCCGCATCATCGCCGAGTTCGGCGAGGTGTTCAAGCGCTGCGACGCGTTGATCTGCCCGGTCGCTCCGTCGACCGCGCCCAAGCTGGGAGAGAGCCTTTGCGACAGCATGAGCATGTATCTGTCCGACATCTTCACCGTGCCTGTGAACCTGGCGGGGCTGCCGGGGCTGTCCATCCCCTGCGGAACAGCGAAAAACGGCATGCCGATAGGCGCGCAGCTGATCGGGGCGAGAGGCGCCGACGCGACGCTGCTCGACCTCGGCTTTGCCTATCAGCGCGCGACCGATCATCACCGCGTGATCGCGGGGAGGGCATGAGTATGGAGTGGGAAACCGTCATCGGTCTTGAAGTCCACATCGAGCTTGCGACCGAGTCCAAGATATTCTGTTCGTGTTCGACCGCGTTCGGCGCCAAGCCCAACGAGCATTGCTGTCCCGTCTGTATGGGCTTCCCCGGGACGTTGCCTGTGTTCAACAAAAAAGTGCTTGAATTTGCGCTCAAAGCGGCGATAGCGCTCAATTGCGAGATACCGAAATATACGGTATTCGACCGCAAGAACTACTTCTATCCCGATCTTCCCAAGGCGTACCAGATATCGCAGCTGTACAGTCCGATAGGTACAAACGGGCGCGTCGATATAGAAGCGGACGGCGTCGTCAAGACAATACGCATCCACGAGATGCATATGGAAGAGGACGCGGGCAAGCTCATCCACTCCGACATCGACAACGTCACTTATCCCGACTATAACCGCTGCGGCGTGCCGCTGATCGAGATAGTTTCCGAGCCGGATTTCCGCTCCGCCAAAGAGGTGGTGGCATATCTCGAAAAGCTCAAGATGCTCTGCGAATATATGGGCATATCCTCGTGCAAGATGCAGGAGGGACGTATGCGCGCCGACGTCAACGTCTCCGTCCGTAAAAAAGGAGATAAACAGTTCGGAACGCGCACGGAGACCAAAAATCTCAACTCGTTCAGGGCGATAGAACACGCTATAGAGTACGAGAGCGAGCGTCAGATCGACATCTTGGAAAAGGGCGGCGTCGTACATCAGGAGACGCGCCGTTGGGACGACGAAAAGCGCGTCGGTTCGTCCATGCGCAGCAAGGAGAACGCGCAGGATTACCGTTATTTTCCCGACCCCGACCTGCTGCCGATCGAGATAGACCGCGACCGGATAGAAGCGTTGAGGGCGGGATTGCCGGAGTTTGCGCAAGAGAAGAAGGCGAGATTTATCGCCGAGTACGGGCTGAGCGACTACACGTCGTCGCGCGTGACCGCGGACATCAGGCTCGCTACGCTGTTCGAGGACGCCGCCAAGGCTTGCGGCGCGCCGCGTACGGTTGCAAACTGGCTGATCGAGATCATGCCCAAAGTGTTGGACGATCTCGGCGTCGCATTCGAGAACGCGACGATAGACGCGGGGCAGTTCGCAAAGCTGCTGTCGAGCGTAGAAAGCAAAAAACTGAACAAGAATATGGGCGTCAAGGCGTTGGAACAGTTGATCGCGCAGGGCGAAAAGTTCGACTTCGACCGCTATCTCGAAGACAACGCGGTCGTCATGGAGGGCGACGAGGACAAGATCCGCGAGGTCGTGCGCCGCGTCTTGACCGAAAATCCCAAGGCGGTAGCCGAGTACGGACAGGGCAAGACCAAGGTCATGGGCTTTCTTGTCGGACAGGTCATGAGGGCGTTTTTCGGCAAAGTAGACCATGACGCCGTCAACAGAGTGATGCTTGAAGAATTGCAAACCGGAGGACAGAAATGAAATACAGGACACACACCTGCGGACAGCTGACCGCCGCCGATACCGGCGCAAAGGTCGTGCTTTCCGGATGGGTAGAGACGATCAGAGACCACGGCGGCGTGTTGTTCATCGACCTGCGCGACCATTACGGCGTCACGCAGATCGTCGTCCATGACGATTCGATGCTCCGCGACGTTTCAAAGGAGACGGTGATCATGGTCTCGGGCAGCGTCGCGCTGCGCGACGAGGAGACCGTCAACCCCAAATTGGCTACGGGTCACGTCGAGGTCGTCGCCGACAAGGTCGACATTCTCGGCAAGTGTACGGAAATGCTGCCGTTCGAGATCCAAAACACCGCGAACGTGCGCGAGGACGTGCGTCTCAAATACAGATATCTCGATCTGCGCAACGCTGCCAATCACGAGCGCATCTTGTTCCGCAGCCGCGTGATATCCTTCCTGCGCGCCAAGATGGAGAGCCTCGGTTTCATCGAGATTCAGACTCCGATCCTGACCGCGTCGTCGCCCGAGGGCGCGCGCGATTTCCTCGTCCCCAGCCGCAAGTATAAGGGTAAGTTCTACGCGCTGCCGCAGGCTCCGCAGCAGTTCAAGCAATTGCTGATGGTGTCCGGTTTTGACAGATATTTCCAGATTGCGCCCTGCTTCCGCGACGAGGACGCGAGGCAGGATCGTTCGCCGGGCGAGTTCTATCAGCTCGACTACGAGATGGCTTTCGCCGATCAGGAGGACGTGCTTCAAGTCGCCGAGGAGGTCGTCTACGATCTGTTCGTCAAGTTTTCGGACAAAAAGGTCTCGCCGCGCCCGTTCAGGCGTATACCTTACCGCGAGGCTATGGCAAAGTACGGTTCCGACAAGCCGGACCTTCGCAATCCGTTGGTCATATGCGACCTGACCGACTTTTTCCGCGGCGTCGACTTCCCCATCTTCAAGGGTAGACCCGTACGCGGCATCGTCGCCGACTGCACGGGAAAGGGAAGGGCGTTCTTTGACAGATCGCTCGCGTTCGCTCAGGACATAGGGCTGGGCGGGCTCGGCTACCTCACGCTCAAACAGGGAGAGTACAAAGGGCCGATCGCCAAGTTCCTCAATGAGGAGCAGCAGGCGCAATTGCGCGATCTCACCGGCATCAAAGAGGGTGAAACGGTGTTCTTTGTCTGCGCGGGCGCAAAGGTCGTCGACGGGCTTTCGGGGCAGATCCGCAATTGGCTGGGCAGAGAATTGGAGCTTATCGACGACGGCGCGGTCGAATTCTGTTTTGTCGTCGACTTCCCGATGTACGCCTACAACAACGAGGAGAAGAAGATCGACTTTATGCACAACCCCTTCTCCATGCCGCAGGGAGGGATGAAGGCGCTCGAAGAGGGCGACCCGCTGGATGCGCTCGCCTATCAATATGACCTCGTCTGCAACGGCGTCGAAGTCTCGTCGGGCGCGGTGCGCAACCACGATCCTGAGATCATGCGCAAGGCGTTCGCTATCGCGGGCTATTCCGAGGATGAACTCAAAGCCAAGTTCTCGGCGCTGTACTCCGCGTTCTCGTTCGGAGCGCCTCCGCACGCGGGCATGGCTCCCGGCGTGGAGAGGCTTTTGATGCTGCTGACAGACGCGTCGTCCATCCGCGAAGTGATGGCTTTCCCGCTCAATTCGAGCGCGCAGGACGCGATGGTCGGCGCTCCGAGCGGCGTCACCGAACAGCAGCTGCGCGAAGTACACATCAAAGTCAGAGACTGACGTGAAAAGGATATTGCTTGTGCCGGTGGGCGGGACGATATGCTCGTTCGCCGGCAAAGATCTCGTACGCGATCAAGACGTCGCAAAGGCAACGACTCTCATCGAGAGCGGCTTTCGCGCGTCGGGGTCGCGTTTTTCGTCTCCGGACGAGACAGAGTTCGCGGCGGGCGCGCGGTTCGACACTTTGAGTGAGAATATGACTTTCGCCGTTTGGAACGCGGTCAAGGCATATCTCGACGGGCGCCCTTACGACGGCTGCGACGGCGTGATCTTGCTGCACGGCACGGACACGCTCGGTTACACGGCGGCAATGTTTGCGCTGCTGTATTCGGGCATAGACGTGCCGATCGTCTTTGTCTCGGCAAACGCGCCGCTCGACGACGCGGCAAGCAACGGAGGGGTAAACTTCCGCGCGGCTGTCGAGTGCGTGTGCCGGGGTATCGCTCCGGGCGTGTATGCGGTCTACCGCAACTCGGACGGAAAAATGCGCCTCTATGAAGGAAGTCGTCTTTCGCAATGCGCAAATTACGGCTCCGATCTTGAAGGAGGCGTTGTCTTGACCGACGCGGGAGATATTCCGATTTCGGCGCGCCGCGGCGGAGCGGGAAAGTACGACTTTTGCGGCAGACCGCTGAAAAGATGCGTGTTGAAAATAGAGCCGTACGTCGGCATGGATTACCGCGCCTTAGATCCGACGCGGTCTAAAGCCGTGCTGCACGGCGCCTATCATTCGGGGACGGTCTGCACGTCTGCCGCAGACGAAGGCGGCAGCGCGGCGGAGTTTGTCGATCGCTGCAACGAGTGCGGGGTCGATCCGTACATATTCCCGGCGCGTGAAAAGGGCGAGATATATTCGTCGCAGCTTGCGCTCGCGGGCAGAGTGCGTTTTTTGTACGGGATGACAGCAGAGGCGGCGTATGCTAAGCTGACGATCGCGTATTCCTACTTTGACGATCCCCGACAAAGAGAGAAGTTTCTGAAAGAGGACGTCGCAGGCGAATACGTTTTTCGTCGGGACGAATAGAGATTAAATACGCAAGCGGCGTTTTTGCGGGCTTTGAGTCAAGCCCGCTTTTATCGTTATTACCCAAAGGACGCATATATGCGATTTGTACTTTACGTGCGCGCCGATATATGCTATAATGTTATTATGAACAATGAAAAAGAGCGGATTGAATACGATCGAATATACGACGTCGCCGCAGGATGCCTGATTGGCGGCGCGGTAGGAGACGCGCTCGGCTATCCCGTCGAGTTCTTCTCCCTCGACCGCATAAAAGCGGAATACGGCGAGGGCGGGATCACGCGCCTTGCGCTCAAAGACGGCAACGCGCTCGTCTCGGACGATACGCAGATGACGTTGTTCACCGCAGAGGCAGTCTTGCTGTACGCCGACGGGCGAGGCGCGCTCGAAGAGTGCGGAGCGGCGGCGTATGACGATTGGCTTGTCACCCAGCGTGTTTACGCTCCCGTAAAGGGCAATACGCCGCTGTCGCTCAGTCCGCGGATGTACGCGAGGCGCGAGCCCGGCAACACCTGCCTTTCCGCATTGGAGAGCGTGGTCGTCGGCGCTTTGGACAAGCCGATTAACGACAGCAAGGGTTGCGGAGGAGTGATGCGGGTCGCGCCGTGCGGGATAGCCGCAAAGCTGTTCGGCGGCGCGGACGGGGCAGCGACGGCGGGCGCGAAATTTGCGGCGATCACTCACGGGCATCCTCTCGGGTGGTTGCCTTCGGCACAGCTTGCGTACATCGTTGCGTGCGCCGCTCTCGGCAAGAGCGACCTCGGCGCGGCGATAGAGGCGTCGCGCGCCGCTATGCCACGGTTGTTCGGAGAGGGAAGGCATACGCTCAAACTCGACGCTTTGATAGGCATGGCGTGCGACCTTGCCTCGGGCAATATTTCGGACGAAGAGGCGATCGCCTTGCTCGGTCGGGGCTGGGTCGGAGATGAGGCGCTTGCGATCGCGGTATATTGCGCGCTCAAGCATGAGCGCAAACCGTACGACGCGTTGATCGCCGCGGTCAACCATTCGGGCGACAGCGACTCGACGGGCGCGATAACGGGCAACATAGTCGGCGCGTTTTACGGCGAGGATTCATGGCTTGACGACGACGTGCGGGCGCTCGACGTCAAAGAGGAGATCGCGGACGTCGCGGGAAGGCTGGCGCGCGTCTCGGCATAGGAGGAGATATGTTTTCGGACAAGACCAGGTTTAGGTTCGCCAAGTTCAAGCTCAACGCGATGGAGCGTTGTTTTTATCCGCTCTTCTACAAACGGCACAAAGACGTGGAGGCGCGCGAGGGCATTTCCTACGGCGATGAAAAACTGCAAAGATTCGACGTGTACGGCAAGGGCGGCATAGGCGCGCCCCGTCCCGTTTTCGTCTATATTCACGGCGGAGGATGGATCTCGGGTCTGCGCACCGCGCGCCGTTACTATTGCGAGTATTGGGCGGAGCAAGGTTTCACCGCGCTCAACATAGGCTATCGCTACGGCTTCGACGTCGCTCACCCGTCCCACCTCAAAGACGTATTCGCGGGGCTGGACTGCGCTTTGGACAGAGCGGAGGAGTTTGGGTTGGATGTGTCCGAGGGAGTCGTCGTCGCCGGCGAATCGGCGGGCGCCTATCTCGCCGCATACGTTGCCGCCGCTTGTTCGCATCCCGAGCTTTTTGAAAAATACGGCATAGAGTTCCGCCACCGCGATACGTTCGGGGTCGACGCGTGCGTGTTGATCTCGGGCGTCTATTCGATGACGCGCGTCGCAAGCTGCAAATTTCCCGACATCGACGTGATCGCCAAGACGATCTGCGGGCTGGATACCAAGGGCATACTTGCGCTGAACGGCGAAGAAAAGACCGCAAAGGACGAGTACTATTCCCCCGAACGCTATGCGGACGGCGCGTTTGCTCCCGCGTTCGTGATAGGTTCGTCGGCGGATCCGCTCAAAGGTGAATCGGAGGCGTTTTTTGACAAGTTACTGAGCGCGGGCGTCAAAAGCGAATACTTTTTGTGTACGGGACTGAACGGCGTTCACGCCGGCGCGCTCGCGTGCGATCTCGCCCCTTCGGGCAGAGAGTGCGTGCGGGAGGCGGTTTTGTTTGCCAAAGGCATACTCGCGCGCGCAAACGGTTGACATATCGCGCTTGCCGTGTTAAAATTTTGACGGAAAAAGATAAACGGACGCGCGTGTATGCGCAAAAGGTGAAAAATGTCAAAGAAAGATTGGATCTACGGACGCAACGTCGTCCTCACCGGCTGCTCGACCGGCATGGGCAAGGAGATCGCTCTCATCCTCGTCAAACGGTACGGTTGCAACGTGATGGGCATCGCCCGCAACAAGGCAAAACTCGACGCTCTCAAAGAGGAGCTTGGCGACAAGTTCAGCTATCGCCGCATCAACATCTCGGACAGACAGTCATGGCGCGACTTCGGCGCGGAGCTGGAAGCGATGAACTTCCAAGTCGACGTACTCATCAACAACGCCGGCATGATCCAGCCGTTCATGCAATACAACGACATGACCGACGATCAGATCGACAAGGTCGTCTCGACCAACCTCATGAGCGTTGTCTATGCGTGCAAGGAGATGCTGCCTTACATCAAAAAGAGCCGCTTCGGCTACATCTGCAACGTCGCCAGTGCGTCTGCGATCCTGCCCGTCGGCGGCGAGAGCATCTACTCGGCGACAAAGGGAGGCGTGTGGGCTCTGACCGAGTGCCTTGCGCAGGAGCTCAGAGGTTTCGGCATAGGCGTATCGTGCGTGATGCCCGGTCCCGTCAAGACCGACATCTACAAGGCGCGCGAGAGCGAGGGAGAAAAGGCGGACAAGGCTGACAGCCTCGTCGAGAGTATAGGCATCACCGCCGAGACCGCCGCCAAGCGCATCGTCAAGGCAATGCGCAAGCGCAAGACCCGCGTCGTCACCGACGGCGTCGCAAGACTGATGGACTTCGGCATGAGAGTGTGCCCTTCCTTCACCTGCAAGGCTACGGGCGGAGCGATCAAGGCGTTCTCGGGCAAGATCAAGTCGTTCAATCCCATCTACAAGGAACAGCTCGATCGCAAAGAGGAACTTGACAAGCTGCTCAAAGACCGCAAAAAGGAGATGTACAAGTCCTTGGAAGAGGTTCCTGCGGGCGGCGCGTTTGCTGACGATCTTCTCGAAGACAAGTGACGATATGCCCCTCCCGACCGGCGTTCGGGAGGGGCGAAAGCTCATTTTTGCCGTTCGGCGGCGTACAAAAGCGATATTTTTGCAATATCGCGTATTTTTGTTTGACATGCCGTTGCTTGCGTGCTAAAATGTTATAGCACCGAAATGGGTGTAATTTTTTTGGAGGTGTTGACTGTGAGGACAAGAATTACCTTGGCTTGCACCGAGTGCAAACAGCGCAACTACGACACATACAAGAATAAGAAGAACACTCCCGACAGATTGGAAGTGAACAAATATTGCAAATTCTGCAAGAAGACCACTCTGCACAAGGAATCCAAATAACGCAGGCGAGGGGAATATGGCAAAGAACAATCAGGTAGAAGGCGGCGAAGTCATCAACAACTCGCTCGGCGACGCTCAGCTCGACAGCAAGGGCGCTGCGTCCGGCAAGCCGTCCAAGCCTCAAAAGAAGAAGAGCGACAAGCCCTCGGTGGGCGCTCGCATCAGAGACTTTTTCAAGGGCATAATTTCCGAGCTCAAAAAAGTCAACTGGCCGACGGCGAAAAAGGTGTTCGCCCAGCTCGGCACGGTGCTTGTCGTCGTTTTGATCTTCGTTTTGATCGTCATGGGGTTCGATTACCTTTGCGCGTGGCTGCTCGAGTTGCTCGTAGGCGGCGGCGCGGCATAACGGGAGGGGACTATGATCGATATGTCCAAACCGCAATGGTATATCATATGCGCCTCTACGGGCTATGATTATATCGTCCGCGACAACATACTCAGAATGGTTGAGAGCAGCAACCTCCAAGACTACATCTTCGACGTGGTGGTACCCGAAGTCGAGGAGGTCGTCGAGAAGGAGGGCGGCAAGAAGAAATTCGTTATGCGCCGCAAGTATCCCAACTACGTCTTTATCAAGATGATCTATACCAAGCAGATCTGGTATATGGTCCGCAACACGCGCGGCGTCAGGGATTTCTGTACGTCCGCGGACGGCAAGCCGCTGCCGATGTCTCCCGAGGATGTCAAAAAGGCGCAACTCGAGAAAGTCAAAGCGGAAGATCTGCAGCTCGAAGTCGGCGATCAGGTCCACATCATCAGCGGACCGCTCCAAGACTTTTTGGGCGAAGTCAAGGAGATCAAGCTGGATACGCAAAAGGTCAAGGTCTCCGTCTCGATGTTTGGCAGAGATACTGCCGTCGAGCTTGACTTCGGTCAAATCGAGAAATTGGGCTGATACCCCGCAAGGGGCTGGGAGGGACGCAAAATCTTTCATTGCGGCCCGCTAATACCACGATTGCAATAGGAGGCAACTATGGCAAAGAAGATCGCGGCGGTGGTCAAACTTCAACTCCCCGCCGGCAAAGCAACTCCGGGACCTCCGGTCGGTTCCACTTTGGGTCCGCACGGCATCAACATCCCCGGTTTTACCAAGGAATTCAATGAGAAGACCAAGGACCAGGCAGGACTTGTCATCCCGGTCGTCATGACGATCTATGCGGACAGATCCTTCACCTTCGTCCTCAAAACTCCTCCGGCACCCGTTCTGATCAAGCGCGCTGCGAAGATCGAGAGCGGCAGCGCCAAACCCAACAAGGACAAAGTCGCCACCATCACGATGGCACAGGTCAAAGAGATCGCCGAACTCAAAATGCCCGACCTCAACGCGGGCAGCGTCGAAGCGGCGATGGCTATGATCAAAGGCACCGCTCGCAGCATGGGCGTGACAGTTGTTGACTGAGGAGGACGGATATGAAAAGAGGTAAGAGATACGTTGCGGCAGCCGCGGCTGTCGAGAGCGGTAAGACCTATGACGTCGCCGAAGCGATGAAGGCTGTCGTCGAGACCGCTACCGCGAAGTTCGACGAGTCTGTCGAAGCTCACATCAAACTCGGCGTCGACTCCCGTCACGCCGACCAACAGGTCAGAGGCGTCATTGTTTTGCCCCACGGTACAGGCAAGACTCTCAAGGTCTTGGTAATCGCCAAGGGCGTCAAAGCGGACGAAGCTCAGGCGGCGGGCGCCGATTATGTCGGCGGCGAAGATATGATCAACAAGATCAAGAACGAAAATTGGTTCGACTTCGACGTCTGCGTCACCACTCCCGATATGATGGGCTTGGTCGGCCGCATCGGTAAGCTGCTCGGTCCCAAGGGCTTGATGCCGAACCCCAAGTCCGGCACCGTCACCATGGACGTCACAAAGGCGGTCAACGAGATCAAAGCCGGTAAGGTCGAATACAGACTCGACAAGACCAACATCATCCACGTTGCCATCGGCAAGAAGTCTTTCGGCGCGGAAAAGCTGACCGAGAACTTCAACACACTTTACGACGCGATTCTCAAAGCAAAGCCGGCGGCGGCGAAGGGACAATATGTCCGCAGCATCACCGTTGCCAGCACTATGGGTCCCGGCATAAAAGTCGCGGTAAAGGCATAAAAGCGTTGACATATCACCCGAGAGGTGGTATACTGACAAAGTAATCATCACCCGAAGCCACAGACAGCAAGTGCGAAAGCGTAAATCTTGCCGAGGCGGACGAGACGAACAAGCAACAAGTCCCTCCGTGTCTGTGTACGGAGGGAATTTTATATGGAGGTAACAATGGCAGAGAAAGAGACAAAGATGTCGGAAGCCAAGCTGCAAAAGGCCGCTCAGATCGAAGAGATCAAGGAAAAGATCGGCAAGTGCGGCGCTTTCGTTGTCGTCGACTACAAGGGCATTTCCGTCGCCGACGACACCAAGCTGCGCTCCGATTTCCGCAAGAACGACGTCGAGTATCGCGTCCTCAAAAACCGTCTTGTGCTGCGCGCTCTCAACGAGCTGGGCATCGCAGGTTTTGACGGACACCTCGAAGGTCCGACCGCCATTGCGTTCGCTTACGGCGATCCTCTCGCGGCAGCGAAGGTCGTCAGCGAAAACGCCAAGACGGTCAAAGCTCTCGAAGTCAAGTGCGGTCTCATGGACGGCGCTTACATCGATGCGGCAACAGTAGAAAAACTCGCGGCCATCCCGTCCAAAGAGGTATTGCTCGCGCAGTTGCTCGGTTTGCTCCAAAGCCCCATCAGCGGATTTGCAAGGGCTATTCAGCAGATCGCGGAAAAGAACCAATAATCACCAAAACAATAGGAATCACGGAGGAATCAAACAATGGCAGATATCGCAAAGATAATCGAAGAAATCAAAGGCATGACCGTTCTCGAGCTCAACGACCTCGTCAAGGCTATCGAGACGGAGTTCGGCGTCAGCGCCGCAGCTATGGCTGTCGCTGCTCCCGCTGCAGGTGCGGCTGCTCCCGCGGCTGAGGAAAAGACCGAGTTCGACGTCTACCTCAAGAGCGTCGGTCCCAACAAGATCGCGGTCATCAAGGTCGTCAGAGAGATCACCGGTCTCGGACTCAAAGAGGCGAAGGATCTCGTCGACGGCGCTCCCAGCAAGATCAAGGAAGCCGTTGCCAAAGAGGCTGCCGAAGAGATGGAGAAGAAGTTCAAAGAGGCAGGCGCGGAAACCGAGCTCAAGTAATAACTTTGACTCAAAAACACGGACGCTTTCGGGCGTCCGTATTTTTGTGCGTTTTTCTTGCCCGTGTAGTTCAGGCGTAAGTTTTCAATGCGTCTTGCGTCCCCGCTGCGTCGAGAAGCCCCGACTGTTTGAGCGCGCGAAGAAGGCTGTCGTCTTCAAGCGTCGCCGCCGACAGCGATGTCAACGCCGACAGAGTTTCGGGCGTCAGATATCCGCCAAGCCAATAGCCGGCGTCGCCGTATATGCGTCGAAAAGCGCGCGTGCGCGAGGTCAGAGGAGAGAGCGTTTCGTTCAGAAGTTTTGCAAGATCGGCGCGGTACTCGCGCGTCACATACAATTTTCGGGCGCAGTTTTCGCCGCGTTTGAATCGCGCGATCAGCGACAGCATATCGTTGCCGCACAACTTGTCCAGCAGACGTAGATCCTCGCAATAGCCGCACGGGACGAATAGGTCGGAAGGCACGCTGTCGAGATACGCCGCATATATAGCGGCGACCGCCGTCGACGCAAGCATTGCGTCCTCGCCTATCAGCCGTTTGCGCTTACAGAATGCGGACAACGTCAGCGCGGCGTGGTATTCCTCGCGCTGCAATGCGTCCGTCGGCAGGCATTGAGCCAAAAGCCCGACTCTCACCAAAGCGCGTGCGGTGCGGATCGCAAAGGATTCGGCGGACTGTTCGTCGAAGTAGGGCGCAAGATTTGCGGCTAATGCGTCCGCTGCAGGCGCAGCCGTGCCCGAAGTCAACTCTTCCGCACGCAGCGAGAACAGCACGAGCAGTTTTGAAAACAGCGTGCCGTAACCCGCGGCGGTGAGGTTTTGCGGCGAGGTCTTGACCGACGACCCGTCGACGATCACCGCCGCCGGGGGAGGGCATTGTATAGTCTTGCGCACGCCGTCGAACACTTCGGCGTAGGGGTAGAGCGCGCTGTCCGAAGACGCGCACGTCATCACGGCTATCCAATCGATCTCCCTCTCTTTTGCTGCGAGTTTTGCCGAGTTTGCGGCGCGTCCGCCGCCTATCGCCGCAATCAGACGCACGTCGTCGCGCGCGTCGTTCAGCTTTTCCGGCGCGGCGCATTCAACCGAATATCCCGCCTTGCGCATGAGGTCTGCCGCTACCTCGCCGAGGTCTTTTACGGCGTCGTCGAAACATAGCGCGATATGTCCGAGCGGCATCAGCCTTTCGGCGGCGTCGGGCAGAAATTTCAACCCGTCGTCGCGGCAGACGATCTCTGAGGTGTAGGCGGCCTTGCCGTCTATCGAAGGCGGCGTGTAATCATCCAATCTGATCGGGTCAATCATGCTTACATTATAACGCGCATATGCCGCGAGTGCGAAGTTTTCTTGTCGAAAGCTGAGTTTTTACGACGGAACAAATGCCGCTCTTTCGAGCGGCATAAATGCGTTTTACAAGCACATACACCAAAATTATCCCCTATTTTTTACCAATTTGGAGACCTTGTCCAAAAGTGCTTTCGTATCCTCGCGCGTGCCTATCGTGATGCGGACGAAGTTGTCTATACGCGCCTTTTTGAAGTGGCGCACGAGTACGCCTTCCTCTTTGAGAGCGAAGTATATCTCGCTTGCCGGCACCGTTTTGTGTGAGGCAAAGACAAAGTTTGTTCTCGACGGCAGTACGGTGAAACCTATCGCGCGCAGCGCGTCGGAAACGACTTCGCGTTCCTTAGAGATCTTGTCTATGACTGCGGCGTAGTAGCCGTTGTCTTTGAGCGCTGCACATGCTATCTTTTGGGTCAGAGCGTTGACGGTGTAGGAATTGAAAGAGTTCTTGATCGCGTTCAGACCGTTTACGATCTCCGGCGAGGCGAGCGCAAATCCGCACCTTGCGCCCGCGAGCGCGTATGCTTTGCTCAGTGTCTTGACGACCACGAGGTTTGGCAGTTCGTTCAGCATTCCGACCATACTCTCCTGCGCAAAGTCGCAGTACGCCTCGTCGACGATGACCACGCGATCGGGGGAGCGGGCGGCTATCGCCGCGATATCCGAGCGCGACATGGGCATGCCTGTCGGCGCGTTGGGATTGCATATGATGACGCCTTTGACTTTTGCGGGAAGGGCGAGATAGTCCTGCGCGACGAGTTTGAGTTCTTTGTCAGTCGGCACGATGTGCGCGTCTACCTTGAACGCGTGCGCCCATACCTTATAAAAAGTATAGGTGACGTCCGCGAAAGCTACCGCGTCCCCCTCGTCGAAAAAAGCGGGGAAGCACAGCGCCAGCACCTCGTCGCTGCCGTTGCCGACAAAGACGTTGTCGGGGCTGAGCCCGTACTTGTCCGCGATCGTTCGTCTCAATTCGGAGCAGTCGGGATCGGGATACAGTTTGAGATCGCCCGCTGCGTATTCGCGCAGTACGCGCTCGACCTCCGGCGAGGGCGGATAGGGACATTCGTTGGTGTTTAGTTTGACGTACGATCTGTCGCGCGGCTGTTCGCCGGCGGTGTACGGTTCGATCGATCTGCAATGACGTGATAAGTAGTTCATGCGCACCTCTTTTTCAAATATAGCACAACACACATTGCAAGTCAATGGTATAAACGCCGCGTTTGCTGTCGACAATAGTACGCGAAGGAGGCGGATATGAAACAATTTGCAATGATGCTCGTCGGCGTACTGCTCGCCGCGGCGGTCATTATCCCGGGCATGAGTGTATAAACGCCCGACAAAGGTCAATAATACATAGCAATTCAGGCACAGCCAAAAATTCGGAGGTATCTATGAAAAGAGAAAGACAGGAGGGCGGAGCCGCAAGCAAAGTCGCCGCCTTCTTCAAACGCAACATCTATTTCGTGTTGATGATCGTATGCGTACTTGCGATCGGCGCGATCATCACCGTAGCCGCCGTGGTCAATTCGCAGGACGATCCCGCGACAGACGCGCCGACCGTAGTCGTACCCGACGACGACAAGGATAACGGCAAAGACGATCAAAAGCCCGCCGTCGACGATGATGACGACGCCGACGCCGACGACGGCAAGGACGATGACGACAACGACGACGAACAACAGCCCGCCAAGACCTTTACTCTCGACGGAGTGCTTGCGGATTTCACGCTGGACATCGGTTTTTCCGACACCGAGCTTGTATTCAATCCGACCCAAAACCATTGGGCGACGCACGTAGGAGTTGACTTGATCGCCGACGCGGGCGACGAGGTCAAATGCAGCTATGACGGCATCGTCAAGTCCGTCACCGACGACAGTTTTTACGGCAACACCGTCGTGATCACCCACGAAGGAGGTTACGAGACCACCTACAAGCTGCTCGACAACGTCTCCCTCAAAGCGGGCGACACCGTCACCGCCGGCGACGCCATCGGCGTTGTCTCCTCCGACGCTCTCGCCGAGATCTCTCAAGGCGCGCACCTGCACCTTGAGTTGAGCAAGGATGGGGTGCTGATCGACCCTGAGGATTATATTACGGCTCTATCCTCCAAGTAAAAACGGCTTGACCGCGGATAAGCGTCGCATATCATTGTCGCGCTCCGGTTTTCTTGCTCACGTACCAAAAGTACGCTCGCATCGATAAATCCTCGCGCTCCTCGATCTGCTCGCTTCTCCGCGGTCAAGCATACGCTCATCGGAGATTAGTACAAAGCGCGCGTATCATGCGCATATCATTGTCGCGCTGCGGTTTTCTTGCTCACGTACCAAAAGTACGCTCGCGTCGATAAATCCTCGCGCTCCTCGATCTGCTCGCTTCTCCGCGGTCAAGCATACGCTCATCGGAGATTAGTACAAAGCGCGCGTATAATGCGCATACCATTGTCGCGCTGCGGTGTTCTTGCTCACGTACCAAAAGTACGCTCGCGTCGATAAATCCTCGCGCTCCTCGATATGTTTTCTTGTATGCGGTCAAACTTGCGCTCATAGAAAGATTATCGTAGGCATTATAAGGCGCATATAATAATGATATTCGGCTTTGAAAATTTTTTCAAAAAAGTGAAAAGATGTCTTGACAAACGGGACGTAACAAATTTTTGCTGTTTTTGCACCGCGGGCTTATACGGGCGGAGAAGATATGTTTTCGGGATCTATCGATCCGACGCGCTTACGCGCAAAAGTTTGAAATTAAGAGCGCATTGCAGACAAGTGATGTTTTTCCGCGAGTCGAGCTTTGAAACTATGTTTTGAACATCGTTTTCGCACGCTTAAAATTGATAAAAATTGTTAAAAGATCTATTGACAAATTGTCCGCGAAAAATTTTTGTCGCTCCTTTGCCGGTTACGGCTTTCTATTTTTGCTAAAATATTCGCAGCGCGGCAAATACAAGCGATTTTACAAACTAATATATCAAATTAACGAATATTGAAATATTGCGAACAAACGTTTGCATTATATGTTGATATGGTGTATAATCGTATCGATATGAGAACGATATTGCATTGTGACGCCAACAACTTTTATGCTTCGGTCGAGTGTGCGCTCAATCCGGGGCTTGTCGACAAATTTGTCGCCGTCTCCGGCGATCCGGAGAAGCGGCACGGCATCATTTTGGCAAAAAACACCGCGGCCAAGGCGTGCGGCGTCAAGACGGGGGATGTCATTTGGGAGGCTAAGCGCAAGTGTCCGCAATTGATATGCGTGCCGCCGCACTTTGACAAGTATGTCGAATACAGTCGCAGGATATTTGAGGTCTATACGCAATATACGGACAGAGTAGAGCCGTTCGGCATTGACGAATGCTGGCTCGACGTAACTCAATCGTATAGGCTGTACGGATCGGGGGAGAAGATCGCCGAAGAATTGCGCGAGAGGATAAAAAGAGAAGTGGGCGTCACCGTGTCGATCGGCGTATCGTTCACCAAGGTATTCGCAAAGCTGGGTTCGGATATGAAAAAGCCCGACGCGGTCACGGTGATCTCGCCCGAAAATTTTCGCAAAAAGATATGGGGGCTCGACGCGTCCGAAATGCTTATGGTGGGCAGACGCACTGCTGCAAAACTCGCCAAGGTCGGCATCCATACGATAGGAGATCTTGCCAATGCGGACAAACGCGTGCTGCACGACCTTTTGGGTGTGAACGGAGACAAATTGAGCGCCGAGGCGCGAGGCGAGGGCAGCGACGACGTGAGGCTGTCTTACGAGACAGACGACCCCAAGAGCATAGGTCACAGCACGACGCTCCCGCGCGACGTTTCGACGCGGGAAGAAGTCGAAAGCGTGGTGATGGCATTGTCCGAGATGGTCGCCGCCCGGCTGCGCAAACACGGCTTTGTCGGCAGGGGGATCGCGGTAGGCATAAAGTACAACGATCTGAGCGGAGAGGGGAAACAACGGGTGATAGCCGCAGTCGACAACGCGGTCGCAATAGCGCGTGAGGCGATGATCACGATCGAAAAGATGTATTCGTTCGGAGAGGACGCGCCCATTCGTGCGCTGTCGGTCAGCCTGTACGACTTGTGCAAAGACGATGCAGCCGTGCAGACGTCAATGTTTGATCAAAATACAGATAAAGAACACAGGCTCGGAAAAACGCTTGACAAGATCCGCGGCAAATACGGCTTTTGTTCTATTCGTTCGGCAAGCGTTTTGGCTAACGCTCCGCTGTGCGAGGGATTGGTCGATTCAGACTTCAAACCGTTTGAGAGAGATCATACGGCGTGATCCGGGATTCGGGCAAAATGCCGCTTGAGGCATAAGTGAAGAAACAACGCAGCGCGGGCGCGTGCACGCCAAAAATAATAATACTAAAACATTGTAAAAAGGCGTCGATTGTGCTATAATTGATTCGTGATCGGGAAGTCGGTATAATAAGGAGAATCAAATGCGCAGAACGGAAAAGAAACCTCGAAAAGAAACCGCACGGCGCGAATCCGCCGAACCGGCAAAAAAGTCGACGTTCGCATACGGCTTGGCTCTTTTGAGCGCAAGCGTCGTTTTTGCGTTGATCGTTTTTGGCGCCTTCGGAGGCGCGGGCGCGGTCGTAACCGACTTTTTGCTCGGGGTTTTCGGCTATGTTTTCTATGCCTATATCGTGATCGGGGTATGTTACGGCGTCATCATGATACTTGGCAAAAAGCCGTCCGTATCGCGCGGTATCCGCTTTTTGTATGCGCTTGCTTTGACCGCGATCGTAGCAATGATACACATGTTTTCGTCGCGCGGATACGCCGGCGCGGATTGGGGCGGATACATCGAGCAGTGCTATCACGGAGCCAACACCGCTGCCGGCGCGCTCGGCGCGATCTTGCTGTATTTCCCTACAAAAATATATGTCGCGGCGCAGATATTGATCGGACTTGTGCTGATCGGATTGATCGCGCTCCTGATTGTTTCGCAGGTCGACCGCGAATTTTCATTCAGACTTCGTAAGACCAGCGCTAAGCGCACGAACAGATACGAATACGAAGAAGAGCGAGAGCCGCGTCAAAAAGAGCTGATCGAGCCTGAGCCGCAGCAAGACGCTCGCGCTCCGATGTACAATGCGACCGTCGAGGGCAAAAAGCTGCCCGACAGGATGTCGCGTTCGTTCATCAGGAAGTCCACCGAATATACCCCCATCGAAAAGATGGACAGCGAGCCTGAAATGCGCGAGGATCTGCGCGTAGGAGACGAGATAAGCGACAGCGTAGTGGACGACGCGCTCAGCGTTTACCGCGAAAAGAGACGCAAGGCGCTCGACAGCCTGTACGACAAGCCCGTTGAAGAGAAAAAGCCCGCAGTCGACGATCTTTCGCCGGAGGAGAGAGCGAAAAGGTCGATGGAACTGCTTTACGGCGAGAACGACGAGCCCGTGCGCATCGAGAGAAAGCCCGGCGCGGACAGAGGCGACGACATCTACAAGTCGTACAGCAGCAGCGAGCGCATGCGTATTATCAGAGAAAATCAGCGCCGTATGCGCGAGCAGTATGAGCGGGATCACGATCTTGCGCCAAAGCGGCAGTCGGACGACGACGTGATGAGCGCGTTCAACGACATTTTGCGCGAAACGCGCGAAGAAAAGGACAAGCAAGATTTTGCTGCGCCAAAAGAGGAAAAGCCGGTTGAGCCGGATATGGCGAAGGATGATGACGTAGAGGACGCGAGCGCGCGCAATCCCGAGCCGCTCGAGTCGTTTGCCGATTTCCTCAACAAAAAAGCGGAAGATGACAAGAAAGAGAAAAAGGAAGAACCTCCCTTTATACCTCCCGTCGTAAAGCCTGCGCCCGTTGTACCGCGCGTAGTCAAGCCTGTCGTTCCCGAACCAAAGCCCGAGCCGAGCCCCGAACCTAAACCGGAGTCTAAGCCGGTCAAGCGCGCGCCTTACAAACCGCCGCAGCTGTCCGATCTGCGCGATTATGACGAAAACGTGGACGGGGGTCTCGACTATGACGAAAAAAAGGAGAGCGTGGAGAATTGCCTCGCCAACTTCAATATTCCCGCAAAGGTCGTCAACATCGTCAAAGGTCCGACGTTCAGTAGGCTTGAGCTTGATGTTCCGCCCGGGATAAGCGTCAACAAGATCCCCGCGCACTACAACGACCTTGCCATGGCGCTCGCGGTCGAGAGTCTGCGCATAGAGGCACCCATTCCGAAAAAGAGATATTGCGGCATAGAGATCCCGAACGAGAGGAGAGGCACCGTCAGTTTGAAGTCGGTCATCGACTCATCGCAGTTCAATACGACGAAAAAGAAGGGGCTGTATTTTGCGCTCGGCAAGGATATAGACGGCAACTGTTACGTCAGCGATCTGACCTCGTTCCCGCATGCGCTCGTCGCAGGCGGCACGGGTTCGGGAAAGAGCGTATGTCTCAACTGCATGATCGCAAGTTTGCTGTACAAGTATTCGCCCGATCAATTGCGATTGATCCTGATCGACCCAAAGATGGTCGAATTCAATATCTACAAAGAGCTGCCGCACCTCATTGTGCCCGAGATCCTCAGCGAGACGCCAAAGATGATCAACGCGCTCAAATGGAGCATTGAGGAAATGAATCGCCGCTATGAGATGATGAGCCGCTACAAACTCGCAAAGATAGACGATTACAACGAGCTTGCCGACAGCGACAAGACGCTGCAAAAGCTGCCTTATATCGTCATCATCATCGACGAGGTCGCCGACATCATGCAGTCCAAGTCGGCAAAGGAATTCGAAGGACTCGTCAAGACTCTGACCGCAAAGTCGCGCGCTTCGGGCATACATCTCGTGCTTGCGACCCAAAGACCGTCGGTAGACGTCATAACGGGTACGATCAAAGCGAACCTGCCCACGCGTATAGCGTTTGCGGTCACTCAACAGGTGGACAGCAAGACCATACTCGATATGTCGGGCGCAGAGCGATTGCTCGGCAAGGGCGATATGCTCATCAAATTCGTGGACAAGCCGCATCCCATCCGCGTGCAGGGCGCGTTTGTGGATATGCGCGAAGTCGCGGCGATAGTCGACGAGGTAGTCGCGGGCAACGAGGGCATTTTCGATCCCGAGATCGCAAAGGCGATAGATTTTGTCGAGCCTGCAGAGGAGGAGCATGCGCCATCTGTGGGAGCGGGAGGGGGCAAATCCGCTTCTCTTGAACAAGATCCCGCGTTCATAGGAGCGCTCAAACTTGCGATAGAGAACAGGGACGGAGACAAGGGCATTTCGGTGTCCATGCTGCAACGCAAGCTGTCGCTCGGCTTCCCGAAGGCGGCAAAGATCCTCGATCAAATGGAGGAGCTTGGATATGTCTCCGGCGCAACGCAGGGCAACAAGCCGCGTAAGGTCTATATCACGCAGGAGATGTTTGAAGAAAAGTACGGCGACATAGACGGAGAGATCGGAGATGAATAAGCGGGATATCCTCATAGGCGTCGTCTCGCTCGGCTGCGACAAGAACAGGATAGACACCGAGGAGATGTTGGGCAGGCTCGCCGCATACGGCGCGCGCTTTACTCAAGACGCCGCCGAAGCGGATGTGATCGTCGTCAACACCTGTGCTTTCATCGATAAGGCAAAAGAAGAAGCCATATCCGCGCTGTTGGAGATGGCGGAACACAAAAAAACCGGCAAGTGTCGCTTTTTGATAGCAACAGGGTGTTTGCCGCAGAGATATATGGATCAGCTGAAAGATGGTTTGCCGGAAGTCGACGCATGGCTCGGCACTGCTGGCTACGACAAGTTGCCGGACGTGATAGACAGACTGTATGAGGGGGAGAGAGGGATCGCGGTCGCAAACTCTAAGGACGACCGCTGTCCGGTCGCTCCGCGAGTGCTGACTACGCCCGAGCATTATGCATATCTCAAGATCGCCGAGGGATGCGACAACAAATGTACATATTGCGCCATCCCATCGATACGCGGCGCTTACACTTCTCGTCCGATCGAGAGCATAGTTGCGGAGGCAGAGCGGCTGCTTGCCGAGCATCCCGTCAAGGAACTTATTGTCGTCGCGCAGGACGTGACGCGCTACGGCGAAGATCTTTACGGGGAAAACAGACTTACGGACTTGCTTGCGCGGCTGTGCGAGCTGCCCGTAGAGTGGATAAGGACGCTCTATCTCTATCCCGAAAAGATAACCGACGAATTGCTCGATTTCATCGATTCGCATCCGAAGATGTGCCGCTATCTCGATATCCCGTTCCAACATTACTGCGATCGCATCCTCAAGAGAATGAACAGGCGGATAACGTCAAAAGGGATAGACGAACTGATCGCCAAGATAGACGCACGGGGCGGATACACCGTGCGCAGTACGTTCATAGTCGGGTTTCCCGGCGAGACGGACGATGACGTCGACGCGCTTGCGGCGTTTTTACGCAGGGCGCGATTGGACAGATGCGGCTTTTTCGAGTATTCGGAAGAGGACGGTACGCCCGCCGCGAAACTGCCCGACAAGGTGTCCGATGAGGTGAAGAGACAGCGGTTCGAGAGGCTTTACGCGCTCCAAGAGGAGATAATGGCAGCCAAGGCGGAGTCCAAGATCGGTTCGATCGCCGATGTCATCTACGAGGATATAGATTTCGATACGCAGATGTTTGTCGGCAGGACGCGCGGCGACGCGCCCGACGTGGATTCGCGCATAGAGTTCGGTTCAAAACAGCCTATGGAGATAGGCGAGATCTGTCGCGTAAAAGTGACGGGATCAAAGTACGGAATATTGACGGGTGAAAGAATATGACAAAACTCAATTTGCCTACCAAGATAACGGTGACGCGCATCCTTGCGATCCCGCTCATAATTGTGCTTTATGTGTTGCAGTGCGAGGTTCATCACCTGATCTGCATCGCTACGGCGTTGCTCTACATCATCACCTCGGTCACGGACTTTGTGGACGGGCATATCGCGCGCAAATACAACATGGTTACGACTTTGGGCAAGTTCCTCGACCCGATCGCCGACAAGGTGGTCGTGCTGACGGGCGTGTTCATTATCACGGACGGAGGAATGGTCTCCGTGCCGTATGTTGCGATGGTCTGCGGCGTAATAATAGTTGCGAGAGAGTTGATCATAGGCCTGTTGAGACAGATAGCCGCGATCAAGAATTTCGTACTCGCAGCCGACGCGCTCGGCAAGGTCAAGACCGCGACTACAATGACGGCGATAGGGACGCTGTTGTTCGTTCCCTGCGGAGGCAGGTTCGGCGAAGTCGTGATGTGGATAGGCATGGCTATCCTGATCGTCGCCACTATCCTGACGGTATGGTCGGGCGTTCACTATGTGGTCGCAAACAAGGGGCTTTTCGCCGACGACAAGAGCGGCGCTGCCGCGCAAAACGATCCCGACGTCGAGGACGCGGGCGAAAGCGAGGATAGGGAGGAAAATTGATGGAATTCAAAAACGTATGCGTGCTTAAAGTTTTCGAGCCGTCCGATAAGATGATCGAAGAGGTCGAAAAAGCCGCGGCAAAAAGAGACTTAAGCGTCGACGTCAGGATGGCGTACGGAGACTGCGCTATCACCGTCATTTCCGAAAGGGACGAAGTCGCGTTCAACGACGCGGTCAAAGATATCTTCGACATTTGCGGCGACAAGCTCTATTCGGATGCCGGCGAGTCGCTCGCCGAAAAGGTGGTCGAGACGTTGTCCGCCGAAGGTAAGACAATCGCCGTTGCTGAATCGTTCACGGGCGGACTGATATGTTCCGAGCTTGTCGGAGTGTCCGGCGCGAGCGCGGTGCTGTACGAAGGCGTCGTCACATATTCCGCAAACGCAAAGATACGCCGTCTGCACGTCAAGGCGGGCACTTTGGAGAATTACGGCGCGGTCAGCAAGCAAGTTTGCGCCGAGATGCTCGACGGATTGATCTCGTCGCGTATGACCGACTTTGCTATCGCTACGACGGGTTGCGCCGGTCCCGATACGGACGAGTTCGGTACGCCCGTAGGCAGATGCTATATCGGCGTCGCCGACCGCGAAAGCAAGGAAATACACGAATCGGATTTCGACGAGGATCGCAACGATCTGCGCCGTCACGCGGCGAATACCGCGCTGTGGCTGTTGTTGCGGTTTGCGGAGAATATACAAAAATAAACAAAAGGGAAATATAGACATGGCAAAAAACGACAACACCGAAAAGAAAAGCGCCGACAAGGCGACGCTCATCCAGGACACGATAGCCAAGATCGAAAAGCAGTACGGCAAAGGCTCCATCATGCGTTTGGGCGACAAACAGATCGTCCCCGTCGACGTGATAAGCAGCGGCTGTCTGACGCTCGATCTTGCGCTGGGTATCGGCGGATGGCCTAAGGGCAGGATCGTAGAGATCTTCGGACCGGAATCATCAGGCAAGACGACGGTCGCGCTGCACGCGATCGCGTCCTGTCAAAAGGCGGGCGGATATGCGGCGTTCATAGATGCGGAACACGCACTCGATCCCATCTATGCCGAAAAGCTCGGCGTAGACATCAACAATCTGTATGTATCGCAGCCGGACGACGGCGAGCAGGCGCTCAACATCGCAGACGAATTGGTAAGGAGTACCGCGCTCGATCTCATCGTCATCGACTCGGTCGCGGCGCTAACTCCGCGCGCGGAATTGGACGGCGAAATGGGACAAAGCTCCGTAGGCGTGCAGGCGAGACTCATGTCTCAGGCGCTGCGCAAGCTGACCGGCATCATCAGCAAGTCTAACACCTGCGTCATCTTCATCAATCAGATCAGGGAGAAGGTGGGCGTGATGTTCGGCAATCCCGAGACTACGCCGGGCGGCAGAGCATTGAGATTCGGCGCGAGCGTGCGCGTAGATATCCGTAAAGGCGACGCGATCAAGGACGGCACGGTGTTTGTCGGAAACAGGACAAAAGCAAAAGTCGTCAAAAACAAGTTGGCGCCGCCGTTCAAGACCGCCGAGTTCGACATCATCTTCGGCAAGGGCATTTCGCAGTGCGGCTGCGTACTCGATCTCGCCGTCGAAAAGGGAATCATCGCCAAGAGCGGCGCTCACTACAAATACAATGACGAGAGCATAGGTCTCGGCAGAGACAAGACGGTGCAATATCTGTCCGACAACCCCGAGCTGGTAGACGAACTCGTCGCAAGGATAAGAGAGAAGATCGAACAGGAAAAATGACGGACGCGTGTGCCGAGGCGCGAAGCGCGACATTTGCGCTTTTGTGTTCCGTTAACGTTTGACATACTACATATTGTAGTATATAATAAGTATATAACCACTCATCGAGTGGTACCGAAACTTTATAATTGAATAACAGGAGGTAAAAATGTTAAGCGACAATTTGGGCTTGACCTTACTTCTCGGTGCGGATCTTACGGCTCTGTGGATCGTTATCGCGGCAGTCATCGCTCTCGCTTTTGGCGTAGCCGGCGGCGTGTTTATATACAGGACTATAGCTCGTAAATCTGTCGGTTCGGTCAAACAGGAATGCGACAAGATCAGGGACGAAGCAAAAGCGGAAGCCAAGACCATTCTCAAAGAAGCAAAGGTAGAAGCCAAAGAAGAGCAGCAAAAACTCCGCGCGGAGATAGACCGCGAATCCAAGGAGCGCAAAGCGGAATTCGCCCGCACCGAGCAGCGCCTCATACAGCGCGAGGATCAGCTCGACAAAAAGGAGTCGGCATTGGACAAAAAGTCCGACGCTCTCGACGAGGCGAAGAAACAGGTCGAGCAAAAACAGAACAAGCTCGACGCAATGCAGCAGGAACTTGACGGCGCCCACGCCAAGATGATCGAGGAACTCGAAAAGGTGGCGGGCATGACTCAGTCGGAGGCGAAACAGATGCTCATCGACGAACTCGTCGACGAGGCAAAAAAGGACGCCGAGACTAAGGTCAGAGAGATCGAACAGCAAGCCAAGGACGAAGCCGACAAAAAGGCGAAGAATATCGTGGGTCTGGCGGTCCAAAGATGCGCCGTCGACCATGCGTCGGAGATATGCACATCGGTAGTCGCTCTCCCCAACGAAGAGATGAAGGGACGTCTGATCGGCAGAGTGGGCAGAAATATCCGTGCTATCGAGAACTCGACCGGCGTAGATCTCATCATAGACGACACTCCGGACGTGGTCACGATCTCGGGGTTTGATGCAGTTAGGCGTGAAGTCGCAAGACTTACTATCGAAAAGCTCGTCTCGGACGGCAGGATACATCCCGCGCGCATCGAAGAGACGGTCGAAAAGGTCAGAAAAGATCTTGACGCACAGATGAAGCAAGCGGGCGAAAACGCCGCTTACGACGCGGGTGTGTTCGGGCTTCACCCCGAGATGATCAAGTTGCTCGGCAGGTTGAAATTCCGCACCAGTTACGGTCAAAACGTGCTTAATCACTCTCTCGAGGTCAGCTATCTCGCAGGGCTCATGGCTTCCGAACTCGGCGCAGACGTCAAGGTCGCCAAGAGGGCGGGTCTGCTGCACGACATAGGTAAGTCTGTAGATCACGAGTTTGAGGGTACGCACGTCACGATCGGCGTGGATATCGCCAAGAGATTCAAAGAGAGCAAAGCGGTCATTCATGCGATCGAGGCGCACCACAACGACGTCGAACCAAAGACGCTTGAAGCGATCGTAGTACAGGCAGCGGACGCGATCTCGGGCGCAAGACCGGGCGCAAGGCGCGAGTCGATCGAAAATTATGTCAAGCGTCTCGAAAAGCTGGAGGGCATCGCCAATTCCTTCGCCGGCGTCGAACAGTCGTATGCTATCCAGGCGGGGCGCGAGATCCGCGTCATCGTCAAACCCGAAGAGGTCAACGACTCTCAGACGACCTTTATGGCAAAGGAGATCGCCAAAAAGCTCGAGGCGGAACTCGATTATCCCGGACAGATCAAAGTCAACGTTATCAGGGAGTTGCGCAGAGTGGAATACGCGAAATAACAAAATCAAAACGCCTGCCGCGGATGCGGCGGGCGTTTTTGTATGCTCAAAGGAACAATATATCGATCAGCCACGGTATCATCACTGTAAAAATCGCATCGACGGCGACGAATACCGCAAGGCACACCGCCGTCTCGCATATTGCCCGACTCAACAGCGAGCGGCAGGTCATCGCGGTGTTTTTCGCAAGCCAGAAGCGCGAGCAAAGGCCTACCACGGCGAAACTCAACGCAGTCAGCGAAAAATAGATCGGAGCGCAGAACAAGAATATGCTGGCAAGCCCCGTACCGAGAGAGACGTTGCACGCGCCGACCGCGAGCAAGCCGAAACGATAGCCGATATATATCAGCCAAAACACGCTCGCAAGCGTAAAGACGCGTTTAAACACGGCAAGATAGCCTATCAAGGCTCCGACCGCAGCCAATGCCGAATACTTGAAAAAAGCCGACGATTTTGAATATTCCGCCGATTTGAGCAGTTCGATAACATTTTCCGAAGAGTAGTCCTCGATCTTCAGCGCGACTGCGATCCCGATCGCCGCGCCCAGCAGCGCGCAGCACGCAAACAGTACTGCGAGCCGAGAATTTTTTCGTAAAAACTCGGCAGCTTCGGCTGCAAAAAAATTAGCGTTCGGTTTGAACTTCATATCAAAATCTATGCTTGGACTGAGGCGTTATATGCCCGCGGTTCGACAAAATGCGGGACGATCACCCCGTCGGCGCGTTTAAGCGACGGAAACAGAATGATATAATGCATATATGGAACAAATTGTATTGGACTTGCTGCTGTCTACGGGTATAAACCCGAGGCACAAGGCGACGAGATATCTATGCGCGCTCATCGAAAAGGCGCATACGGACCGGATATTTCCGCTAAAACGTCGCGGTTACCCAATAATAGCCGAAAGATTTTGCACCACGCCCGAATGCGTGGATAAGGCGATCCAAAACGCGCTTTCGGCGGCGTGGACGAAAAAGACGAGCGAGGCGTTCTCAAATATAGTCGACGACACGAGAGGCAAGCCGACCGCATCTAAATTTATAATTGAGGCAGCACATATTCTGTACGGAGATCGGGAGTCGTTTTGAGCGAAGATATCTTGAAACACGCGTCAAGAGGTGGTATAATGGATATATGAAGACGGTATATTTGCTCGTGATCGACGCTCTCGGCGTGGGCTGCGCGCCCGACGCCGCCGCTTACGGAGATGAAGGAAGCAATACCTATCGTGCGATAGCGCCTCATCTGAATACGTTTTTTCTCGATGAGATGGGGCTTAAACTCGCTGCCGGCGAAAAGTATGACGGCGGACTTATCGGAATGTGCGGCAGGATGGTCGAAAGATCGGTTGGCAAAGACACTACGACGGGGCATTTCGAGCTTGCAGGACTGATCAACGATAAACCGAATCCCGTCTATCCCAATGGCTTCCCGAAAGAAGTTACGGACGCTTTGTGCGCGGCGTGGGGAGTGGATGAATTGCTCGGTAATTGCGCCGAGAGCGGCACCGAGATAATCAAACGCCTCGGGGACGAGATGACCGCTACCGGCAAGCCTATAGTCTACACTTCGGCGGACAGCGTGTTGCAGATCGCGTGCAACGTAGATGTTGTGCCGCTGAAAAAGCTGTACGAATATTGCGAAAAGGCAAGGGAGATAATGTGCGGCGAGCATAATGTTGGCAGAGTGATCGCTCGCCCGTTTCTGCCGGACGGAAACGGCGGATACTATCGTACCGCAGACAGAAAGGACTATGCGTCTCCGCCTCCGGGAAAGACGCTGCTCGACGTGTTGTGCGAGCAGGGCAGAGAGGTCGCGGCGGTTGGCAAGATCAACGACATATTCTGCGGCAGAGGGGTCACCATGAACTTGGGCGGTCACAGCAACGAAGAGGTGTGGCAACGCGTGCTTGGCTATCGTGAGAAACGCGACGGTCTCGTGTTTGCCAATTTCGTAGAGACGGATATGCTGTACGGACACCGAAACGACGTGGAAGGGTATGCAAAATGCGTAAATGATTTTGACGTGCGCCTCGGAGAGTTGATAGGCAGGCTCGACTATGAGGATGTGATCATCGTCACTGCCGATCACGGCTGCGATCCGTCTACACCGAGTACCGACCACTCGCGCGAAGCCGTGCCTCTGCTTGTCTACGGCAGCAGAGTTGAGCCGGGATATATAGGAGAACTGATCGGATTTGACAATGTCGCAAGACTTATAGTCAATATTTTGGATGAAAAAGGCGCGACGTTTACTTGATTTTGCTGTCTGATACCGGTACATTGCAGTCGTATAATATTCATAATAATAAACCATTATTGTTATTTATTACATAAAAGTCATCTATAATAATCAATAATCCTGATAAATATATACGAATAAATATTCATATCGAGATCGGTTTATGCAGTAGTGCAAGCCGACGACGATCGAAAAGGGGGTGCGCTAAATTTACACTTGCAAAAAACCGCAATATATTGTATAATTTATTTGACAAATAAAAAGCATTCGCCCATATGTTGTGCTTTTTGCATTTTTGGGCGTGGGATATACTAATGAAACAGTTTATACTCGAGGGCTACAGAGGGTACGACCTGTGGCTCAGCGTTTGGGACGACGTTCAGTCGCCCAGGGCAGTCGTACAGATTTTTCACGGTATGGCGGAACATATCGGAAGGTATGCGCCCTTTGCCGAATATTTGAATTCTTTGGGTTATATCGTTATTGGCGACGATCATCGAGCGCACGGCAGAACGGCGGGCGAAGGCAAGCTCGGAACTGTTCCGGACGGCGATTGTTTTGCCGACACTATCCAAGACGAGATTGTTATCTCAGAATATGCAAAGAGGGAATACGACCTTCCTCTCATCGTCTTCGGTCACAGCTACGGATCTTTCCTTGCGCAAGGATATATTCAGCGTGCGAGCGGCGACATTATTGGCGCGGTGCTTTGCGGAAGCGCGTGTCAGTCGGGACTCCCGGTGGCGTTCGGCAAACTTGTCGCGTCGTTGCAGACTTCCTTCCAAGGAAAGGACAAGCCTGCTGAACTTATTCGCAAGCTCACTTTCGGCGCATACGACGCCAAGTTCAAGTCCGAACGCAAGCCGTTTGCATGGGGAAACCGCGACGACGCGGAGAGAGAAAAATATCTTGCCGATAAATTCTGCGATTTTACTATGTCCGCAGGCTTTTATAAGTCTTTCTTTGCGGGATTGTCCAAACTGTACAAGGCGTCTGCGCTAAGCAGCATACGCAAGGATTTGCCTCTGTTCATCATCAGCGGAGACAAGGATCCCGTCGGAGGGATGGGCAAGCTGGTCGCCAAGCTGTACGATAAGTATTCGTCGGTAGGTATGACGCGCGTGTCGATGAAGTTGTATCCCGACGCTCGTCACGAACTGCTCAACGAGCTGAACAAAGACGAGGTTTACGCCGACGTCGCCGACTTCTTCGAGGCTTGCCTCGACGGTGCGGCAGACTGACGGAGGTCAAATGGCTAAGGAAAAGACGGCTGTCACGGTCGGCGACGATTACGACGCCAATTCACTTAAAGTTCTTGAGGGGCTCGACGCTGTCCGCAAGCGCCCCGGCATGTATATAGGCACGACCGGAAGCAAAGGGATGCACCACATCCTTTGGGAGATCATCGACAACAGTATAGACGAGATCACCAACGGCTATGGTTCGCGCATAGACATCACCCTTTACCCGGACAACAGCGCAAGCGTCAAGGACGACGGCAGAGGCATTCCCGTCGACGTAAACACCAAGCACGGCATGACAGGCGTAGAGATGGTCTTTACGCTTCTGCATGCGGGCGGAAAGTTTGATAACGCCGAATACAAGACGTCGGGCGGTCTGCACGGCGTGGGTGCGAGCGTCGCCAACGCGTTGTCCGAATGGCTGACGGTCAAGGTGTTCAAAAAGGGAGTGGAGTACACGCAGGAATTTCATTCGCCTGTCGTCGGAGGCGAGATTAAGAGCGGCGTCAAAAAAGGAGAGATGACCACCGAGCCGTGCGATAAAAGGGCGAAGGGCACGCTGGTGACGTTTCTGCCGGACGCGCGCGTGTTCGGCGACGAAAGATTTTCATTTGAAGTAATTTCCAGACGATGCCGCGAGCTTGCGTATCTCAACAGCAATCTGACCATTTCGGTCACGGATCTGCGCGCGGTTTCCGAGAGCGGCGGTCCGCTTTCGGTAGAATATCATTTTGAGGGCGGACTGCGCGACTTTGTACTCGGCAACATCACCGAAGGAGGAAAGACGCCGCTCTATCCCGACCCGATATATGTCGAGAAGAAGGCGGACAACTTCGAGATGATGCTTGCGGTCATACACACCGAGGATTACGCCGAGAGCGTGTTCAGTTTTGTCAACAATATCCCGACAACCGAGGGCGGCACGCACGAGGCGGGATTCAAATCCGGCTATACCAAGGCGTTCAACGAGTTTGCGCGTTCGCACAACATACTCAAAGAAAAGCAGGCGAATCTGCTGGGCGAGGACTACCGTGAAGGTATGACTGCGGTGCTTGCGATCAAGCTGCGCGACGTGCAGTTCGAAGGGCAGACAAAGACAAAACTCGGCAATCCCGAGGTCAGACCTTTGGTGGAAAACGCCCTTGTAGACCTGCTCGGCGATTGGCTCAACAAAGCGAAAAAAGAGACTGTCGACGCGATCTATACCAAAGCTCAACAGGCGGCGACGGTCAGGCTCAAGACTTCCAACGACAAGGAGACGATGCGCCGTCTCAACAAGATGACGTCGAGCGCGCTCGTGGGCAAGCTGTCCAATTGTACGGGACGCAAGCCCGAGTTCAACGAACTGTTCATCGTCGAGGGCGATTCGGCGGGCGGCAGCGCAAAGCAGGGGCGGGACAGACGTTTCCAGGCGATACTGCCGCTCAAAGGCAAGCCGCTCAACGCCGAGAAAAAGCGTATCAACCAAATACTCGACAACGAGGAGATGGCGTCGATAATCAACGCGCTCGGCGCGGGATTGGGGCGTGACTTCAATGTCGAAAATCTCAAATACAACAAAGTCATAATCCTTGCAGACGCGGATCAGGACGGCGCGCATATCAGAGCGATACTGCTGACGTTCTTCTACCGCTATATGAAAGATCTGATCATGGACGGGCACGTCTATATCGGCATGCCGCCGCTGTACCGCATCAGCGACAAGAACGGCACGCGTTACGCCTATGACGACGCCGAACTCAAAACCATGCTCGAAGGCGCGGCGCGCGGCTATACGTTGCAGCGCTATAAGGGGTTAGGTGAGATGAATCCCGAACAGCTTTGGGAGACGACGATGGATCCGTCCAAGCGTACGCTGATGCGGGTGACCATCGAGGACGCGTCCGAGGCGGAGAGCCGCATCTCGGTGCTTATGGGCGACAATGTCGAGGCGAGACGCGAATATATCTATGAAAACGCCAACTTCAACAAGGTGGACGGGTTCAAGGAGTTGAAGGACTGACATGGCAAAAAAGGACGAAATTTTTGAGGATAGATCGATAATCATAGAGGACAGCATCGAGGACATCATGCATTCGTCGATGATGCCCTATTCCGAGCATGTCATCCTTGACAGAGCTCTTCCGCGCGTTGAGGACGGTCTCAAACCTGTTCAGCGGCGCATTTTGTTTGCGATGAGCGAACTCGGCAACACCCCCGACAAGCCGCACAAAAAGTCGGCGAGAATAGTGGGCGAGTGCCTCGGCAAATACCATCCGCACGGCGACAGCAGCGTTTACGACGCGATGGTCAGGCTGGCTCAGCCGTTCAATACCCGTATGCTGCTCATTGACGGTCACGGTAACTTCGGCAGCGTCGACGGCGACAGCGCGGCGGCGATGCGTTATACCGAGGCGAGGCTCACACCGCTTGCGATGGAGATGCTGCGCGACATAGACAAGGAGACGGTCAGCTTTTCGCTCAACTTCGACGACACGCTGCAGGAGCCTGATATGCTGCCGTGCAAGTTCCCCAACCTGCTCGTCAACGGTGCGATGGGCATTGCGGTGGGTCTGACGACCAATATTCCGCCGCATAATCTCGGAGAAGTCATCAACGGCATAGTCGCATACATAGAAAACAGCCGTATCACTCTCAAAGATATGATGCAATATATCCCCGCGCCCGATTTCCCGACGGGCGGCGTCATCATCGACGGCGAAGGCATAGAGCAGGCTTACGCGACCGGCAAGGGCAAGATCGTCGTCAGGGCGCGCGCGTTTGTCGAAAAAGACGGCGACAAGGACGTCATCGTCATCACCGAACTGCCTTACCAAAAGAACAAGGCTCAGCTTTTGCAGCGCATCAACGAGCTGCGCGAAAAGAAAAAGGAAGTGTTCGGTGTGATCACCGACATCGTCGACGAGTCCGACCGCAACGGGCAGCGATCGGTCATCAAGCTGCGCAAGGGCGCGAACGCCGAAAAGACGCTCGCCGCGCTGTTCAGGACGACGGGGCTTGAGGACGTGTTTTCGGTCAATATGGTCGCTATTGCCGGAGGCAAACCTAAACAAATGGGGCTGCTCGAGATCATCGCGCACTATACCGAATATCAGAGACAGATTATATACCGCCGCTCGCAGTTTGAACTCAACCAGGCAAAACGCCAGGAACATATCCAGCAGGGCAAGCTGATCGCGGTCAACAATATCCGCCGCGTCGTCGAGATCATTCTCAACGCCGAGACGGACAACGACGCGAAAGAGCAGATCAAGCGCGAGTTTTCGTTGACCGAGCGCCAAGCCGTAGCCATTCTCGAGATGAAGCTGAAGCAGCTCAAAAAAGTGGACGCGCGCAAGCTTGAGGAGGAGATCGCCGAATTGGGGCAAAAGATAAGCGAACTCGAATCCGTACTGTCGTCAAAGCGCAGACAGCTTGCCGTAGTCAAAAAGGAACTGCTTGAGATCAAGCGCAAATATGCGGACAAACGCCGCTCCGAGATCATATCTCCCGATAAGGCGACGATTGCAACGATCGACCTCAACGCCAAGATAGAGCGTTCGGGCGTGCTGGCACTGACTCAAAACGGCTGTCTCAAATTTATGGGCGAAAAGAACTATCGTCTCGCGTCCAAGAGTATTGTCAACTGCGCGCAAGCCGATCTTGTAAGGCAGGTCGTCAAGTGCGACAATTCGGGCAATCTCATAGGGTTTACGCGCAAGGGACTTGCCGTGGTGTTCAGCGTCGACGCGCTCGGCGACGACAAGTGGAAGTCAAAGGGCGTGCCCGTGTCCAAGATTGCCAAGGCGGACAGCGACGACAGACTGATCGCAGTCGCAACGCCCGCGATGATAGAAGGCAGGGAACTGTGCTTTTTCACCCGCGACGGACTCGTCAAAAAGAGCGCCGCGTCAGAGTACGGCACGGACAAAAAATCGGTCTATCCCGCGCTTGTGTTCAAAGATGACGGCGACGAGGTCATCAACGTCGAGATCGTCGATCAGGAAAACGAGTATCTGTTGTTCGTCACGGAACAGGGCATGGTCCTCAATGCGGAATCGGATATCCCGCAGCAGGGGCGCAAAGCGTCGGGTGTGCGCGGTATTCAGCTCAACGACGGCGACAAAGTGATATATGCGGCGAGCCACGCGGACGTCGGCGAGATCGTCGTGATGTCGGACAACGGCTTTGCCAAGCGGGTCGTCGTGTCCTCGATAGAGCCGACCAAGCGCTATCGTAAGGGAGTGCAGCTTACGGATGTAGCAAAGAACGGCGCGATCGTGTTCGTCGATATCGTCACCATGCCTTACGACTTTGCGGTTGAACTTGTCGACGGCAGCTGTGTGCCGGTAAGCACGGAGGACGTTCCGATCGCGGATAGGACGAAGAAAGGCTCGAACGTACTCAAAACCGCCTGTAAAAACAACGGAAGCAACCTTGATCTGGTCGCCGCGTCGGCTTGGCGTCACAACATAGATTAAGCTGATTTTTTCGATTGCGTCCGGGGCTGTTTCGCCTCGGGCGTTTTATTTTCTTCCGGGGAAGGTGTGAGCTGAGACCTGTGCTAAGATATCCGCGATCGCGGGCGCGGCTTTGAGCGACGCAAGGTCGGGCTGAGGCGACGGACGAGACAGCGAGTCGGAGATCGCGCAGACGAGCTCGTACGCGTTAAGCCGATCCTGCGGCAATATCCTGCACGGATAACGCTTTGAGTACGCCTGTGCGTTTTGAAGTTGATCGCCGCGCGACGCTCCTGCGGGCAGCGGTACAAAGATGACGCGCTTGCCCATAGCCATAAGTTCGCACGCCGTGTTGGCGCCCGCGCGCGAGACTACTACGTCCGCCAGTGCGAAAAAGGAGAGTATGTCGTCGGCGAATTCAAAGCAGCGATATCCGTGAGATCGCGGTCGGGAGTTGCCTTTGCCGCAGATGTGAACGACGTTGAAGTCGCGTGTGAGAGTGCGGAGCGCGTGATCTACGGCAGAGTTGATCGCGGCGGCGCCGCTCGATCCGCCTATAAACAGCACTGTCTTTGCAGAGCGTGAAAACGCGCATAGTTTGACGGCGATAGTCGGATCGGAGCAGCAGACAGCCTTGCGAACGGGATTGCCTGTAAAGACAGCGCGTTTTGCCGCAGTATCGTCAAAAGACGTAAGAGTGCAAGCTGCAAAGCGGGATATCAGTCTGTTGGCAAGTCCGAGAGAGTAGTCGGATTCGTGGCAGACTACCGGTATGCCGAGCGAGCGTGCGGCAAACGAAGCGGGCAGAGATACATATCCGCCTTTAGCAAACACTATATCTGGTCTAAGATCTCTGAGCAGCTTTTTCGCCGTGACGACGGACGAAGCGAGGGCAAACGGGATGCGAAAAGACGACAGCTTCGACGACCTGTCGAATTTGACCGCGCGAACGGGGAAAAACTCTAAGCCTGCGGACTGCGCCAGGCGCTGTTCTATACTGTCCTTTTGTCCCAAATAGACGATCGAAGAAAATTTGTCTTTGAGATTGGGCAGCAGAGCAAGGTTGGGGACGACGTGCCCTGCCGTTCCTCCGCCGGTCAAGACGATCTTCATTTCACCCTCCGCAAATTGTTTTCATTATAATAATATTGACTCTATATAAAAGAAAATACCGAAAAGCATAAAAATATATGTACAAAACGGTTATGTGTATTCTGCGGTTTGTCGACGCAGTTTGACTGACGGCAGGTAAGAGTGTTAAAAAGAAATCTTTGTATTGCGGCGAGTACAAGGTATGGATATGAGCAGTTAATAAATTATACTTATAAATTATTCTAAATTAACACAAACATCATAATAATACCATGTATTACAGCCAAAACAATACTAAATTTGCATTTGAAAAATTTTGATCGCTATGCGTACACTATCCGTGTGAGGTATGATATGAAAAAAGCAATTTTGACGCTGACGTTAATTGCCGTCGCGATATCGTTATGTACGATACAGTATGCATGCGCGGAGGAGGGCGACATTGCGATATCGTCTTTTTCCGCTTATCTAAGCGATGTTGACGGCAGAGAGATCTATTCCGTCAATGCCGACGAGAGGCATGAGATCGCCAGTATGGTCAAGATAATGACCGCCGTCCTCGCATTCGAGGCTATAGAGGCGGGCGAGCTGTCACTTGACGAAAAGATAACGGTATCTTCCGAGGCTGCCGGTATGGGTGGAAGTCAGATGTTTCTTGACGCCGGAGAGCAGTATTCGGTATCCGACCTCGTTAAAGGCGTGGTTGTCGCATCCGCAAACGACGCGTCTTACGCGCTTGCCGAGCGCATTTCGGGCAGCGCAGACGCCTTTGTCGCCGAGATGAACGACAAAGCCGATTCTCTCGGGCTGAAAAATACGCGTTTTGACAACTGTACCGGGCTTCCGAGCGACGGCGAACAGTATTCCTGCGCCCGCGACGTAAATATAATGACGCGTGAATTGATGAGGCACGAAGAATATTTCGATTATGCGGGCATATGGACAGAGGAATTCGTGCATCCGTCGGGCAGAATCACCGTTTTGACAAATACTAACAAGCTGATACGACAGTACGCCGGCTGCCGAGGCGGCAAGACGGGATATACCGAGGACGCGGGGTTTTGCCTGTCTGCTTGTGCGGATCGCGGAGGGATTGAAGTCGTCGCAACGGTAATAGGAGCGCCAGACGGCAAGACGAGATTTGCCGAGGTCAGTAGGCTGTTTAACTATGCATATGCAAATTTGACGCGCAAAGTCGTATTGGAAAAGGGCAAAGAGGCTGAGGCCGAAGCGGCGGTGAAAGGCGGCAAGATCAAGTCGGTTCGTCCCGTTGCCGCCGAGGACGCCGCGATGACGGTGATGCGCGGAGAAGAAGTTAAGGCGTCTTTCGAGATGTTCGACGTTAAAGCTCCGATCGCCAAAGGAGAGGCGGTGGGCAAGTTAGTGTTGACTTGCGGAGACAGGCGCAAAGAAGTCGAGCTTGTATCGCCGACAGACGTGCCTAAAGCCACGCTTTGGGACAGGATCCACGACATTGTGAGCAGATGACAAAATCGCCCGAAACGCCCGATTTTCGGGCGTTTTTCAAAGCGCGAATGCAAACATAATCTGGCAGCGCGCATATTTGAGATCGGAGACGTAGCTTTGTACCGTAACGTTGTCGTCGCAAAGCATTTCAAGCGCCGCAAGCGCGACAGAATAGTCGGATACAAACTCAAGGATCGCTTTGGTCGCACGGTCGTTCGACATGGATTTGAGTTCGTCTGTCTCGGTCAGGACGATTTCGTACAGCGCTTTGACATCGGATATCGCCTCGCTTATGCCCGCTTGTCCCGACAAAAGTTTCTCTTCCGTCTCTTTGAGAGCGTCAAACAAGCGGTGAGGTCTTTCGATAAACTTTTCGTATTCTTCGGGGAGTTCGGGCGGAGTCAACGTCAATTCGTAGATCGATGCGCCCGAAGGCGGCAGAGACTTTTCGGCGTCCCCGTCGTTGTCGAAAAGATCGGCTACACAGTAATATTTTCCGTCGTATCTGACGGGATATCCCGCCTTGCCGCCAATGCGCAGCGTCTGCGAGTTCAGGATCGCCTCCTCGGGTGAGTCGGCGGGCAGTTCGAGTACGGCGTAATACGGCTTTTCGTCGTATATCAGCCGTGTAACTTCCTCTACAAGTCCGCCGTCGGTGATGAAATCGACCGATACGAACAGCGACAATATCACGACGACGGCGATCAGGGCATTGATTACAAAGCGCGTCAAAAACGGCTTTTTGCCCGTTTTGTCCGGGCGTGCGTCTGCGGAGGGCGGCTGAGGGAAAAATTCCTCCCCGTCCGGATTTATGTAGACTATCTCGGGGACGTGTCGTTGTTCGGATGTTCCGTCGTAAGGGATCTCTGCGTCCGACGGAGGTCTCTCTTCGTCGCGGCGGTAATTGCGCAGATAGTATTTGGAATAGTCCATACAAAAGCATATGAAACAGGATCGAGAGATATTAGCCGCGCCGTAAGGGCGCTCTAAAGAAGCCGATGTTTGCGGCGAAAACGTAGTGCGCCGGAAAGCCTGCCGCGTCGCATAAAGATGTGAAAAAACGGCGCGTTTGCGCCGATATTTTCAAAAACCGTGCAACCGACTTTGACAAGAAGCACCGGAGCGTAACAGGGACAGTTGCCTCCTCTAAAGCTACCTCGTGGCACAATCCGCGGTCTGCTTAATGCTGCTGCGGTCAAGCCCTGA